>JBCDAE010000007.1:0-109900 GCA_039186235.1 Pseudomonadota bacterium | reverse complement strand
TCGAGACCGGCGTTTGCCAGCTGCACACCCGTCACACCGCCAACGGTGAACAGGAAGATGAAGCCGATCGCCCAGACCATCGGGGTCTTGAATTCGTTAGAACCGCCCCACATCGTCGCGATCCAGCTGAAGATCTTCACGCCGGTCGGAACCGCGATGACCATCGTCGCTGCGGTGAAGTACATCTTCGTGTTGAGGTCGAGACCGACCGTGTACATGTGGTGCGCCCACACGATGAAGCCGACCACACCAATCGCGACCATGGCGTAGGCCATTCCGAGATAGCCGAAGACCGGCTTGCGGCTAAAGGTCGCCACGATCTGGCTAATCATGCCAAATCCGGGGAGGATCATGATGTACACTTCGGGGTGACCGAAGAACCAGAACAGGTGTTGGTACAGAACAGGATCGCCGCCACCGGCGGGATCGAAGAAGGTCGTGCCGAAGTTACGATCGGTCAGCAGCATGGTGATCGCCGCGGCCAGAACCGGCAGCGCGAGCAGCAGTAGGAAGGCCGTGACGAGCACAGACCAAACAAACAGCGGCATTTTGTGCAGGGTCATACCCGGGGCGCGCATGTTGAAGATGGTCGTGATGAAGTTGGTCGCACCGAGGATCGAGCCCGCGCCCGCCAAGTGGAGCGAGAAAATCGCGAAGTCGACCGCTGGGCCAACCGAACCCGTCGTGGAAAGCGGCGCGTAAACCGTCCAGCCCACGCCCGCGCCCATGCCGCCGCCACCGGGCACAAACATCGAGAACAGCAGGCTGAAGAAGCCAGCGACGGTCAGCCAGAACGACACGTTGTTCATGCGCGGAAAGGCCATGTCCGGCGCGCCGATCATCAACGGCACAAACCAGTTACCGAAGCCACCGATCATAGCGGGCATGACCATGAAGAAGACCATGATGAGGCCGTGCGCGGTGATAAACACGTTCCACATGTGACCTGCCGCGGCGAGATCTTCGGGCGATGAATTGGCCCACCAGTGGAGGTACTGAATGCCCGGCTCGGCGAGTTCGGCGCGCATGATGCCCGAAATCGCGCCGCCCACAATCCCCGCGACAATCGCAAAGATCAGATAAAGCGTGCCGATATCCTTGTGGTTGGTCGACATGAACCAACGGGCGAAAAAGCCCGGCTTGTGATCCGCATGAGCGTGATCGTCGTGGTGTGCCTCGAAACCTTCAGCAGTGGTGGCCATGGTTCAGTATCTCTCAGCTTTGCTCTTTAAACAGATCTAATTCGTATTCGGTCGGTTCAGTTAGCCAGCGCGACTTCGGCGGTGGCTTCTTCAGTGACCGCTTCCTCGGCCACAACAGCGCCGGGGATTTCCCCGCCCTGTTCCAGCACCCACGCTTCAAACTCTTCCATCGGCAGCGCTTCAACCGCGATCGGCATAAAGCCGTGCAGCGTGCCGCAAAGCTCTGAGCATTGTCCGTAATAGACGCCCGGCTCTTCGATGGTGAGCAGCTTTTCGTTAAGGCGGCCTGGCACCGCGTCTTGCTTAAACCACAGCGACGGGACCGCGAAAGCGTGGATCACGTCGGCCGCGGTCGTCTGGATGCGCAGCGGAACGCCCGCGGGCACAACCATGCGATTGTCGACCGCGAGCTGATAGGGCTCACCATCGGCCAGCGCGTCGGCCTTCTTCTTCATGTTGGAGACGACTTCGAAACCACCATGGTCGGGATACTCGTAACCCCAATACCACTGGTAACCGATGGCCTTGATCGTCACGGCATCCTCAGGCGGCGTCTTATATTGCGCGGCCAGAAGCGTCATCGACGGAACTGCAATGATCACGAGGATCAGAGCCGGGAGGATCGTCCACACCACTTCGATCGCGGTGTTGTGCGTGGTCTTGGAGGGCACCGGATTGGCGCGGCGGCTGTAACGCACCATCGTGTAAATCAGGAGGCCAAGCACAAACAGGCTGATGATGGTGATGACCGGAAGCAGGAAGTAGTTGTGCATCCATAGCGCGTAGGCACCGGTTTCGGTGTATTGATCCTGAAAGGTCAACGATTTGACCATCGCGCCCGGCGTGTCCGCGCGCGGATCGGTTGGCATGCCCTTATCCAACGTTGGCGCCATCGGCACATACGCGTTGGCCGGAGCGGCTTCGACCGCCTCAACCGCTTCGGTGGCGACAGGCGCCGCTTCGTCTTGTGCAAGCGCGGCAGGGGCGAACAGAGCGCCCATTAAAGCTGCGAGTGCGAGCAGGGTGACCTTAATCCGGTCGAAGTGTTGACCCATGTTCATGTGCCCAGTTTTGTCCAATTTTAATCCCATCAGCGCCCCGCTCAGTTGCCCCTTGGACAAACCCCACGCAGCCGCGCTGTATCGACAACATGGCCGACTTATCTGCCCCATTAGCCGCGCTTGCTCATGCCCTCAAGCGCTTCTAGGGAGAAATTTATGCAAGCGAGCGTGATAGGTTCGCAAGCATATGCCTTTCCCACCGCGCTTTACGCCTTGAATCGGATAAACATGACCGTGTCTGAAAGCCTGCCAAAAACTGTTGATGAAGTCCTCGATGAATTCCGCGAAAGCGGTGCGCTTTTGGAGGGACACTTCATCCTTTCATCAGGTCGTCGTAGCCCAGTGTTCCTGCAGAAGATGTTGGTTTTTCAAGACCCTGTGCGTACGGAACGCCTCTGCCGCGCGCTGGCCAAGCTAATCACCGAGAAGTTTGGAAAGGTGGACGTTATCGTCTCTCCGGCCATGGGTGGAGTTATTCCCGGTTACGAAACCGCAAGAGCGCTCGGTTGCCGTGCCATTTTCGTTGAGCGTGAAGACGGCGAGTTCCGTTTGCGACGCAACTTCGAAATCCAATCCGGTGACCGTGTCGTAATGGTTGAAGACATGGTCACAACTGGACTTTCTTCACGCGAATGCATCACCGCCATTCGCAAACATCCGGGGGAATTGATCGGTGCGGCCTGCCTCATAGACCGTTCGAATGGACGCGCTGATATCGGTGTGCCGTTCGCTGCCTTGGCCACGCTGGATGTCCCTGATTATGACCCGGACGAGTTGCCGCCTGAGCTTGCCGAGCTACCCCCGGTGAAGCCAGGCAGCCGAGGTCTTGCATGACCGCACCTCTTCGCCTCGGCGTCAACATTGATCACGTCGCCACGATCCGCAACGCGCGCGGCGGCGATCACCCGGATCCGGTGCGCGCCGCGGAAATCGTTGCGCGCGTCGGCGGAGATGGGATCACGGCGCATTTGCGCGAAGACCGCCGCCATATTCGCGACGAAGACTTAGCGCGCATTCAAGATGCGACCGATCTGCCGCTCAACCTGGAAATGGCGGCGACTAGAGAAATGCTCGAAATCGCGCTGCGTCACAAACCGCACGCCGCCTGCATCGTCCCCGAAAAGCGGGAAGAACGCACAACCGAAGGCGGATTGGACGCCGCCGGCCTCGACAACACGCTGGCTCCCATCGTCGAGGAATTGCGTGGCGCCGGAATCCGCGTGTCCCTCTTTATCGAAGCGAATGAGCGCCAGTTGGACGCGGCCTTACGGCTCGGCGCGCCGGTGGTGGAATTCCACACTGGGGAATACGCCCACGCCTTTCTTGATGGCGACCATGAAAAAGTCGCGAGCGAGGTCAAGCGCATCACCGATATGGCCGCGCTGGCGGCTAAAAACGGGATCGAACCGCACGCGGGCCACGGTCTGACCTTTGAGAACGTGCAACCGATTGCGGCGATCCCGCAGATCGCCGAGCTCAATATCGGGCACTATCTGATTGGCGAGGCGGTGTTCACCGGCCTCGAAAACGCCATTCGCCACATGCGCGAACTGATGGACGCGGCGCGTTGACCTCGCTTCCCGATCCGACCGATCCGTCAAAAGAGCTGACCAAAGAGCAAACCCGCTGGGCATTTGCCGCAGCAACCCTGTTTCTCAGCGCCATGGGCCTCCTGGGCTACGCCTTTGCGAGCGGCGCTTTTCTGCCCTTCGCTATTGGTTGGGTGGTGTTGCAGATGTTCGGCTATGTTGGCGCGCTGCGATTTGCGCACGGCGACCTCGCCCATCCGCTGTTCAAGAGCCAGGTAATGCTGCATGGGATAGCGCTGGTGCTTCTGGTTGGCCTTGTCAGCCGCGCAAGCTAAGCGACACGGCGAGAGGAGACAGCCGGCGTGATCATCGGTTTGGGATCAGACCTGTGCAACATCGAGCGCATTGCCAACTCGCTTGACCGTTTTGGGGAGCGGTTTGAGAACCGCGTTTTCACCGAGGTCGAGCGCGCCAAGGCTCGTCGACGCCCTTTCACCATTGCGGGCACATACGCCAAGCGCTTCGCCGCCAAAGAGGCGTACAGCAAGGCGGTGGGCACCGGATTTCGCCGCGGCGTGTTTATGAAAGACATCGGCGTGGTGAACGCGCCCTCGGGCGCACCGACTCTGGCGCTTACCGGCGGGGCTGCAAAGCGGCTTGAAGAATTGACGCCTGCGGGGCATGAGGCGCGCATTCATCTCACCCTCACCGATGACCATCCATGGGCGCAGGCCTTTGTGATTATCGAAGCGTACCCTACACTATAAGTATGTCGGCGAGGTTGCCGACGACACAGCGAAACGAGACCATTGAGCGAGCCAACCCCCACCACGACCACCACGGATCCTGACGCCGCCACTCCCGAAGTGAGCGGCGAGGTGTCGGTAGCCGAATCGGCGAAAGAGCCCGCCAAGGAAGATGAGAGCGTCAATTGGTTTGCTGAAATCCGCGGCTTGGCGCTGATGCTTCTGGCCGTGTTGGCGTTCCACAGTCTGGTGGCCAAACCGTTCTACATCCCGTCCACCTCTATGATGCCGACGCTGCATGTGGGCGACCGCCTGATCGTCAGCAAATATCCCTATGGCTGGTCCTGGGCTTCGGCGAGCTTTCACATGCTGCCTCGCGGGGAATGGCGCGTTTTCGGTTCCACGCCGGAATACGGCGATATCGTTATCCCGGTGCACCCGACGCGCAACGAAGACTACATCAAGCGCGTGGTCGCGCGCCCAGGCGATACGATCGAAGTGCGAGACGGTCGGATCATCTTGAACGGAGAGGCGATCAAGCGGGAAGTCGTTCCCTCGGTGAAAATCCCGTTTGAGCCGGAATTGTTGTGCAACGGGCAACCGTGCCTTTCGAGCTTTTCTCGCTTCCGCCAGCGTGATGAGGCCACGGGCCAAGAGTTTTACGCGCCCCCGACCTATCGTGAAACACTGCCCAATGGGGCGTCCTATCTCGTGATCGACCACAAGAACCAGCCCTTGGATGATTACGGCCCCTACACCGTCCCAGAAGGCCATGTGTTTGTGATGGGCGACAATCGCGACGAAAGCGCGGACAGCCGCGCGCCAGCTGAGTTGCGCGGTCTAGGCGACGCGATCCCGCTCCAAAACATTGGGGGTCGCGCGGAGTTTATCACCTTCAGTCTGGACGGTTCCACGACCTGGAACCCCGTCAGCTGGTTCACCAGCCTCAGAGGCGAACGCGCGTGGAGCACCCTGCGCCCCGCCAAAGCTGAAACCCCCGACAATTGACATTGCTCAACACGGCTCTGCCTGATCCATGGCCAAGAAATTCCTCTATTTCATAGCAGCTTGCATCGTTCTGTTTCTGGTCGGACGGATCGGCTACGAGCTATTTCAGGACGAGATCGCCAAGATCGCTCTGGTGCCCAGCGCCGAGTTTACACCGCAAGCTCCGCTTGAAGTCAGCGCTTATGAAGATCCCGCGCTTTGGATTTCGCGCCCAGGCATGGGCGTGAGCGATCCGGCGCGTTGGCAACCCGCCTACGCCGCCTCGAGCGAAGCCGAAGGCGATGGAGCTGCGCTCCCCCAGCGCGGCTCTGCACCCGACGCCCCTGACTTTGCTGTCTTCTTCATTCACCCGACCAGCTATCTCAGCCGAAACAGCTGGAACGCACCTATCGGCGAAGAAACCGACGCGGAGGCGGATCGGATTGCGAAGGTCTATGTGCGCGGAATGGCGAGCCCGTTCAATTCCGCCTCACAGATTTGGGCCCCGCGCTACCGACAGGCAACCATGGGCGCGTTTCTGACCGATCAACCCGAAGCCCAAAGCGCCATCGACGCCGCCTATGCCGACGTGCGCGACGCCTACCGTTTCTTCCTTTCTTCGATCAAGGAAGAGACGCCAATTGTTCTTGCTGGGCATAGCCAAGGGTCGCTCCATCTTCTGCGTTTGCTGCGCGAAGAGGTGATGCCGCAGCCCGAAGCGCAGCGTCTGGTCGCGGCCTACGCGATTGGCTGGCCGGTTTCGGTCGAGCATGATCTGGAGGCTATGGGCATCCCCGCTTGCGCCGCGGCGACGCAGACCGGGTGCCTCATTTCGTGGTCCAGCTTCGCCGAACCCGCTGATCCATCGGCCTTGATTGAGACCTACGCCGCTTCGACCGGTTTTGACGGCACGCCGCGCGGCGAAAGCGAAATCCTGTGCACCAATCCGCTGACGGGGGAATTCGGCGGCAGCGCCCCGGCCGCTGCCAATCTGGGAACACTGGTTCCCGACGAGACCATTTCGAAAGGCGAACTGGTGCCCGCCGCCGTGCCCGCGCGCTGCGATGAACGCGGCATCCTCTTGATCGGCGACCCACCTGAGCTGGGATCCTATGTGCTTCCGGGCAACAACTACCACGTCTACGATATCCCGCTGTTCTGGGCGAACACGCAGGCCGATGTGGTGCGCCGGGTCTATGCGCTCGTAAACCCTGCAGAAACTGCGGAAGCGGAAGCGACGTCCTGATCACCGACAACGCCCTCGATTTTCGCCAAGCGCTTGAAGAAGGCGGGGTCCTGCTTGGGCTGGACTTAGGAACCAAAACGATCGGCACCGCGTTGTGCGACGCCGGCTGGCGTTTCGCAACCGCTGGCAAAACCTTGGGACGCGGCAAATGGGGTCGCGACAAAGAGCGGATCGCCGAGCTGATCGCGGACCGGAGCGTTGTCGGCTTTGTTCTGGGATTGCCGCGCAATATGGACGGGTCCGAGGGGCCTCGCGCGCAATCGAGCCGGGCCTTTGCGCGCAATCTCGACGACGCATTCTCTCTTCCGGTGCTGCTGTGGGACGAACGCTGGTCCACCTCCAGCGCGGAAGGCGCGATGATCGCGCAAGACATGAGCCGAGCGAAACGCGCCGAAGCGATCGACAGCCATGCCGCGGCCGTGATCCTCCAAGGCGCGATCGATCGGCTGGCGGGCGGAGTGATCTAGCTCGCGAGCGCGGCTCTGCGCTGCCTAGCTACCTTGGCCACCATCCGGCTGCCGCACTGTTCACCTTTGCGCCAAAGAGCATCGCGCCCCTCCCGGTCCAGCAAACCGGCGCGCGCTTCAAAGCTCGCCAGCCGCAGCCGTTCGCTCGGATGGCCGTCCCCCACCCACGCCGCGTAATCCAAAGCTTCGTCCGTCCCGCTCGCCACCGCTACTCGCAGGAACGCCTCGGTCGCGTTGGGGCTGAGCGCGCGCGCCACTTCGTTTCGCTCCAGGTCAAAGGCGTATTGATCGAACCAACCTTGCGCGGGATCGACATGCATGACGTTGAGCGAAACCGAGAGCGCTTCGGGCGGCAATTGCGAATGCACGTCCACATGCGCGCGGTAGAGCATCACCTTACCTTCATAGAGCGCGCTGCGCTCCACGAAGCGCAATCCGGCGGGTTCACCCGGATAACCCACGACGTTCTCGTAGTCGTATTCGTAATAGTCGCTGCGATAGCCCGGCCCGACATATCCAGCCGTGAGAAAACTGAAATTGTGATCGTGCGGCACGTCGTAAACGAAATTGGCGGCGCCGCTGGTTTTGAAGCACAAATCCTGCGGCGCGGGCCAGATATTGGCGCGTAGGAACATAGAGCCGCGCAGCCCGGACAGAATGATCGCCTGCGGTCCGTACTCACTGTTAGCGCTTGAGACGGTCTTGCCTGCCAGTCGCCCGGTGAGCCGATCGATCAGCGCATTCGCCAAAAACCTCCGGTTATTCGTCAGGCGGCGCAGCCACAGGGCGGCTTCGTTGCAATTACCCTCATCGCGAGGGTCAAAGTTCAAATCAGCCAAGGCTTCGATCACTTCGGGCAGCGAACAGCTCTCGCTGGTCGGATTGTCGATCACCAAGGGCATCACACAGCCTCCGTCTTCGCCCCAGCGAAATCGGGCTGCGCGGCCATCAGTCGAGTTCGCAAGTTTCGGGCTGGCGCGTTCAGCGGATCGTTGGGAGATTGCGAAAGCTGGCCAAGCAGACACATGCCAGCCTTTGCGTTCAAGCCGAGCAACTGGCGCGTTGCTTCCCATCTCACCTCAGCGTCTTCGTCGCGATTGAGCGCGGTGGCGCGCACGGTATCGCAAGATGTCTCCGCGCCCAGCGCCCCCAAAACACCCAACGCCATGATCGCTTGGCTGGCGGGCTTGTCTCCGCTCGCGGTCTGCAAAACTTCGCCGGAAGAAAGCCTCACCAGGCAGGTTGGCTTGGGCGTAGCGGGTTCTCGCACCAGTTGGAGAACAAGAAGCGAGCGCGCCACTTTGATCATTTGCCTCGCGCCAACAATGGGCTTTGTTGTGATCGTATCGCCTTGAACCCAATCGCGACGGTGGCACGTCACAGGGCCGTCATCGGCGCGCTGAAGCTGCCAACCTTCGGCCTGGCCGCTCAGGACTATCTCGTGCGCTTCCCGGTCCGCGAACAGCGCCGTGTCGGGCTCTCGAGACGTCTCCAAGGGCTCATAGGCCACAAGATTTATTGTCGCGTTGCCCGCCTCAAGTATGCGCAGCGTCGTCAGTCCTTTCGACACCTGAAATCGAAACGGGGCTTCTTCGAGAGTTTCCCAACGTAACTCTTCAGCCAAACCTTCGATCAGAGCGATTGAGAAGCCGCGTGCGCTTCGATGATCCGCGAACAAGCGCGAAAGCGCCTCGCAGTCTGCGAGCCCCACACCGTCACCATATCGATCAAGATCGTCTTTGAGGCCCTGAACTTCCTTCGAATCGAGCCAGGCATCTTGGTATCTCCTAGCGCCGCTCACTTCGGATTTGGCGCGCGGCTGCGGGTTTCCGACATCCCGCAGCCGCGCAATGGCTGAATGGACATGCACAGGATACGCCCTCCCAGCTTCCGCCCTAGCCCCACACTTCGGGCGGCACCACGTCGTAGACATAGACCATGATGGTAACGACCCCATCCCCGTAGCCAGCCGAGCTTTGCGTGAGCGAGCCAAACAGTCCCTGAGCGGTCTCAAGTCCAGGCAGCGAGCTTACGTCGATTGCAGGAGTGTTCATTCGTAATCCCCTTCGATTTGCGCGCCGAGGAATGCCGGAACGCGAAAGGGAAATTGACGCACGCAAAGCGCCCCGTGAAATTAAGATATTGTAATATGACCTGTAAATAAAAACAGCGACTTAGCGCTAGTTTTTCCCGAGGCCTTTCCCGTTCCGGTCATGTTCTGCGCCTCGCCTGGTCGAATTTGACCACGGCTGACCCGCTCAACTTGCGCCGATCAACGCGCTTTGCGTAGTCCTCAACCACCTGAAGAGTCTGGGCTGTGATCGCTGACACTTCCGCAGGAGTGCAGCCCGCTTCGAGCAGCGCGTTGACAGAGTTCTTGCGGAGCCCATGGGGCACGGTCTTGTGGCCCATTGCCAAGGTAAACTTCTGTAGCGCCCTCCGAACCTTCTGGTGATCACGCTCGGGCAAAATGTAATCGAACGCCTTGGTGTGGCGATCTAGCTCCGCTTTCATATCTTGAGCTAGAGGTGGCTCTACAACCTTCTTGGTTTTTTGCTGAAGCACATAAATGCGCCCCTCTCGTATGTCGCTCCAGCGCATGTTGCAGACGTCGCCAATGCGCTGGCCGGTGAAGTAAAGCAAATGAGTCGCTAGGCGCACCAAGTCGTCATCGCATCCAAGGGCGGCCTCCAGAACATGCTCTGGCCAAGGCTCGTGCGTGCCGCCTTCTGGGCGGTCAACTTCCTTGATTGGGTTGTTCTTGAGTTGCTTGTTCTTGCGGCCCCACCGATACATCGAGCCTAGAACGGCGTGGATCATTTGGACCGTGCCATCGCCAAAACGGCCACTCTCGAAAACAAGGCTTACATCGGATGGCTGTAGATCGCTCGCCGGGAAGTCGCCCCACACTTCGCAAATGTGATCGGTTTGGGTGGAGTAGTTCGACTTGGTGTTTTCGCTGTAGCGCTCGAACGTCCTGCCAGCCTTCCAGTCGGCCACCAAATCGCGCACCTTGTATTGCGGAGTGGCACGCTTTGTTCGGGCAGCTTTCTGCGCTGCGTATTTGCCCCAGAAGTCGGGTGAAGAATATAACGGAAGGCGCACACGGATAGGATTGCCACGCGCGTTCTTCTTGCCCGTGTTGAAGTAGGCGTATTTGTCGCCCACCCACTTGACGTGTTCAATCTCAGGCGGCTTGCGAGCCATATTCACCCAATAGCTTTTGGCGGTAGTCTGGAACGTCCTCTGCGCCTGTCAGGGCGTCAAGGGCTTTGTCCAGCGTCTTGCGGCACCAATGATCGCGTGAACCCATCTCAATAGGCCCAGGAAGGCGTCCCTCGCCCACTTCACGCTCAAAAGCGCTCTCGGACAGATCGCAATACTCTGCGGCTGTCTTGCGCTTCATCATCCGGGGCCAGCGCGCAGTCACTGGCTCGCCTCGATCATGGCTTTGTAGAAGTCTTGAGCGTAGTCGCGCCAAGTGTAGTCGCCGCTCAAAGTTGTCTTAAGTGCAAGCGCCATTCCCTGACGCGTCATCGCCTCAGTCGGCTCCACAGGCACAACGGCGTAGCCTGCGTCGGTGATGGCTTGGAGGGCGGCTTGGGCGTCAATGCGGTCGCCATGTTGTGGGGTAACGACTCCAGCCTTCAATGCCCGCGCCATCGCCTCTATCAGTGCTTCACGGTTCATGGTTGATCCCCCTGCGCGCGTGCCTTGAGGGTGGCTATGCAGATTGAGAGGGCGGGTGTTTGGGCCTTTGCATCATGGAAAACCCGCCGACCATTCTTTGAGCGGTGAACTGACGCCTCCCCGCGACTATACAGGGTGTAATCCCACCCCTCCGGCACAAGCACAAGCGCGGCCTGCTCCCATGCCTCCACACCAATCAGTGCACCAAACCGACGCCAAGGGCTATTGAACCACGCACCTTCAGGATATGTGTATTCATCACCGCTGTCAGGGTCTTTGCCAAACACAGCCAACCCGACGTCAATCATCAACTCCCTGCACGGCCCCTCCGCAGCCTCTAGCCGCTCGATTAGATCAGTCATGGCTTACACGCTCCCAACCAAACGAAACGCGCTCCATCACATGATCGCTAACGACCTCTTCTATCTCTTCGTCGGTAGCATTTGCGCGGAACTCCAGCTCGTCTTCGTGCGAGCCAAAGCCAATCCCGTAAGAGATTTTGACGAGGATTGGGGTGTCGCTTTCGGTCATGGCGTGGTTCCTTGGAGGGCGTGGCGGGCTAGGACTGACCAGTGCTTTGTGTTCCCGACTAGAACACCATTCTCGCCCTCCCGCTCATCCAATGCGCACGAAAGCAATTCTTCCAACCGCTCGTTCTTAGCCCGCAGCGCTCCGATCTCGTCGGCGGCCTGACGCACGCAATCGCCTTGGCTGATCTTGCCGGCCACATCCAGGCAACAAGTGATCAAACGGAGACGGTGAGTGTCAACAACATCACTCATGCGCCCCGCCCTCCTGCTTTGAGAGTTGGCGTCACCTGAAAGGCGCACAGCGGCGTTGGTTTGAGGTGGGGCGTCTTCGCGGGCTCCGGTATCGGACGGATGCCACTCGCCATGCTTGAGGCGATAAAGAAGCCGAGCGATCTTGCTGGGGTTGCTATAGTGGAAGTGCCGATGCTCACCGCGCCCCATCCACCAGCCAATTGCATAACCCTTCCAGACAGCGCGGACTGCTCTAAACCAAACGCTCACTTCGGCTCTCCCTCAAGCTTGGCGAGGGCCTGTTTAACGTGTTCCCACTCACCCTGCGCTTGCATGCAATAGCCGAGTAATGTGGGACTCCCGTCTGGCTCTTGATGAATCATCTCCTCGACAGGCAGCGCTTTAACTGCGGCGATCAGCTCGGCCACCAACCCTGCATCCCCCGCGCCCTCAGGCTCGATAAACTCGGCGCCCATTGCGCCAAAGTGCTCGACATGCGGTGTGGAGCGGAGGGCGGTGAGGATGGTGCGAAGATCGTGACCAGTTAAGTGGGCCAGTCGGGCGTATCGCTCGTTTCCGTCAGCACCTAGGGCATATTCAAGGCGTCGGATCGGCCCTTCCAACTCCGCGTTGGCGGGCGCGTCCTGCGCTTGGGATGCGAGGGCTGCTTGGAGCATTTGCTCGGCCTTCATTCGCTCAATACGAGCAACGCCATCTGTTAGTCCCTCTGACCAATGGCCGGGCAGTTCACTGAAACGAGCAGCAAGCGCATCCTCTACCATCGCATCGCTCACGTTGGGGGTTGGGTTATTCGTCATTGGAGTCATCCTTCGTGGGCAAAGAAAACAGCTCAATTTCGTGAACCTTCCACCCCTTCTGTTCCATCGCCGGCCACAGCGCTCTAAGGGCGCCGTAAGACCAGCGAGAACCCCATTCGATTGGCCCGAAAATGTCGGGAAGCAGCCAAGTCTGGATCGCCTTCGCTAGCGCGTGATCGGCACTGATCCGAGACAGGCCCTGATCCACAATGGTCCCGTTCGGCATAATGACAATCCAGAGCTTTGCTCGCTCTCTCGCCATCACTCACCTCCCTCAACGTTGGTGCCTTCGCTGGCCTCGTTGGGCTTGGGGAGGGCGTCGAGGTCACGGGCTATGCTCAGCAATCCCTCGCGCCAGATATGGGAACGGTTCGGGATGCCCTTCCGCTCGTAAGAACGTGCCTTTCCGGCAATTGCGCTTAGCTTGCCAAGCAAATCCCGCACCTCTTCCTCGCGCTCAGCCTCTAGCTTTTGGGTTGCGGCGAGGCGGTGGTCGGCCTCTCTGGCAATGGCCAGCAGCTCCGTCACAACTCGCACATCAATGGTTTGGTCGTCCATTATGAAGTCGTGGATCATGTCTTTGGCGTGTTCGTTTAAGCCATATGCGAAGAAGCGCTTTACGCGATCCGCCTCACGATCCGCACCCGTCACTTGAACTTGCTCTTCGTTGGGGTTGGTCATCCGACACTCTCCGCGAAATCAATAGCCATCTGCTTGGCGTCTTCGAGATTTTGCGCCACCCATTCGCCGCGACCGCACTTTTGGATTGAAACCGCGTTCTCGCCCCCATGAAGGTCAACGGTCTCGGTCTCGTGATCCTCACCTTCCATCGCTGCCGCTAGGTCGTCTATGCTGGCCACGGCTTCGATCAGAAAAGGCGAATGCAGTATCCGAATGCCGCTACGATCTTCTAGGATTTGGCACTCCGCGCGGCGCTGTTCAGCGTCTTTGCCATCAAGCCAGTTGGCGTGTTCTTCGATAAGTTCTTCGGGGTTGTCCGGCACGTAAGCGCAATCACCTTTGGCCACTTTGGACCCGACGCCAAAACCGAAGATCGCGCGGTGCGACCAACCATACCACTTCTGCTCTTTCTCGCAGAAACCAATCGAGCAAACGCCGTGATTTGGTGAGGCTAACTCAGGGGCAATTCCGCGTTCATCACAAAGCCATGCTGCGGTTTCTGGATTGCCTATGTAATGACCATTTGGATTGACCGCGAAAGTGAAGTCAATCTCTGGATCAAGGTCGTTCGGCTTCGTTTTGATTTGGTAACCATCCATCACCTACCTCCAATCCATTCGAGAACCCGCGCAAGCAGGCTCTTGGGCTTGTCCATGGGTTGAATGTTGCGGGACTTGATCCCGATGTATTTGTGGCTGGGGTACGTCATGCGGCCACCGCATTTGCGCGGGCGGACTCCCAGCCCTCTATGTTGAGCAAGAAATAGATCGCGTCCGAACGCTCGTCCTTGGTCAACTCGCGCTTGCGATCTTGAAGCCCAATCCGGAAGATGATGCTTCCGTGCTTTGGGCCACCCCATTCGTGGTCGCTACGCTGCCCATGCCAATGGGCGTATTGCTTGGTGCCAAAGTCAGCTTGGTCGAGGTTGTAGTAACAAGCGCACTCACCAGTCGCGAGCCAGTCTACAGCGTCACGAATGACAGTGGCGCGCTCATCGCCGCCGTTCTCGTATGATCCCTCAACCTTAAGAACCTTGAGGGCATTTTCGATGCGGTCATTGTCAAAACCAGCCTTCGCGCAGCCAATTTGGTGACGAGTGGCTTGCAGAGCGGCATCAAGAACACGGCTTTGCGCTTCAGCGTCCTTTCTGTGCTGCTTGATGCGATCGCGAATGTCTTTTTCATGTGCGATCAGGTCGACAAGTGATTTTTCAGCCACTTCCAATCTCCTATTCCGGTCTAAATTCATAAGGATCTCGATCCTGTCACCACCGCCCAAAACGCGGGGACAATCACGCCTTGAAACAGCACGATTGACAGCATGAAAAGGGCGGCGCGGGTCACAAAAGCCCCGCAGTCCAAAGGCCCCGCAGTCCAAAGGCCCATGTAAGTCACGAACGCCCAGAACGGGCCAGCAACAGCCAGAACAACCAAAAGGCCAAGACGTGGAGAGGGCTTCATGACGACTTCTCGCGGTGTTCGAGCATGGCGTCGGCTAAAATGTAGGCGTTCTCCGCCACCACCTGAGCCACTGAACGCCCATCCTCTTCGGGAGAAAGTGCGCCACTGGCTATGTCAGCCACGACTTGTGGAGCCACCTGCCCCGCGAAATAGTCGCGAAGGGACATGCCGTGATAAAACCTCGTATTCGTCTCGGACGGGAAAGCAGGCGGGTTCTCACGCATCTTTGGCCTCGCCGATTTCGATTGCTGGCACACCCTTTTCGGGCATTGGTAGCGGCTCTGGGCTTTCTTCGGTGAGCCAGTAAATTAGGCGATCAAACTGCCAGTCTTGGAACGCAGCCCGCGCAGCCCGCGCATCCCACGCAGCCCGCGCAGCCCGCGCATCCCACGCAGCCTGCGCAGCCCGCGCATCCCACGCAGCCCGCGCATCCCACGCAGCCTGCGCAGCCCGCGCAGCCCGCGCATCCCACGCAGCCCGCGCAGCCCGCGCATCCCACGCAGCCTGCGCAGCCTTTCGCCAGTCGGCTTCGCTTACCGTTCCGGCAAGAAAGCTATCCGTTGCGATAATGCACTTGCGCACGCGGTCGTCATTTGGTGAGCGCCGCTCGAATATGTGCAGAACCGCCTTCGCGTTGTCGTTCAGATATCCTGTAAGCCGCTTCGCGAGGCTTTCGTCATACATCGCAACAGCCGAAGCTATCCAGATAATGTCCTCATACGTGCAGCCGAGTTCGCGAGCCTTCGCGGCATCAATCTTTCTGCGCTCGGGCAAGAATTGAGCGATGCGCGTGTAGCTTTTCCCGCACGGCTTTAGCTTTTTCACAGAGGCTAGCGTTAGGGTGTATGGGTATGGCATCACATCCCCCACACGCTTTGGCGATGCGATCGCGCAAATTCGTCGTAATCATCGGGATCGGTGACAGGCTCGCCATCCTCATCCACGTTGAGGTTTTCGCAGGCGATCTGAAACCAGTCGTCCACGTCTTCACCGTAGTAAGCCTTGGCGGCTTTAGCGGCGTAGAACTCTGCCCAAAGCTGCGTCTTGTCCAAAGGCGACTTAGATGCGTTGCGAACTTCGGCAAGGTGAACAAGCGCCTCGCCTAGCTCTTTGATGCGCCGTGTTGTGATTAGCTCGCGCTCAAGCGCCTTCGCGCGGCGGTGGGCTTCTAGAGGGGTGATGGCGTTCATTGAATGTGCCTCCGACTGTGTGTCTGGAGGCATGGATACACATGGATATATCCACGGTCAACAACAAATAGTGGATTTATCCATTATTTGTCGCTATATCCATGGTCGAACGTGATTGGTCCACCACAAAGCGAGATGTAACCTAGTGCTTCCTGTTTTGAAGAATCGCCCCGGACTGCCTATCAAGATCTTTCGAAGCGAACCAAGTGTAGGTGAGCGGCTTCTAGACGTTTCGGCTCCAAGGGACGGTTGGGTAATTGTGCTTTACGAGGTCTACATCGACGAGAGTGGAACACACGGCACCAATGAGATTGTTCTGGTTGGCGGCTACGTCATGGCTGCAACTTCAGCAAAAAAGATGGAACGGCGCTGGAGAGCTAGAAACCAGCGGTTTGGTGTCGAGCCCTTCCATATGGTCGACTGCGCACACGGAAGCGGCGATTACAAGGGCACCCCAAAGACAAAGCGAGCGATCTTGGTGGCAGATCTTATCGCCATGATCAAAAAATACACAGTTTGCGGGTTTGCTTCCGCAATACCGCCGCAGGGTAGACTAGGGAGCTTTAGCGACGACGCGTATTCGGATTCTGTTTTCCAGTGCCTCGCTCTGCTCACTTCCATCGTGAAAGAACAGATTGGCGGAAAGCCACGGTTTACTGTGTACCTTGAGGACGGGCACCAAAGTAAAGGGCTCGCGATGAAGGCCTTGGAAGACTTTTGCGAGGACAACAGTTCAATCGCCGGGTTCGGATTTTATAAGAAACAGGACCTCTGTTTGCTTCAGGCGGCAGACCTTCTCGTTTGGCAGCAAACAAAATTCCTAAAGGATCAAGCGCGCAACGCGCGCCCCCCAAGGAAAGACTATCTAAGCCTAGTCGAACACCCACACAAGATCATCTACAACCTCATGAATGTGCATGCGCAATTGGTGTACCTTGATCACGATCCGTCACAGGACGACGAAATGCGCCAAGAGTACATTTCAGACTTTTTTGGGAGCGGGCCAGCAACCACAGCGGCGGTAAAAAGCCACCTTACTAAGTATCAATAGCTACTTGCACGGCGGCTAGTATCTACCCAAACAATAGGTCTGTCTGCGGCATGATCCGGTGAACCCTGACCACTCGATTGACTGGCACGTCGAACGCCATCGCCGGATTGAATTGCTCCAAAGTCACTGCCTTGGCAGTCTTTCGGACTAGGCGCTTGGCCAAGACTGACGAAACATCAGTTTCG
This sequence comes from Pseudomonadota bacterium, assembly GCA_039186235.1. Classification (GTDB taxonomy): domain Bacteria; phylum Pseudomonadota; class Alphaproteobacteria; order Sphingomonadales; family Sphingomonadaceae; genus Erythrobacter. The sequence goes on along the minus strand of JBCDAE010000007.1, from coordinate 92,826 downwards.
CTCGCAGCATCATTCAGCTGCACAATCACATAGTCGCCGGGTTTTGCTGGCCGCGTCGGATCGACAATGCCCACCTCCCCAGGCTCAAACCGAGGCTGCATGCTCTCGCCCTGAAAGTAGATGGCGTAAAGGTCCCGCGCCCCGCGTAGCGCTGGAGGGCGCGAGATGTAGCGCACTGTGTGCATAGGGTCGAAGCTTGAGCGGTCTATTGAAACCATTTCGCCCGTTTCACTTGCGACTTCGATATCCGCGCAATCACCCGTCCCGACCAAGGGGATACCCTCTTCCTGTCGGGGCTCTGGCATGTATGGCACGGCCCTCTCCTCAAGGACCACGTCGCTTACAACCTGCTCTTCGTTGTCCGACTGGCCGGAAAGGTAGTCTACAGTCGTTAACAGTTCGCGAGCGATTGCTGCCAACTTGGTGCCGCCCGGCATCGTCCCCGTTTTTGAGTTAACGATGTCGCGAATGTACCCGCCATTCGCCTCGATCGCTAACGAGAGCGAGTGCATGGTGTGCCCGCGCTTTGCCATCAAGGCCTCAAGGCGTTTCAGAAAAACCTCTCTGTCCATTGGTGGAAAATCCCACAATCTGGCCAATGATGGAATTGTGGAAATATCCGCTTGCCTAATGATGGATTTATCCATTATAAGCCATGGATATGGAAACGCCGACACAACCACCACTTATCGCACGGCTGTGCAGCATCTCTTCAGATTGGGCGGAAGCGAATGACGTGAAGGTCAGTCGCTTGGGCCGAGTTGTCATCAACGATGGGGCGGCAATCCAACGCCTCGAAGAGGGCGGCGACCTTGGAACAGTCAATCTCGGGCGGTTCGCCAAGTTTCTTTCCGATCCGAAGAACTGGCCGGGCGGTCGCGTGCCTAAATCGGCGAAGGTTTTTGATCGCGATGTGCGGCGCGAGGTCTCCGCATGAACCCCATCATCCACCACTACGTGACACGCGGGCTTCCCGCTGTTCTCACAACCGCGCCGTACGAAGCGCGGACGGGCCGCAGGTTGGAGCCTCTCCCCTTGCCTGCGGCCCGCACTGTTTCCTCCTTCCGTCATAGCGGCGTTGATAGCGCCAGAAAGGCTCACGATAATGTGCGCTGAAAGCGAAATTGTGCGCGCCGCCCAACTGGCAATCCGTGCTGAACTGGATCGTCGCGGCATCCCGCTAAAGGTGGTTGCTAGCAAGGCGGGCGTTTCCATGTCCACCTTCCTTTCATGGTTTCCCTTGGACGTGAAACCTCAGGTGATGGGCCTCCACGGCTTTGCGAAGCTGCACGGCGCGTTGCCGGAAGACTTGCTTTCGCTGTTGCTTCCCGATGGCTTTGAAGTGGTGCGGCTTCCTGAGGGTGTCGACCATGACGAGTTTGCCGAGCATTGCCGGGCATACTTGGCGCGCAAAGCCGAGGCTCACCGCGCGGACAGCCCCAAAGGCCCTGCTCTAAGCGACTGCGAAGTTGCCGATCTTGACGCGCACAAGGCGCGGATTGGCGGTGCGTCGTGAGCGGGGCGCAGGCATACGCAGCGGCTCTCGTGGATGATCCTGTCAATCGCGAGAAGGACGACTTTTACCCCACGCATCCGGGTGCGACCGAAGCCCTACTTAGTGTTGAGCAATTCGACGCGTTTGTTTGGGAGCCTGCCTGTGGTGAAGGCGATATGTCGCGCGTGCTTGAAGCGCATGACTATTCGGTCCTTAGCGAGGATCTAATTGATCGAGGCTATGGCAACACGGGGCATGATTTCCTCTTGGCGCAAAATCTTAAGGCCAAGTCGGTCGTCACGAACCCCCCATTCAAACTTGCGTTAGAGTTCTGCGAACACGCAATCAGTCTCGGCGCGCACAAAACAGCAATGTTCCTGCGCCTTGCCTTCCTTGAGGGAATCAAGCGCAAGACCTTCTTTGAAAAACACCCTCCCGCACGCGTTTGGGTCATGTCGCGCCGCGTTCCAATGCAGCGTGGAAGACTATCTCAAAAGGGCGACGGGCACGGGGTCATGGCGTTTGCGTGGTTCGTTTGGGAGCGCGGCTTCACCGGAGCGCCCACGGTCGGATTTCTCGACTGGAAAGACCACGCCCCACCCACCAAAGAGACTGAACAGCGCCGCGAGGCGGAGGTGGTTGTGTGAGTGGGCCACTGAAAGCCAAGAAAGGCGTCCAACGCTCATGGACCTCGCAAGAAGTCGCGCTTGTCGAGCGGCTGCATCAACAGGGGCGCAGCTATGCGCAGATCGCCTGCAATTTCGGCGTGAGCAAGGGCGCAATCGCAAGCCTCTTTCGTAATCGCATCACCTGTCAGATCAACCCGTCAACGCAAGGAACACGCTGGCGCATCCGCCAATTGCTGACCGCTGGCTACACGCCCTCGCACATCGCTGAGTGGATCAATGTGCCGCTCTCGCTCGCGCTTGAGGTGCTGGATGAGTGGGAGAGTGAGGCGTGACCAATTCAACAAAGGAGAAGAAGATGAATGCCCAAACGAAGGTTGAGCGATCTACGCTCAATGATGCGGTGGCGGCCTGCATGGCTGACATCAAACCACTGGCGAAGGGAGAGACGAACAGCCACGCGAGCTACAATTTCGCAAGCGTTGACGACTTCCTGAACCTCACCCGGCCGATATGTGCCAAGCACGGCCTGACCATTCGCCAGGACGAGGAACACAGCGAGATACAGGGCGGGCAGCTTCACATGCGCTTTGCCTTCACGCTGCACCACGGCGATGAAATGGCAGGGCCATACCGCCGCTCGATTACCGTCAATTCCAAGATGGGCTCTCAAGCCTACGGTGCAGCGCAGTCGTATGCACTCAAGCAATACCTGCGCTCGCTGTTCCAAATCTCAACGGGTGACAAAGAGGACGTGGATCATCACGAGCCTCAAGCGCTTCAGGACCACACGCCCAAACGTGAGAAGTGGACCACGCCGATCACAAGCAAGACAGCGCTTAAAGCGGCCTGTCGTTCGGTCCACGCTGAGCTTGAGCGCTTGGCTACTGAAAGCACTCTTGACGACTTGGAGGCCTATCTAACCTCCCCTGAGTATCAAGACTACATCACGACCGCTTTGGAGCATTCGCCCTTTCTTCTTGAGGGCCCGCTGCCTCCTGAGTTCCCCCCTGAATATGTCCAGACCTACGCCCTTGAGGCAAGCGCTCGCGACCGGATCGCGCTGCGCAGCAACCAAGCAATGGAGAACGCATAATGAGCAATCGACTGGATGCGCTGTCAGCGCGTGAGAGCAACGGCAAGGCCTACTTCACCAAGATCGGGGCAGCTTTCCCGAACCGAGACGGAAAGGGCTTCTCTGTCCTCCTCGACGCGGTTCCGGCTCCGATTGAGGGGCAGTTCAAAATCCTGCTTCGTGAACCGCTGCCCAAGGACGGTGCGAGACCACAACAGTCGCAACCGCCTGCCGACGATCTGGACGACCAGATTCCGTTTTAGGGGTGCGCGGGGTTTTCCTCCTTTGCCCCACTCGTCCGCTTGGAGCGCGCGGACCGCACAAAGCGCTCCACCTCTCTCAAGGATAAGAAGCGATGGGATACTCGCCACCACACAATCGGATGAAGCCCAAGCGAGGCGAGAAGGCCAAGGGGCTTGAGGCCCTGCACATGGACCGTGTGGGCAGAATGTCCTGTGTGGTCACAGGCAATCCCGAGGCTGTCACCCATCACATAATGCACATGCCCGGCAAGCGCGCTGGCAGGGATCACCGCTACATCGTGCGGTTGACGCCAGAACTTCACAACATGGGCACGACCTCGGTTCACCTACTCGGGAGCGAGGCGAAGTTTCAGCAAATTCATGACGTAGATTTGGTCGCAGAAGCCGTGAGGCTCTGGGCCGAGAGCGAGGCGCTTTATGGCTGACAAATCACCCCTCTTTTTCACACCACATCTTGGGATGCTCCGGCCCGCCAACATTCAGGCGCAGGAAGCCCTCAAGGAGCTTAAGGGGCGCGTTCGCGTCGAGATTAAGGGCGGCAAGGCCAATGAGCGCCGCCGTAGCCTTTATTGGTCTGTAGCGGCTCTTGTGGTGCCCATCTTGAACGAGCGCCACACTATGACGCTGAACGAGCAAGATCTGCACGACATCACGCGCCAGAAGCTTGCTGTGGGCGAGTGGCTGGAGCTTCCAAGTGGTGATCGCCGCTTTAAGCCTGCCAGCACGTCAAATCGCGCGATGAATGAGGCTGAGAGGGCCGCCTACACCGACAAGGCTTTGGCGCTGTGGTCTACATGGACAGGCGTTGATGTCGTCACCCTTCAGGCGGAGGCGGCATAATGGGTAAGGCCTCCAGGGACAAAGGCGCTCGCTTCGAGAGGGAGCTGGTCACAGCGTTCCGCGGCAAGGGGCTGAAAGCCGAACGCGTGCCGCTTTCCGGCGCGACCGACTACGCCAAGAACGACATTGAGGTGAAGGCGGGCTTCGCGCCCAATGTCACCTATTCGGGGGAGGCCAAGCGCCGCAAAGAGCTCCCCAAATTCTTCACGGAAGCGCTCGACGGGGCCGATTTTGCCGCCTTCCGCCAAGACCGGGGCGAGACACTCATTGTGCTTCGTTTGGATCTGTTCGCGGAGCTTCTGCAATGATTGAAGGGGTGAACGCAGACAACGCCTACGAGGCGCATGCAGAGCTTGTGAAGCTTGAAGCCGCCAATCCGCGCCTCAAGGCCAACCCGTATTGGCAGGCTCTCAGAACGTCCGCCTACGCGCGCTTTAGAGCCAGCATGGAGAAGTCACTGTGAAGGGGCGCTGGTTCCGATTTTACGCCGCCGCGATGCGTCACCCGAAGGTTGCTCGGCTGTCCGATAAAGACTTCCGTGTATGGACCGAATTGCTGTCTGTGGCCGCCGAGAACGATGGGCTAATACCTTGCTTATCAGACCTTAAGCACCTGCTTAACAGACGGTTAGACCACCTATCAAAGGCCGTTGATCGCCTTGTTAACGGCGGGTTAATCGACCCATTAGAGGATGGTTACGAGCCTCATGGTTGGAGTGAAAACCAATATAAATCAGACAGTTCCACCGAGCGCGTCAAGAAGCACAGGTCAAAAAGAAACGTTTCAGAGGCCGTTACTGAAACGCCCCCAGATACAGAAACAGAGACAGAGGTTACATTAGCTAACGCTAATGGCGCATCCGCGCCGCCTGATAAGGCGTTTTGGGATACCGCTAAAACCTATCTCGGCGGGCGCAATCCCGGCGCGCTGATTGGCAGGTGGTGTCGCGACTACGGGCAGCGCGAAACGGCTAGGGCTTTGACCGAAGCGCAGGTGAACCGGGCGGTTGATCCGGTCCCGTACGTCGAGCGCATTCTCAGGAAATCGAAGACCGACCAGTGGGAGTACACAGGCCCATGACGGATTGGTCCCCCACCAAGACGGGTAAACAGCTTTGCCCCCAATGTTCACACACCCGGCAGAACAAGCGTGATCGCTGCTTGAGCGTCACTCGCGATGAGCGCGGCTTGGTCTGGCTTTGTCACAACTGCGGATTTTCAGGAGCGGACAATGGCGATGCACGAGAAACACAAACTCTGGGTCGAGGCGCGCGGTCTCGATCCGCAGCTTGCCGAGAAATTCGGCCTCCAAACCCGAAGCGATCGGCAGGGCAATTGGCTGGCAATCCCGTATCGAGAGGGCGGGAAAACGATCAATCACAAGTACCGCCTGACCAGCGAGAAGCAGCATCGGATGGACCCCGACGCGCCGCTAGCGCTGTGGAATGCGGACGCGCTCAAAGAGCCCGAGGTGCGGGAGGGTCAGGCCCCTCTCGTCATCACGGAGGGCGAGTGGGACGCGCTGGCGGTGATCCAAGCAGGGCATCCCTTCGCAGTCAGCGTGCCTAACGGTGCACCAAGCAGCGAAACGACCAACCTCAACACGGCCAAGCGGTACGATTGGGTGGATCGTCATGCGGGTGACCTCGCCCATGTGCGCGAGTTCGTTCTGGCGGCCGATAATGATGAGGCCGGGCACTTTCTGCGAACTGATTTGGTGTCACTGCTGGGTGCCGACCGCTGCAAGTTCGTCGAGTACCCTGAAGACTGCAAGGATTTGAATGAAGTCCTTGCGAAGCATGGCAGCGAGGCGGTTGTTCGTTGTCTCACCACAGCTAAGCCGTTTCCGGTCAAGGGCCTCTATCGTTTGGATGAGTTTCCAGAGCGAGGAAAGGTTCGCAGTTTCGACGTGGGCGTGGAGCCAATCCGCGACATGATTTCGCTGGTCCCTGGCACGCTCACGGTGATGACGGGCTACGCCAACATGGGCAAGTCAACGCTCATGAATGCCATAATCGGGAACGCGATTAGCAATCACTTCCCCGTCTGCGTGGCGAGCTTTGAAACAGACGTGAAGCCCATTCTTAGGGATGGGATTATGGCGGCGGTTCTAAAATGCGGCCCGCACCAATTGGCCAACCACCCTCGCCGAGCTGAGTGCGAGCATTTCATCAATGAGAACGTCTCAATCATCACGCAGGCGGTTGATGAAGACCTTGAGATGGACATTGACGAGTTCTTGAACATTTGCCGCGCCGCTGTCACGCGCCGTGGTGCAAAGATGATCGTTCTTGATCCGTGGAATGAGCTAGAACACAAGCGCCGCCGAGACGAAACCGAAACCGACTACATTGGGCGGGCCATCCGCGCTATCAAGCGGTTCGCCAAGCAGTATGATGTGTGCTTTTGGATCGTCGCGCACCCGACAAAGCCGCACGAAGGCAGCAAGAAAATCCCCGGTCTTTACGACATTTCGGGAAGCGCGAATTGGGCAAACAAGCCCGACTATGGCCTTACCTATCACCGCCCCAAGTTTGACGAGAACCGCGCGCTAATCGTGGTGAACAAGGTCCGTATGGGCATGCCCGGAAAGCGAGCCACTGTTCCAGTCACATTTGATTTTCGCACGAGCGAATTTCGAGAGGCGGCGTGAAGCCCGGAGAAGGCGCAGCCATGTGCATTTACGACATAACCCAAGGTGTTCCGACCGAGACCATCAAGCAGCGCTGGCAGGATGGTGCTTACGGCCCGCCCGGCAAGCGTCCGAGAGGCGAGTTTGTGGCGGGGTGGCTTGAGATGGATGGGCGAAAGAAGAGGGCGGCGTGATGGTGAGGCAGGAGATGCAACCCGACATGCTGGGAGGTGTGGGGTGAGGCGCTCACGCGAATACGTCCGGGCGATGCTTGAAGCGATTGACTACGCGGCAAGCGAAACCGCTCTTTTCAAGGGGACCACGAGAACGAACGGCCTTCGCTGCGTCCGAACGTTTGAAGACGTGAACGGGTTTGAGTTTAACCCCTTCGACAAAAGCCATGTTGAGCACATTCGGGGAATGGCGGTTCACGAAGCGATCCACCGCAGGCTCAAAATCGGGAAATCACCCCAAACCACGGCGACAGACCGAGGGAGTAAACGATAATGGCGAAGCGGAAGAGAAAGCGCGCACAAATTCAGCCGGGCGAGCTGGTGATACGGCCAACGCCGGAACGGGCAGCGAAAAGCTCATTCAGATCTGCTGGAATGGCCCAAATCACAGTCCCAGCGATTGACCTGCTCAAGGCGCGCGAGGACCTGTCTCAAGAAGAGTATGACGCGTTGGCGTACTACAGGGATCAAGCACTCTTGGCTGACAAATCCCCCGTTCGCTCCTGCATCGACTTTTCGCCAAAAGGGGGGCACGGCCCCGGCGTCGCCATACTGAGCGCCCAGCAAGAGACTGGCCGAATAGAGCGCAACTTTGGGTCGCTTTGGCCTCTCTGCCGCGCCGTGGTCGTTGATGATGTTTCTCTGGAAGACTGGTGCCTTTCGAATGGGCAGGAGGTCGAGGATTGGGAAACCGAAGAGTGGAGCGACGAAAAGCGTGGAGAACTCGAACAGATAAGGAACATCGGCATGCGAATGGCGAGTCCCCATGCTATGTCAATTGCATTGCTGGAGTTGAAATATGCCAGCGGAAGCATCGTGCGGGGTTGACTATGACAGGGTCTTCTGATACGCAAAAAAACAAGGTCGAAGAATTGCGCCTGCAGAACATGCGCTCAAACGACTATTTCTACTCAGGTTCGGGTTTAAAGGTCCAAGTGGACAAGGTCTCTCCTATGAGGGGCTTTCACCCTGAATGTGATGTAGAGCTTGCGGCAAAGGCGTGCAGTGACCCTGAGGGCTGGCGGACGGCCATCGGAATGCTTGAGGCAATAGCTGAAAAGGGTCGCAGCTCAGGCGCGGCAAAAGCTCTTTATGTGATTGGCGTTGAGGGCCGGGAAGACGTTTGTAAAATTGGTGTTTCTGCCAATCCATTGAAGCGCCTCGATGACTTGCAGGGCGGCCATTACCGAAAGCTTTTTCTGCACGGAATTGCGTTTTCGCCATTGCACAAGGCAGTCACTGTTGAGCAGGGTGTTTTGGCCTGCGACGACAGGCTGCGTGGCGAATGGATGGCCGACAACGTCGAGTCTGTGTTGAGGCGTGCGCTGTTATTCGCCTTCGAGAATAAAATCGGCCTGATAGACGGAAAAACCTATTTCGCGGACATGGCTAAGCGCACACGCGAGTTGGCTAGAACCAGTAAGTTCCGCAGAGCAGCTTAGGGCTTAGCGCCCTACCCGCCACCACCGAGAACATCAGAAAGCCATGTAGCTCAAAGCGGTGTGCTGGCGGGGTTAATAGCGGAGAGCAGCAAAAAGCCGATCGGCAGTAGCGCTACAGCAATTAGGCCTAGGCAACCCGACTTCTCGTTGCCCACATTGGCAGCAACTTCCTGACGGGCCTCAATCTGCTCTGGTTTAAGCTCGATTGGATGTCTTGCTTTTTCGCCAGGCCATTGGAGCGACACACGCACGCCATAGGTCGGATAGTCTGGTAAACCACCACGCATCTCGTGGATGAGGCAAACCGGCGTGTTGTTCTCGTCTAGATAGGGTGCGAGTTCAGCGGCCTCATCACGGGCGATATAGCCAAGCTTGCCGTTTTGGGTAACGGCGGCAATGGCGTTGGGGTCGTGCGGGTTGTCGCGCTCGCGTGTAAGCGTAACGCTATCGCCTGGCAGGCTTAGCCAGATGGCGCGTTGATAATGAGACTCGCCAACCAAATCATAGATGCGCTTGCGAGGTCTGTTTGCCATGAGTCGGGAAGCTACACCTAGGACGCGCGGACGCAAGTGGATGGCCATACGCGCTAGAGTGTTCCTTAGAGAGCCACGCTGCGCCGAGTGCCTGCGCAAGGGACACGCCTCGCTGGCGATGGTCGTGGATCACATCAAGCCGTTGCACAAAGGCGGCACAGACGACTTGGATAACCTCGAAGGGCTCTGCCACTCCTGCCATGACGCTAAGACGCGCAAGGACATGGATTGGAAAGCCAAGCCGACGATAGGAGCTGATGGATGGCCGCTGTGATTGAAACACAGTTTGAGAGCGCCATGGTCAGCTATAAGGGCGACTTCATTCAGGTTCCTTGCCTTGGCTATGACCAGAAGCGCGCAAGCGAAGCGACTGCCGAGTTGGGCGGGGATTTCCTTGGTTGGGTGCCACGCGATGGTGATGGCAAGCTAATCCGGCCCTAGGGGGCGGTCCAAAGTCTACAGCCTTCGGGGCGGAAACCGGCGGCGTAACTCTCTTCCCATAAACGGCGACAGAAAAAGTTTCAGGAGTAACTAAATGGGAACGCGCGGACGGCAGTCGGCGGCGAGCCTTAGCGTTATCTCGGCCAACGGGATCGAGGCTGTTGAGCGCCCTCGCCCACTTGCAGAATTGACCGGCGAGCAATCGCAGGTTTGGCTGGATGTGGTGAATCGACTTCCAGCTGAGTGGTTTCCCAAAGAGACTCACGGATTGCTTGCGCAGTATTGCCGCCACATCGTTTCGGCGCGGAGGGTTGCCCAGCTGTTAGAGCAAGCAGAGGGCGACGATGGGTTGGAGATCGAGGACTACGATCGCTTGCTAAAAATGCAGGAGCGCGAAGGGCGGGCCATTTCATCGCTTGCCACTCGAATGCGACTTTCGCAGCAAGCCACTTACGACGCAAAGAAGTCCAAGCCCAAGGCTGGTAAGAAGCCTTGGCAAAGCTAAAGCGCTCCACGCGCAATATCAGGTGGATCGAAGAGCATTGCCGGATACCCGAAGGAAAGCTGGTCGGGCAGCCGGTCAAACTGCGCAAGTGGCAGCGCAAAGAACTTGAGAAGATCTACGACAACCCCGCTGGAACACGGCAAGCGATAATTAGCTTTCCGCGTAAGAACGGGAAGACGGCGCTAATCTCGTTCTTGCTGTTGCTGCATCTGTGTGGGCCGGAGGCGCAGCCAAACAGTCAATTGTATTCGGCGGCGCAATCAAAGGACCAAGCGGCCACGATCTACAAACTGGCAGCCAAGACGGTGCGGCTGTCGCCAACGCTGAACCAATATGTGATTCCGCGCGACACGGTGAAGGAATTGGCCTGCCCTGAACTGGGCACGCTGTACGCGGCGCTTTCAGCGGAGAAAAGCACAGCACACGGCAAGTCGCCAATCTTCGCGGTACATGACGAATTGGGTCAGGTGAAAGGGCCTGTTTCAGAATTGTACGAGGCGGTTGAGACGGGCATGGGGGCCCACGAAGCGCCTTTGTCGGTTATCATCTCGACGCAGGCCCCGACCGACAACGATTTGTTGTCGAGGCTGATTGACGAGGCCCTGACTGGAGCTGACCCAAAGACGACGGTGTCAGTTTACTCGGCACCAGAGGACGCAGATCCGTTCTGCGAAGAGACGCTTAAAAACTGCAATCCGGCGTGGGGTGATTTTCTAAACGCGGAAGAGGTTTTGCGCACGATGCGCAAGGCCGAGGCCCTTCCTTCGCAAGAGCCTGGGTATCGGAACCTGCACCTCAATCAGCGGGTGGATCAGTCAACGCCTGCCATTGCACGGTCAGTGTGGGAGGCCTGCGGCGGTGCGGTTTCGGATTGGGGTGACGCGCCAGTCTATGCGGGGTTGGATTTGTCGGCCACGGCGGATCTTACAGCCTTTGTGCCGATCGCTTGGATTGAAGACGCTTGGGAAACAAAACCAACGTTCTGGCTTCCCGAAGAGGGGCTGAAAGAGAAATCTAGAGCTGACCGCGTGCCTTATGATGTGTGGGCGGCGGACAGAGATTTAGAGACGACGCCAGGTCGTTCAATCGAATACGAGTGGGTGGCGAAAGAGCTTTGGCAGTTCTGCCAGGCCCACAATGTGGCAAAGATCGCTTTTGATCGCTGGGGCTTCAAGTACCTGCGTCCATGGCTTCTGAAAGCGGGTTTTACCGAAGAGCAGATTGAAGAGCTGTTTGTAGAGTTCGGGCAAGGCTTTGCTTCGATAAGCCCTGCGTTCCGCTCGCTCGAAAGTGCGCTGTTGAACGAAAAGGTCCGGCACGGCGGGCATCCTGTCTTGGCCATGTGCGCAGGCAACGCGGTGGTGACAAGCGATCCTGCCGGGAACCGAAAGCTCGATAAGTCGAAAGCAACTGGAAGGATTGACGGCATGGTTGCTTTGACGATGGCTATGGGTGTTGCGCCGGATGATACGAGCGAGCCCCAAGAGTCGATCTACGAAACCCGTGATGTGCTGTTCATCTAAGGAGCTACCTCATGGGTTCTTGGTCTGATTGGTTTTTTGGGAGGCCCCAACCAAGCGCCGTTACGAAACCAGCCATTCAGGCGCAGGCTCAAGGTCAGATGTTTAGCGGCTTGGATGATCCGGCTTTGCTGGAGTTCATCCGCAACGGGACCAGCGGCGGAATCTCGCCACGCGCAGCACTAAGGACGGCGTGCGTTCTGCGGTGTGTGGATCTTCTTTCATCTTCGCTGGCGATGCTTCCGGCTCGCCTAATGGACAGTGAAACGCAGTTGGAATCGCGCGAGCATCCGCTGCACCAAGTTATTCGATGGGAGCCTAACGACAACCACACGGCCTTTGAGTTTTTCAAGCTCATGGAGGTGCGCCGCCTGATGACTGGCGATGCTTATGCCTACATCGTTCGCGGTGTGGGCGGCAGGCCGATCGCGTTGCAGCCCTTGGAATCGTCCGAAGTGCATGTCGAAGAGCTTCCCGATTGGTCGTTCCGCTATTCGATCCAGCGGGCGGACGGTCAGGTTTTCGTGCCGCCCTCGACGGACATTCTACACGTTCGCGACCTTAGCCTTGACGGCATGGTTGGTGAAGGTCGGATCAAACTGGCCAACGAAGCAATGGAAATTGCTCGCGCCGCCGAGCGGGCGCAACTGAAGATATTTGATAACGGGATGATGTCTGGTGGGGCCTTGTCTCACCCCCAAAAACTGGCCCCCGAGGCTTACGAACGCCTGAAGTCGGCGATGGAGCAGCGCTATTCTGGCACCGAAAACGCCGGGCGCTGGATGGTTCTGGAAGAGGGGATGAAGGCCGAGCGCTTCACCATGACGGGCCAAGAGGCTCAGACGGTTGAAGCGCGAAACCACCAGATTGAAGACATCGCGCGAGCGTTTGGAGTTCCCCGCCCGCTCTTGATGATGGATGACACAAGCTGGGGCAGCGGGATTGAACAGCTGGCGATCCTGTTTGTTCGTTTCGGCCTCAATCCGGGCATTGTCGCCTGGGAGCAGGCTATGCGCCGCTCGCTCCTGACCAGCGCTGAAAAGCGCCAATACACGATCGACATCGACGAAAAGGAACTGCTTCGCGGCACGATGAGCGATCAGGCGGAATTCTTCGCCAAGGCGCTTGGTTCTGGCGGCCACGCGCCGTGGATGGAGCAAAACGAAGTTCGCGAAGCCACTGGATTTGGCCCGCACGAAGACGGGGTGGGCCTCAAGCAAATGGGTACGACAAATGACACTCAACCTGAAGCGGCATAAAGCCATCAAGGCGGACATCTGCCCGAGCGCAATGGACCGCTTCAAGCCCGGCATCAAAGCAAGAGCCGACGCGGCGAACACGATCAATATTCTCGACGTGATTGGGGAGAGCTTTTTCTCTTCTGGCATCACGACTGAATACGTCGCCAACCGCCTGGATGAGATTGGCGACCAAGACGTGACCGTTGTCATCAACTCGCCAGGCGGCGATGTGTTTGACGGGATCGGCATCTACAACTTGCTCCGCGAGCACAGCGGCAACGTCACGGTCAAGGTGATCGGCATGGCCGCTTCGGCGGCCTCGATTATCGCCATGGCTGGGGATCGTGTCGAAATCGGCGCGTCCGCCTTCATCATGGTTCACAACGCTTGGGTGCTGGCGTTGGGTAACAAGGAAGAGCTACGCGCGGCGGCAGATCACCTTGAGCCGATCGACGCCACTCTTGCTAATGTTTACGTGGCGCGCACTGGCATCGACAAAGCTCGCGCAATCGAGCTGATGGACCAAGAAACGTGGATCAACAGCGAGCAGGCCATCGAACAGGGCTTTGCGGACGCTCTGTTGCCAAGTGACCAGATCAGCGAGGGCGAAGAGCCCAAAAACAACGCCATTCGGAAGATCGAACAGGCGCTGACGCGCAATTGCGACTTCTCGCGCTCTCAGGCGCGGTCGCTTCTCAGCCAAATCAGGGGCGAGCGTGAAGCCGCCCCCACTCCAAGCAAGACGCTGGATGCAAGCCGGGTTTCTTCAATCGTGGAAGCCCTCACCTCCTAAACAAATTCACAGGAACATATCCAATGTCTGACGATCCTAATGTGATCCTCGGGCAGCTTCAGGCTGCCTTTGAGGAATTCAAGTCCGCGAACGACGAAAAGCTCGCGGCCAAATCCGACGATGCGCTGACCAATCAGAAGATTGAACGCATCAACTCCGACATCAGCGACCTTCAGGAAGCGCTCGACAAGCACGCCAAGGCTGCTGCTGCGGCAGCTGTCAATGGTGGCCGTTCGGTGCGCGACGCCGAATACACCGAGGCTTTTAGCGCCCATATGAAGAAAGGCGATATTCAAGCCAATCTCCAGAAAGGTGTTGACAGTGAAGGTGGCTACCTCGCTCCGATCGAGTGGGACCGCACCATCACCGATGCGCTGATCGAGGTTTCGCCATGGCGTTCGCTTGCGACGGTTCAGACCATTTCGGGCAACAGCTTCAAGAAGCTCTTCAACCTGCGCGGCACTGCTTCGGGCTGGGTTGGCGAGACCGCTGCACGCCCTGAAACGGCTACTGCGACCTTTGGCGAGCTGACCTATGCAACCGGCGAGCTTTATGCGAACCCGGCTGCTACGCAGCAAATGCTGGACGACGCCGAGGTCAACCTTGAGGCTTGGCTTGCTGGTGAAGTGAACACTGAGTTCGCTTTCCAAGAGGGCGTCGCCTTCACCTCGGGCGACGGTGCGAACAAGCCGAACGGCATTCTCACCTACGTCACGGGCGGAGCGAACGCTGCCGCTCACCCGATGGGCGCGATTGAAGCCGTGACGACCGCTTCGGCGGGCGCTGTGGACGAAGACGACATCATGTCGCTCATTTATGAGCTTCCAACTGCTTTCACGGCGGGCGCGGGCTTCGTGATGAACCGCAACTCGATGGAAGTCGTTCGCAAGCTCAAGGACAACGATGGCCAGTATCTCTGGCAGCCCTCGATGCAGGCTGGGCAGCCCGCAATGCTGGCGGGCTATGGCGTGACCGAAATCCCGGCCATGCCTGACATCGCGACGGGCAATGAGCCGATCCTTTTCGGCAACTTCGCTTTGTCCTACCTGATCGTGGATCGCACCGGCACTCGCGTGCTGCGTGACCCGTTCACCAACAAGCCCTTCGTGCAGTTCTACACCACGAAGCGCGTTGGCGGTGGCCTGCTCAATCCTGAGCCGGTCAAGGCCCTCACCGTTGGCTAATTGATTGGGGTGGGTCTTCGGGCTCGCCCCTTTCCTTTTGGGGAAGCAATATGGCTGTAAACTACAGCGCGGACGTTGAAAATGACCGCATGTTTGCCACTCGCGACTACCACGCAAATGGCGATCTTCAGATTCTTGATGGCGCGACGGTTTTGGTCACTTTCGGCCTTTCGGCCTCGGGCGGCACTGTCTCTGGCGACACTTGGACGCTTGTGCTCGACAACCCAACTGTTTCGGCGACAGGTGCAGGCACCGCAGACGGTGCGCGCATTCGCAACAGCGGCGGAACTGTGGGTGTCACGGGCTTGACGGTTGGCACGAGTGGAGCGGACATCAACCTCGACAACACCAGCATCTCGGCAGGCCAAAACGTAACGCTTTCGAGCTTCACCATCCAGCATGCCTGATTTTAAAGTCCTGCGCGGCTCGGCGGTAATTCCGAGCGGCCAGGCAACGCTAACGCTTACCGATGGCGTCGATTACACGCTGGAAAGCGGAATAGCGGACGACGCGTGGTTCTTTGCTATCGCGAACAACCATTTCACCGGGATGGGCCGCACGGCTAGCGGCGGCAACCAGAACGGAGACGATTTCACGGTGTCTGTCTCCCACTCGGGGAACAACACCACGTTGACGCGATACGGCACGGCCAACAATTGCCGCGTCGATTGGCAGATCATTCAATACATCGGCTCCGGCGCAAACGAGATAAAAGTCCGCGCCAAAGGAACGGTTACAGGCGGCGGGGCGACCGGGACAGTGGCCCTGCCGGGCACGGTTTCTAACAGCGCAGACGTAGTTCCGTGGATCACCGGCCAGCGCACGTCGCAAACCGGCCGCAACAATATGAACACTGGGCAGTTCACGTCCGAGATCAGCGGCGGCAACGCTGTCTTCAATCGCTTTACGACCAACGCCAACTTTACGCTGTCCTACGCTCTGGTTGAGTTCACCGGGGCGAACTGGACAGTCTCAAACGAGCAGTTTCAGCAGCCCAGCAATACGACCACAGAGGCCAGCGTAACGCTCGCCACCGCTGTCGCCGATATAGCCCAAACCTTTATTCACCCGACCTACCGCCAAGACACGACAGCCACGGTCGGATTGGACGACACCAGCACGCGAGTGCGCCTGACATCGACCACCACGTTTGGCGTTCGAAGCGCGACCAATACAGCGGCTAGTACCAAGCAGCACTCAATCTGGCTGATGCAGAACCCCGGCCTAGCGGTGTCTCGCTACACCGGGACGATGGCTGGAAGTGGCGAAGAAGAGATTTTTAACGTTTCGATCGCGGCGGTGGCTGACGCGGAGCAAGTTCTAACCACGCTGACGAACGACAGTACGGGCGGCGGCACCGCAATGCCGCGCGGTTACATCAACCACCTCCTGACTGCGAACGACAACGTTCTGCTTAGGCAGTCGGATAACGGGCAAACGTCTCAATATGCGTTGGAGGTGGTCACGCTTCCAGAGTCGGCGGGTGGCCCGGCTGACATAACGGGGAGCGGTTCAAGCCAGGAGGCTGGGGCGGATAGCGCCACAGGTTCGGGGCAAGTTCCAGTAAGCGGCTCGGGTGGAGTGCAAGACCAAGGAGGCGACACCGCAACGGGCAGCGGCCAAGTAGGGGTAACAGGTTCAGGCTCTAGCCAAGAGACAGGTCTTGACGCTGCCAGCGGTAGCGGAACGGTTTCGGACGCCGGACGGATTGGATCTGGCAGTGCCCAAGAGGTTGGCAGCGATCAGGCTGCAGGCTCTGGCGCGGTGGGTGTCGCTGGCACTGGGTCGGCAGGTGAGGCGGGCCAAGACGTAGCCACGGGCCTAGGCACCGTCCAAGTCTCGGGCGTTGGGTCAACCCAAGAGGTCGGATCGGATACGGCTACTGGTTCGGGTGGCCTTGGCGCTGGGGCGATAACGGGCTCTGGTGCCGCTCAGGAAGGCGAGCAAGACAATCTAACCGGTTCCGGAGCTGTTGCCATCCAAGGCAGCGGATCGGCGCAGGATGAGGCTGACACAGCCACCGGGCTGGGGTTGGTTTCGATTGGCGGAACGGGCGCGGCTCAGGAGTCCGCAAACGACAACGCGACGGGACTGGCGCTGGTTTGGGTTGCCGGGTCTGGAGGCGTTCAAGAAAGTGGTTCGGATACGGCTCAGGGCGAGCTGATTGGCGGACCGCCAGAGATTAATGGAAGCGGCGCAGCTCAGGAAGTTGGTTCTGACACAGCCTTTGGAACGTCCACGAAGACACCAAGGGGTACGGCAGGGCGTCCGATTTCTGCTGGCCCAGAGAGACAAGGCCAAGTGAGCGGCGCAAGGCCTGATAGACCTCAACCTTCGCGGGGCGCGACCATGCAGCAAGTTAGGCCAAGAGCGGTTTCAGGCGGGAGGCGATAGATGGGCATCACGGTTACGACGCCTGCCACGACCTTCCCTGTGACGGTGCTGGAGGTCAAAGAGCAAAGCCGCATTACAAGCTCAAGCGAGGACATTTGGGTTGAGCGCGCGATTAAAGCGGCGACGGCCTTTTGTGAAAATCACACAGCGCGAAGCTTTTCAGCCAAGTCGCTTCGGCTGACCCTAGATGAGTTCACCGACAGCATTATGCTGCCGCGCGGCCCGGTGACGAGCGTAACGCAGATCCGATACCTTGACACCGAAGGGGCGACACAGATTGTCCCCGAAACGGATTACACGGTGGACCTATCGAACTTCACGAGCTGGATTGTTCGCGACACCGACGCCACTTGGCCGACGATCTTGGACCGCGTGAACGCAGTTTGGGTTGATTATGATGTGGGCGTTTCTCCAGACGAAGAGGTGCGCCACGCTATTCTGTTGCTGGCCGCGCATTGGTTTGACGACCGCGAAAACGGCGAAATCCCGATGGGTGTTCAAACGCTGCTTGAAAACCACAGGGCCTTCGCATGAAGGCGGGCAAGCGCGACGATCTAATCACGATTGAGCGCAACGGCGGAACCGCAGAAGACACTTTTGGTGGTGTTCAGAAGGGTTGGGCGACCTACGCGACCGTTTGGGCGGAAGTTGTCTACGGAACGGGCTCTGAGCGCCGCCAGGCAGGCAATGAAGGGGCGCAGCAATCGGCAACCTTTCGTGTGTTGGCTGATCCAGAGACTTTAGGGGTGACAACCGCCGATCGCATCAACTTCAACGGCACTTGGGACATTGTGAACGTCTCGCCGCTCGCTCGCGATGGGATTGAATACACGGCCATGCGCAGGAGTGCGGCGTGATACGGCCCACGATTAAGTTAGAAGGCCTCAAGGGCGTCGAGGATGCGCTTTTCAGGGTCAAGGGCTCCACGGCAAAGAACAAGGTCAGAAAAGTGCTTCGTGAGGCCGGAGAGCCTGTTGCGCGGCGCATGAGGCGGCTCGCGCCGGAAGATGAGGGTGATCTGAGCGAAAGCATTGACGTTTCGCCTACCTTAACTCGCCCGCAGCGGCGCATTTTTCGCAAGGGATACTTGGCAGACGTTGAGATGCACATCGGTCCGAGTGGATTGGTGCAAGGTATCACCTCTGAATTCGGCACAATCAATCAAATGGCCGATCCGTTCGCTCGCCCGGCTTGGTACGGCATGGAAATCGAGACGCTTGATCTGATCGGCGCGGGGCTCTGGGTTGAGGTCAGCAAGAAGGCGCGCGGCAAGGGGAGGCGTTGAATGCTCTTTGACCCCGAGCTTTTTGAAGAACAGCTTTTTCAGGACACGCCCACACCAACTGGCCCGCCGCAGTTTGAGGAAGCTCTTGTGGCCCGCCTTCGCGCCGCCACTGCTATCACGAGCTTGGTTGGAACGTACAACAACCGCCCAGCCATTGACTGGGTTGAGCGCCCGGAGGCTTTGCCAGCCATCACACTGCAAGGCTTCGCGCCGGGTAGGATTTATAACTTCGACGGCCCACGCAGCCTTGAAGAGCCCGTGGTGCAGATTGACTGCTGGGGCGAGAGCTACGGCGTCACAAAGCTAATTGAGCGCGCTGTCATTGCAGAGCTCGAACAACAGGCGACTGTAAGCGGCGTCGCCTTTCAAAACGGATTTCTCGCGGATGCGCGAGCGATGAACCCCGAAGACCTTGCCAGCGGGACCAAGGTGTTTCGGCAAAGCCTAGATTTTCGGCTGTTTTTCACCCCCGCCTAATCCTGATGGAGATTTGATATGAGCAATGCCGGTATTGGGCACGGCACGGTATTCTCGTTGTCTACCGACGCCACCGACACGAACCTCACAGTCCTCGCTGAAATAAAGACCGTAACCCCCCCGAACGGCATTGCCGAAGACGTGGATGTCACGCACTTTGGATCGCCAGAAAAGCGCCGAGAATTCATTCTTGGTCTGATCGATGACGGCGAAGGCGAGTTTATGATGAACCTTGTGCCGGGAAGCGCAACTGACAGCCTTATCCGCACCGCGCGAACCGCCCAAGACCTGAGGGCTTACCGGATTGCGCTGCCAGCCAGTGCAGGCGGCACTTGGGAAATTGATGGCACTTGCCGCGTCAAGGGTTACTCGCGAGAAATCCCAATTGACGGAGTTATGGAAGCCACCATGCTGGTTCGCTTCACTGGCGCAAGCACTGAAGCGGCGGGCGCGTAATGGTTGCGCCGATCAACGCAACCGCCACGATAGAGGTGGGGGAAGAAACCTATATTCTGAAAGCGGACTATGCGACATTTAGCGCCGCCAAAGAAGCGGGGTTCAACCCGTTCAAACTGCCTGACGACATGGACCCACTCGACGCGGCCCCCGGTGTCGCGGAACTGGCGAAGCCCAACCATCCTGATTTTGGTGCTGACAAGGCGTTTGCCTTGCTTACGCTCCACAATGAGGCAACCATGACAGCGCTGGCGGAATTGCTTGAGAAGGCCTTCCCGGCTGCCATGGAGAGTGGCGACCCAAAGCCCAAGCGCCCGACGAAAAAGCGGGCTGCATAATAGAGGCGCACTTCGAAATGTGGTGCGAGGCGGGGCATGAGCCTGACTCGTTCTGGCGACAGACTCCACGCTTCTTTGCGTTGGCGATGAGGGCTGCTCGTGCCCGCAATAAGGCAAAAGCTGACCTCGCAACAGCAACGGCCTATCAGGCAGCGGCGTTCAACGCCCTCACAAAAGTGAAGTCGGGCTTGAAGCCACTCCGTCATTACTTGGGCGAGGCCCTAGAGCAAAAGCCGGAAGACATGTTGGCTGTCCTGCGTGACATAGGGAAGGATACTGACATGCGGATCAGGCACATCCCAGCAGAAGAGGTGCGCGCAGATGGCTAACGCACGCATTGGTGCCCTTCGTGTAGACCTCGGGGCGAACACCGCCGCTTTCGAGAAAGGCCTGACCAAGGCCGAGCGCCGCATGAACTCGTTTAAGAAGCGAGTGGGCAAGATTGGCGATCGGTTGAAAGGCATCGGCAGGATCGCAGCGGCAGGCGGTGCAGCCATTGCTGGAGTGGGCACAGCCTTTGCGGTCGCGGCCAACAAAATTTCGACGGAAAGCCGCGAGATGGCCAATGCGGCGCGTGTCGCTGGTGAGGGTTTCGAGGAGTTCCAGCGCCAAGCCTTTGCGGCGCGCGAAGTCGGTATCGAGTTCGAAAAGCTCTCCGACATCTTCAAGGATACCCGCGAGCGGATTGGCGAGTTCGTCGTCAACGGCGGTGGCCCGCTTCAAGACGCTTTCGACGCCGTAAGTGGCAAGGTTCGGTTGACGGTTGATGAGTTGCGGGGGCTGTCCGGCAAGGATGCGCTGCAACTGATTGTGGCTCGCATGGAAGAGGCCAAGCTAAGCACTGAAGAAATGTCCTTTGTGCTGGAAAGCCTTGGTTCTGACGCCACGGCGCTTCTGCCGCTGTTGCGGGACAACGCGAAAGCCTTTGATGAGCTGGGTTCTCGCGCGGCCATCATTTCGGAAGAGGATCAAAGGGGGCTAGATCGCTACCGCGAAAGCCAGTTGGCCTTTAACAACGCGCTCAAGGAACTGACGGTTACGCTGGTAAATCGGTTCTTGCCGCAATTCACACGTGCAATGGATCTGACGACTGAGTTCATTGAAACCCTCGCCAAAAACGCGCGCCAGCTTGATGAGACGGCCACTCGGCTTGGCAACTTTATTGAAGGCGTAAAAGTCTTCGCGGATTGGGTGTCCCGCGCATGGACCGCCACGAAGAACTTTCTTGAAGGGATTGGCCTGGCCTCTCAGCGCCTTGAGGTCTTGTTTGATCGGGCCAACCAAGCTCTCAACCCCCTAGCCAGTCTTGTGAATCTGTTTGAAAGAGTGGGCGCGGCGTCGGGTGCGGCAGGCTCAACTGCGCAAAGTGTCAGCCTCTCGTTTGACCAAATCCTTGCTGGAGAGGGCAATGACGAGGCGCTTAATCGTCGGCTCGATCTGACTGCCACCGCTTTTGGAGGTTTTAGCACTGCAGCGGCCAGCGCTGGTAAAGCTTCGAAGGCGCTTACGAAGAATGTTGGCGATCTAAACGAACAGCTCGATAAGGGCATCATCAAGTGGTCGCAGTACATCAAAATTCGGGCCGCTAACGACAACAGAGAGGCCGCGCGCAATCGCCCCATTGAAATCGACATTTTGCCTGAGACCGCCAAGCTGGTTGATGTAGTTGAAGACATGCAGGTGGGCGTGGAAACGCAAACCCTGAAGGTCCAAAGCAACTTTGCCGAAATGGCGGATGGCGTCACCAACACTCTGCGCAATCTCTCAAGTTCAATCCAAGGCGGCGGCTTTCTGGATATCCTAAGCGGGCTGGTTGGGGCGTTCACCCAGCTTGGTCAGACAGGCCTCTTTGGTTCTGCAATTCAGAGCAATCTGGCAGGCGCTCGTGCGATGGGTGGCCCCGTCACGGGCGGCAAGAGCTATCTGGTCGGTGAGCGCGGGCCTGAACTGTTCACGCCAAGCCGCAGCGGGTCGATTGTCGCCAACCACCATTTGGGCGGCGGCAAGCTTCAGGTGGAGGTGGTGGCCAACAACGATGGCTTTGGTGCGATGGTGCGCGATCAGGCTGGGCGTGTTGTGGCGTCGGCCGCGCCTTCAATTGCGAATGCGGGCTCAGCGCTTGCCCAAGGCCAGCTTAGGCAGCAAGCGGGCCGGAGGTATCGCTAATGGCTTCGCTTGATCTGCCTAGTTTTGCGGTTCCGGGGAGCATGACCTGGGCGTTTGAAGACGCGGGCTTTACGCAGAGTGGCGCGCAATTCGATGATTATGTGCCACGCAAGGGTGGCCGCTTCCGCGCTCGATTTACTTTTGGGCCATACGTGCCGGAAGACGGACGGATCATGGTCGCGCGGCTTGTCGGCGGAAAGCAATCCGGCCTTAAGGTGAAGGTGCCCCTGCTGCACGATCAGGGCTTGCCTGGAAATCCAAGAGTCAATTTCTCAATTAACGCTCCGGGCCGAACAATGGACTTGGAGAACTTCACGCCGGGATACGAGGTCAAGGAAGGCTTTTTCCTTTCGTTTGTCGTGGATGGGGTGAACTATCTTCACACGATCGCAACGGGCGGAATTGTCCCCGGCAACGGTCAGCTCACGATCGAGCTAAATGAGCTTTTGCGCACGCAGGTGCCGGACAACACTTTAGTGAACTTCGTGGACCCTGAGATTGAGGGCTTGGTCATTGGTGATGAAGTAGCTTGGTCGGTTTCGGTCAATCGTCTTTTCCCGATCGAATTCACTATTAAGGAACGGGCATGAACGGCGTGACCAAGCTGGTCCGCTTGGATCTGCCTTCTGGCTCGGTTTATCTGAGCGATGGCGGCGTTACGGTTTGGGGTGGCAATACCTATCGCGCTTCGGACGCCACCTTAGGCTCGATTAGCCGATATGGCGAAACGGCTTTTGGGTTTAGCAATACGCTGCCAGAGTGGGAATTCATTCTCGCTCCGCCGAGCAACGCCGCGCTGACACCACTTCAAATCGGGGCTCTTGCGAGGAGTCCAGTCCGCTATTTGACAGCACAATACGACGTTAACACTGGCGAGGTCGTCGGCGATCCAGATGCAGAGTTTTCAGGCCGCATGAACACAGTGCGCCAGCCATTCGCTTTCCGGGAACTCTCGATTGTCGTCTCCTGCGTTGACGAAACTGAGGCCTTGCTGCGCACTGACGATGGCAACGGTATGTCTTCTGCGAGGCATAAGTCTGACTACCCCGGAGAAACAGGCCACGATCAGGCAACTGGTCTTCCAATAACAGTCACATGGGGCGCACCCAGCGCTCGCGGCGGAGGTCTCACTTCGGGCCCTAGCGGAGGTGGCGGCGTCCGCTCACTCGATCAAGAGTTCTTCGAGCTGTGAACGAAATTCAACGCCGCGTGGCTGCAACACAAAAAACGCAAGCGCGCTTTGAGGGTAGGGAGTTCGACTGGTCGAAACGCGCGACGTGCGTCCACCTTATGCGCTATCATGCCTCAAACATGGGGCACAAGCTGCCCATGGTGCCACGGTTCCGCACGGCTCTAGGCGCG
Organism: Pseudomonadota bacterium; assembly: GCA_039186235.1. Classification (GTDB taxonomy): domain Bacteria; phylum Pseudomonadota; class Alphaproteobacteria; order Sphingomonadales; family Sphingomonadaceae; genus Erythrobacter. The sequence continues at coordinate 69,526 of JBCDAE010000007.1, read as the reverse complement.
ATGAAAGCCTTAAAGGCGGAAGGCGTAGAAACGCTGCCCGAGCTGATGGACAAGTATTTCCCAAGGATCCCTTCGGCTCAGATGCTGACGGGCGACATGGCGGCTTTCCCCGGCGACTCGGGCTTTCACGCGCTGATGGTTTACGGACAGCTGCATGCCTTCATCGGTAAACACGAGGATGCGCCAGACTTTCAGTTTATGCGCGTAAGCGATGAGGGCTATCGCCAGTGCGAAGGAGCTTGGCGGCTTTAAAAATCGTCCTGCCAAGGTTCAACGCCAACACACTTTTTCCACTGCCCGCCAATAGTTCCGAATTCTTTTCGATACTCAATCCGGCTTCCGCCTTCGCCCTCAGGGAATATGGAGAAGGCTAGCGATACGCCCCCGTATGCGTTTTTCAGCAAGACGACCTTAGAGCCGTCCTGACGATCAAGCACAGGAGCGTTGTTTCGGTTGGCTAAGCAGAAGGCCACCGCGCTCGGGTCTTTGTCGATGGTGTAAACCTCGGTCGGCTCTTTTGAGAGAACCGAACCGGTTGATGCGCAGCCCGCGAGGGCAAGCGCGGCGATCAGTGTTAGTTGCTTCATGCGGCCCCTATATAGGAGTTTGCTAATGTCGGGAACCTTCCGCACTGTTGCGGCAATTGCCGGCACAGTTGCCTTGGTGGCGACAGGTGTGGGTGCCTTTGCCGCACCTGCTCTTGCTGGAACAATCGGTACAATCGGAACGGTTGCGACCATCACCTCGGCTGCGGCGACGGCTGCGGCTCAGATAACCGCGCCTACCCCCATCGCACGAGGCTCTCCCGCCCGCGTGGTGGTCGATGTCGAACCCGCGCGACCGTACATCGTCGGCCAAGTGATGACAGGGGGCGTTCTGCGGCATGATGTCGCTTACGGCGCGGACGTTGCAGGCGTACCGAACCCCTATCGTTGGCAAGTGCGCGTCCTGTCCGGTGTCGGCCCCATCCAAGGCATCGTTAGCGAGCATTTCGACTTTGAGCCCATCGATACGTCATTCTACGGCCCGAATATCGCCTTCGTGCAGAACTTGGGCGACCGTCCACAATCAGCCGCGCTTGTTCCACCCTACGGCGCTGCGCCTGGCTGGGATAGCACAAGCCGCCTCTCGGGCTGCGCGCATGTCGGCCTCAACTTCCTGTTTGACCGCGACGGTGAAGTCTTTGCCGCTGGATTGCCGAACTACACCGCGCTCTGTGACGGGGAAAAGGTTTACGACCCACGCCAAGACAGCACATTCACAGGCGGAATCGGGCCCTGTCGTCTCGGGCAGGAAAACACCTACGTTTACAGCCGCAACCCTGCGATTCACGCCGCGATGTACGCTTACGGGCGCTTTGAAAAGGGCGTCCGCATGTTCGGCCTAGGCCAGCCCGAAGACACGATCGATTGGGCCGCGATTGTCGATTGGGCGAACGATTGCGATGCGAACGGTTGGACGGTCAACATGATCCTGACCGAAGGCGGCACGGGCGCAAACCTTCGCGAGCAGCGCGTTCGCAACATGGACGATTTGTGCGCAGCAGGCGGCGGACGCTGGTATCCGGCAGGCGGGCTTATGTCCTTCGACTGGCACCGCCCTCGCCTTTCGATTGCTACGCTAACCGACGACGACATTCTTGCATCAGGCGGCGGCACAGAGGCGGTTCCCGCTGTCAGCGACCGGTTTAACGGTGTCCGCCCACAATACGTGTCGCCGGATCACAACTGGCAGCAAATTACCGCCGAGGAGATAGTAGGCTCCACTTACCGAACCGAGGACGGTCAGGCGCTTACCAAGGTTTATCCGCTCAACGGCGTCACCAATGTGGAACAAGCAGGCGAGCTTGCATCCTACGCCATGGCCGATAGCCGCGAACTTGGGCCGATTGATATTGAAGCCAAGGCCTCTTGGAGGTTCTATCGTCCCGGCGACTGCATCACGATCAACAGCAGCCTTGCCGCGTACCAAGGACAGGCGGTTATTAACCAACGCCGGCTCAATCCCGAGAACCTAGCGGTCTCGCTTTCTTTCAAGTCGGAAACGGCGGGCAAGCACGCTTTTGCGCTGGGTAAGGTGGCCGTTCCGCCTCCGACGCCGACACTAGCGCAAACGAGCCAAGAGCGGGACCTGTTGGCCGATGCAGCGCTGAAACCGCGCGCGGTCGATGTGCAGGCCAACACCACCTCAGGCAACAGCAACCTCGTGGCGTTTAGCCTCATGGAAGACGACCGAGGCTGGCAGGTCAGCGGCGCGGCGGATGACGGCACCGCAATGGAGTATTTCACCTTCGACGGGGACCGGTTCGCGGGAAGCGTTTACGAAAACACAGCGGCAGGGCAGGTTGGCTTTGTAAGCACCGAGGGCTTTGTGCAGATCAAGCCCGACCAACGTTACTCGGTGCAAGGCAATGTGGACGCGCGCGGTGAAAGTGGCGACACGCCGCCATCGAATTGGCGTTTTCGGATTGAGTGGTACGACGCCGGTCAGAACTTCATAATCTCTTCAAACATCGCCACGGGCTCGGGCGATCTTTTTCGAACGCAAGACCTCGCTGGGTTTGTAACCGCGCCCTCCAACGCCCGATTGGCCCGCGTTGCGGCAAGATTTGAAAGCGCTGGGGCTGGAACGGCAAGGCTGACGATCAGCAACCCCATGGTTTCGCCAGCCACGGACGCACAGACCGAACATCCCGCGTTTGTGCCCGGTCCCAACTCGGACGATGGGGCAGACGTTACTGACGAATCCCAAGTCACAACCTCTCAACCCGCAGCCTTTGACATTCAAGCGAGCAGCGCCGGGGTTACGACCAGCGACCTTGCAACCATCACCCGCTCAATCGAGCTATTCCGTGGAGGCGTAAAGCAGACCAGCGGTGTGACCGTTGGCACAATCACCCGTTCGCCTTCGGGCTCCATCACGGTGGCCTCGCCTTCAATAAGCAGCGGGACGGTCACAGTCACGCTGACAAAGGCCGATGCAGCTGGCTCGATCACTGTTCCGGTCATCTTTGACGGCAAGACCTACAACGTGACCATCGACGTCCGCCGCACCTTGGCCGCGCCAAGCATGCCTCCAGCAGACGCCAACGACAGCTACACCGATCAGACATGGGCCAACGTTTCGGGGACCGTGTTCAATCAGGTCGCGGGGGACGGGAACTGCGAGAGTGACGGCTCTGGTGTGGTCCGTATCCGTTACGCTGCGAGCTACACGGGCGGCCGCGCGCGCTGCAAGGTGCAATACCGCCTAGAAAGCGGAAGCACTTGGATCGATGTCCCGGGCAGCGATGTAACGGGCTCGACGCCAATTACCGTTCCAGGTGAAGAAGAGCCCGGCGAAATTACTTTCGGCTTCACCAATCTGACGGGCCTGTCTGCTGACACGCTCTATCGTTTTAGACTACTCGCCTTGAGCGTCAGCGGCCCGCTGGTCTCGTGGAATTCACCAGTCTTCGCGGTGGAAGAGCCATGATCCTTTTGAGGCGCCCGACAACGGGCGAGACCCAGCTAGTCGAAAGTGCGGACGGGCACGATGACTGGGACGTGGTTGCGGAAGATGTTCAAGCGCCACCGCACCCATACCACGTTTTGGATGGGACTACCTTTGTCGAAGATTTCACCGACCTCGACACGGCCTTGCTGGCAAAGATCGACAAGGAGGCGGGCGAGTTTCGTTCGCAATTCATCACCTCGATACCGGGCCAAGAGACAACCTATATCCTCAAAGAGGGAGAGGCACTGGCGTGGGACGATGCCACTAGCGATCCGGCTGATTTTCCGTATCTGCGCGAAGAAGCCGCAGCCAAAGGCATCTCGATCGGTCAGCTTGTCGGGATTGTCCTAGCCACCGCAACGGCATGGCGCGCGCTCAACCCAAAGATCGAAGCAAACCGAACAGCGGCAAAAGACGCGGTTCTTGCCGCCACGACCATCGCCGACAAGCATGCGGCGGCTCAAGTAAACTGGGCCGGACTCCTCCAAGTCTAAGGAAAATCAAAATGCAAAAAGTCACCGATCAGGTGGCGCATTTCATGTGCGCCGCTGCAATCCTGCTTGTCTTCAGCTTCGGCGGGCTTCTCGGCGGCGCGGGGGCTGGGCTTGGCTGTGGCCTCATTCGTGAGGTCAGCGAGGCGGGCGGCTCACGCATCACTTGGGCAGAGGTGAAGGCGCACTTTGCGAAAAGCTTAAACCCTTGGGTTGACCTCGCCTTTTGGGCGCTCGGCGGCGTTGCCGCTGCCCTCTTGGCAAACTGGACATAGGAGCCTGAAATGGTGCGTATTACGCATAGCACGGAGTCTTCCGCTCGCCCTCTTCCGGTCGCGGATTGGGACGCAGATCACAACGTCCCTGTTGCCACACAGGCCGAAGCCGAAGCGGGGACCAATACCGATACAGTAATGACGCCGCAGCGCACGGCGCAAGCCATTGCGGCTCTTGGCCAGGAGGGTCCGGCGGGACCACAAGGACCAGAAGGCCCTGCAGGTCCGACGGGTGCACAAGGGCCTCAGGGCGACACCGGAGCGACGGGCGCGCAGGGGCCGGAAGGACCTGCCGGAGCAGACGGTGCTGATGGCTTGGACGGCGCAACAGGACCGCAAGGTCCAGAAGGTCCGACAGGAGCGACTGGCGCTACAGGTGCCACGGGTCCTGCGGGAGCCGATGGGGCGGACGGCCAAAACGTCACGATCACCACGTTCACAGACCAAGCGCTTTTCGACTCGGCTACGCCCGGCGCGCTTGAGCTAGCGGTGCTTCTGGATGCCTAAGCTTGATCTACGCCGTGCGCGGCGCATCAAAGCTCAGGGCGGCGAAGTCTCACGCCTAAAAGGCGATGGCTTCTCTTGGACTAGGCCCGATCCCCTCGACTTCATCGCCTACGGCCAATCCAACACCATCTTTTGGGCTGAGACTGGCGACGGCGTTCAAGACGCTCATCCTGACACGCTCATCTGGGATCGAGGCACAAGCCAATGGGTCGCTCCGGGCGGGCGCGGCGTCATCGAATTTCTCAACGCGATGCAGGCCGCTACAGGCCGCGTGTGTCGCATGGTTTACGGCGGCGCTTCGGGCGTTGCGATTGCGGCTCTACAAAAGGGCGCGGGGCTATACGAAACGCTACTCACTGACATTCAAAACTCAGGTGCCACCCCTTCATTTGTCATCTGGCACCAGGGCGAAGGTGATGCAGCGGGCTCGGCGGCGAATCTCGCCACCTATCAGGCGTCCCTCGACACCCTTCATGGCTCTCTCACCACCGATCTCGGCCTAACGCGCACCACGCTACCCATCGTTCTCTCAAGCCTCGCTACGACCACCTCACCAAGCATCGAGAACGACGCAAACTGGGATGCGATGCAAAGAAATCTGGCCACAATCAACGCCAGCTATCCGCACGTCCACTTCTCGCATTCGAACGTTCCGGCAGAACGCGTGGACAGCTTCCACTGGACGCCTGCGAGCTATGGAAAGAGCGGTCGGCTTTCGGCGCAGAGAGTGCAGGTTCTTATGGGCCTGCAATCAGCAAGTCCGAACTGGACTATCGACCAGATCGGCGAGCGCGTCAGCGGGACACAAACACGCGTGAATGTAACCCACTCACTTGGCGACGACTTCACGCCTACCAGCGGTATCACTGGCTTCGAAGTAACCGGAAATCAGGGTGGCACGCAGGAAGCGGCTATAGGTGAGCGCGAGGACGCCACCACCATATTGCTTACCCATGCGGACATCGGCACCGCAGAGCGCCGCGTTCGTTACCACTATGGGCGCACACCTGACATCACCAACCCCGTGTTGGACAACAGCGCGTTGGCGGTCCCGCTGCAGTTCACGACTGATGACATTGTGATTGCGGGCGCGGCTGCTCTACCCACTCCAACGCACGCTGGCACCTACCTTGTTGCGCCCGCCAACCCATCGGTTCGCACAGGCATTCCCGTCTCTGGTGAAACCGAAGAACTGCTGGTCCCGATCTGTGTCTTCTTGAATGGCACCTTCTCGGGAATCGACGGGGCACTTACCGTAACAGCCCAGCCTTCGGGCACTCAGATCGTGGCTGGCGCGCCACATTCAACCATTCAGTCGACGGGTGGAAGGCCATCCCAACTTTGGACTGATGTCATTGTGCCTGTTGGAACGACTTCGATTGATCTGTCGCTTGCGGACGCCAACACTTTCATTGCTACGGGGTACGCGATTTGGACCTGCCCGACTGCGAACCTCAACTCGACCACCCCCGTGGATGCGCAAAGCGCAGGGGGCAACGCTGCGGCGCTCACCATTGGCCTAGCGACATCGGCGGGCGGTTTTGCGTTGGTGCTCGGTCAAAGCCGAAGCGTTGGGAACACGGCGGGTATTGGCGTTTGGTCTGGCGACTTGGCGATTGCCAGTCGCGACACGAACAACAACTTCTACTCCTATAACGTGGGCGATGCGAGCCCGACCGTTGACGACGCCAGCGCGGACATCACGCTCACCTATGCGGCGGCGCACGACATGGTGCTTAGCGGGGTGGCTTACCGATGATGCTCTCCCACAAGATCGAAGTCACCACTGGCACGGTTGCCGCAGGCGCGGCTTCCAGCCCCTTCTGGCTCCCCAACATTAAGGAAGTCGTCTCGATGGCAGCACACCCGATTTGGGCCGAACTTCTCGCGCCTTTGGGTGTCCTATGGCTGCTCATCCAGATCGGGTTCTTTCTCTACGACCGCAGTAAGCGCGGAAAGGATGACGAATGACCCCCGTTTTTCAAGACACCCGCACCATAAACCATATCGTCATTCATTGCGCAGCTACGCGTGAAGGCGTGCCCGTAACGGCGGCTCAGATCCGGCAATGGCACCTCAACGGAAGCCCCCCTTTCTCGGACATAGGCTACCACTATGTGATCGAACTGGATGGCCGCGTGGTGAAGGGCCGCAATGACGCGCGTACAGGCGCAGGCGTAAGCGGCCACAATCACGATACCATCCACATTTGCTACGTCGGCGGCTTGGATCGCCAGGGCGGCACCAAAGACACCCGCACGATTGAGCAGCGCCGGGCCATGACCGCCTTGGTGGACGCGCTTAGTAAGCTCTACCCCGAGGCCGAAATTCTAGGCCACCGCGACCTCTCGCCCGACAAGGACGGTGACGGTGTGGTTGAGCGCCACGAGTTCGTTAAAGACTGCCCCTGCTTCGACGTTCGAGCGTGGTGGGCTGGAAAGGATTGGGCAGAGCGATGAAACTAGCCAAAGACCTCCTGTACACCCGCGATAACAAAGCGCTCGATATTGCGCGCGTCACTTGCTTTCTCGGCGGGCTGACGTTCTTCGGACTGTCCATTGCCGACTTCGTGTTCCGGCTTGAGTTCGACCCCATGCTTTACGGCACGGGCTTTGCCGCTTTTGCTGGTGGTTCAGCGGGCTGGATGCACTTCCGATCAAAGCAGGAGAATGGCGGATGACTTGGCTCCTAACCGCCCGCGCGTTCCTCTCGGGTCTCCCTTGGCAGGTCTACGCAGCCGCGGCTTTGGCCCTCGCATTTCCCGCCACCTATTGCGTCGGCAAGTCGAATGGGCGCGCTGAAGTGTTTGCCGAACTCAAGGAAAAACAGCGCGAAGCCGAAGTGCGCGCGGTCAAGGCCATTGGAGAGTCCACCGCCAAGGCGGATGCACGAGAACAAGTCGAAGAAGCGAAACAAGAAGCCTTACAGGAGGCCATCAATGAAGCTGAACAAGACGGCGATAACCCTCTCGACAACTTGCTTACTGGCGGCCTGTGGGCCGAAGATCGCCCTTAATCCGCCACCTCCCCCAGAAGACTACCTTGAATGCCGCTCATTGCCCGCTGTGCCCGCCATACAGGCGCTACAACCGATTATGATGGACGAAGGCGCTCTGGTGTACCTCAAGAGCGACGTGGACGCCCGTGACGCCACTGTGGCGCGCTTTCTGGTGAACATACGCGGGGCATGGTTCGATTGCGCGAACCAGCTGCAAAAAGTCGCCGATTACTACGAAGCGGCGGGAGAATGAGCGGTGGCCTCCACAACGCCCAAAATACTCTTCTACGACATCGAGACTCGCCCAATGGTCGTGGAAACGTGGGGCATGAGAGACCAAAACATAGGCATGAACCAAGTCCGCGAGTGGGGCGGCACGATTTGCTTTGCGGCGAAGTGGATGGGCAAACGCCCGGTCTTTTTCCACTCAGATTGGACAGACGGCCACGAAGGTATGCTCGCCGCCATGCACGACCTTTGGTCTCAGGCCGACGCGGTTTGCGGCTACAACAACGACCGCTTCGACAACAAGAAGATGCGCGGCGAGTTTGTCCGGCATGACATGACACCACCGCCCCCTGTCGCATCGATCGATCTCTACAAGGTCGTGCGGCAGCAATTCAGCTTCGATAGCCACAAGCTCGACCACGTTTCGCAGCTGCTCGGTATCGGCAACAAGGTGAAGCACGAGGGCCACGGGCTCTGGTCAGCCGTTCTGGAGGGCGATATCAAAGCGCGAAAGACGATGGAGCGCTACAACTGCCAAGACGTGCGCCTGACCGAAAAGCTCTACAAGAAGCTGCGCCCCTACATCAATAACCACCCCCATCTTGGCGTCGGCAATTCCGAGGCCTGCCCCTCTTGTGGATCACTTGATGCACAAAGGCGTGGATCGCATCACACCCGCCATTTCGTCACTCAGCGGCTGCAATGCACTAACTGCGGCCACTGGTACCTCGGCAAGAAGGTGAAGCGCCAAGCTCGGGACATGGCAGCATGAACACCGCCGCCAACCTGCGTAAGCTCGCTGATCTGTCCGAAATTGTGCCCATATCCGACCGCGAGCAAGATGTAATCGACCTAGTTATTTTGCATCTGTTGCGGCGATACGATGACCACGGGCACGAAGCCGAAGAGGCCAAGCTGCTAATGCGGATGCCGGATGAGGGTTAATCCTCTTCCCTGCCCAGCCACTCTCCAATAGCGTCGTGAGCGTCCATAGCGGCCTCAACCATATTGGTGTCGCCCATGCGTAGGCGGTCGAGGAATAGGGCGACTTTTCTCGCGATTTCGTAATCGTCGGGGTGTCTCAACACCAGTTCTCCCTTTTTCCCTTCCACCGCCTCGCCAAGCCCTCGCGGATTAGCTGCTCTGACACGGCGGGCATTTCAACAAGCGTGCGTCCGTAGCGATCGGTTCCGACGCGGGTGAACTGCAGCCCCCTTTCGTTGAGTAATTCAAGCAGCCGATCACGCGCCTCTTTGGCCTTGGCGATCTCGTAAGGACATTGCCCGTTGAGCTCCGGCGTGTCTATGTCTGCAATTCTCAGTCGCTCTGTCTTGTAGACGAGGGAGTCGCCGTCGTGAACGCAAGTGTAACGCCTGCCCGCATCGGGGCAGAGAGACAGCGCGAGGGATAGGAGTAGGGTCATTGGGGTGGCTTTGGTAAGGGCATCCAGTGGGTTGGTATGCAGCTATCAATAATCTGCTCGCCAGCTTTCGTTGGCCCCGCCCCATAGATTTGCCAAGAGTTGTAGTAACGAGTTGGCCATATGGCGCAAACCATGCGCGAGCCTTCAAGCAAAGGACAACTTCCAGTTGAGTTTTCTCAGACAAGGTTCGTGAAAATACCAAATACCATCACAAACGAATACCAACAGTTTCTAACTGATGTGCGCCTCGCTAGGCATTTGCTTTCGAAATGAGCATCAGGTCGTACAGTGCATAAGCCAGAGTGGTGGCGGCTCTGTCACGGTCCAAATCCCAATCATTAATCAGATCTACAGAGCGATCCGCGAACTCCTCTCGGCTTAGCACAATAGCCTTCACCGTGTTTGCCGACTTCTCGTCGGACTTCGGTTCGTGTGCACTCATTTCCTGGGTATCCTTTCTACAATAACGCCAAACGATTTCTTCAAGCGCCTCACGCGCCTTTGCCAGCTTGGCTTTGTCGCGCTCGTGCTCAACGGGATCACCATACTGCTCAACCAGCATCGCACGCACTTTTTCGCGTGAAGTTCCCTCAGGCATACCAGATGCGATGAACGAAAGCCGCTGCTCGAAATACTGCGCGGGCGTCATCTTGTGATTACGAGCTTTCTCTAGCAGTTCGTCAAGCTCTTGATCCATCATCACCTCCATCTTGCCTGTGGTGTTCGGCGGGTATCGCGATGTAGCCGCGCATGAGCATGGCGAGGACTTGCTGAAAGTCTTCAAACTGGATCCAGATGCGTTCGCTGCCTTGAGAAAGCACAAGACGCTCACCATCCATTTCAAGCGCATATCTGTGGCCGCTGCCATCCTCGTAGGGCACACACCCCCACTTGGCGCTGACCAAGCCCTCCGCGAAATCACTCTTCGCCGCTCTTTCATCTTCGGGGGTCATGATTCCTCCTGTAAAATGCGCCGGACGGCTAGGCCGAGGGGTGTGAGAATTGAGGGTGCCCAAGCGAGCGTAGAAAGCCCCTTGCGGTAAAGTGCCTTCGCGCTGCGCCCGTGCGCAAACGAGAGGATGAAGCTGTCGTAGCCTTTTGGCCCCATGCTCGGGAGTGACACAGCTTTCGGATCAGCGACCGCCCGCCTCTGCGCCTCACTCAACCCATCTGCTATGCGTTTGGCTTCGTCGGTCATGCGGGGTTCCTTTTGGCGGCTTCACGCTCCTCAAGTATCTTGCGATACGCTTTGAGCATTTCACCCTTGAGCCGTAGTCGCTTAATCAGCCATTCGGCGAAAAGGCTGGTCGCAAAGACGGCGCAAGTGACAAAGGCCGCAAGCGCATAAGCAATGATGTGGATTACACCGATCCACCAAATGAAGTTGTCCAACATCTCGCTCCTCCTGATTTTCCCGTAAGGGCGTAAGTGTTTGTTCCGTAACGCTGTGGTTTTCCCGAGAACATCATTGGAACCCGTGAAATTGTGCAACAAATCCAACGCATTGCGTGATTTGTCAGATTAGATATTGTAATAAATGCAATGGCGTCCCAAGGCAATGGGGCGATGAGCGAGACCTCCAAATCCGACTCCCTTGCCTCTTTCGACCCGGTGCAGGCGTGCAAATTCTTTTTCCGCCATGGCCATTCGGGCTGGCTGGGTCTGCGTTACAGCGATCACGGAAAAAACTGGGTTCAGCTTGAGCTTCCATGGCGCGAAGATCTGCTGGGAGAACCGCACAGTTCGGTCCTGGCTTCCGGCCCCATTGTCAGCCTGATGGACATGGCGAGCGGTATGTCGATTTGGCAAACCTCGACGACTTTCACACCGATCGCCACGCTGGATCTGCGCGTTGATTATCAACGCCCGGCGCGCGAGAAGGCGAGCGTGTTCGGGCGGGTGGAATGCTATCGCATGACGCGATCCGCCGCCTTTGTGCGCGGGGTGGCGCACGATGGCGACATCGATGATCCGGTGGCGCATGTCGCTGGTGTGTTTATGACGATCGCCAGCGATCCCCGGCAGAAAGAGCGCAAGGATGGCTGAGACCTATCCCGCCGATCATCTGCCCGCCTACGCCCGATCCTTAGGGATCACCATCGACCGGATGGAAAACAATCTTCCTGTTCTGACGGTGGATTTCGGACCCAATGTCGAAGGGCGACCTGGCGCCTTTCACGGGGGAGCGACCGCAGGGCTGCTGGAAAACGCCGGCTACGCCGCCTTGCGCACGGTACTTCTGCGCGATGGGCGCGATCCTGTCCTCAAACCGATCAATATTACGGTGCAGTATCTTTCGGCGGGCAAGCAAAAGCAGACCTATGCGTTAGGCCGGATCACACGGCTTGGGCGGCGCAACGCCAACCTCACGGTCGAAGCGTGGCAGGATGACCGTGAACGCCTTATCGCAAGCGCGGTGATGAACATTTTGATGGCGTAACGGCCACACGCGCTAGCGATCGCGGCCTCGCTCATTCACAAAATCACCGATGAGTTCGCCGTTCTCATCGAGGCGCAATTTGAACGGCACCCCGTCTATCTCCGTTTCAAGGGTGATCCCTTCTTCGTCAAAGCGGATTTGCGATCCTTCCTCATCGAGCGGAATGACCGTGCCGTCTTCGACATCGAATGGCTGCACCGGTCCATCGGGATCCGGCGAGTTGGACGGTCTCGGTCGCGGAGCGGCCTTCAGCGACAGCGCGCCGCGCATGAAGTCCTTCCAGATGCGCGCGGGCAATCCCCCGCCTGTGACGTCGCCTAGAGAGGAGTTATCGTCGTTGCCGACCCAAACGCCGACGACCAGCTCTTCTTCGCCCTCGCCCGCGTAGCCAACGAACAAGGCGTCGCGCGAATCCTGGCTCGTGCCCGTTTTGCCGTAATTCGCGATGGGCAGCGTCGCCGCGCGCCCTGTGCCTTTGTTGATCGCGCGGCGCAGCATCGCCTCCATCTCATCGTGCGCGGCTGAGGAAAACCGGATTTCCTTGCCTGAGAAAACACCCCAGATCCAATCGCCAAAGCTCTGTTCCTCTGGCTCAAAGGCATACGGTTCAACGGGAAAATCGTTCGCCGCCAAGCCCGCATAGGCGCTGGTGAGTTCGAGCAGCGTCATCGTCGATGTGCCCAGCGCCAGACTGGGGTCGCCCTCGGGCAGGGGCGAAGTAACACCCATTGAGCGCGCGGTGCGGATCACGCGCGCGCTGCCCACCTCGTTGAAAAGGCGCACGGCGGCGACGTTGCTCGAACTCGCCAACGCGTCTTCCAGCGTGATCTCCTCAGAGTATTTTTCGCCGTAATTGCGGGGGCGATAGCTGCCCGTTTCAATCGGCGTGTTGGGAATGGTGTCATCCGGCTCCCAACCCGCTTCCAACGCGGCCAGATACACAAACAATTTGAACGTAGACCCTGGTTGGCGGCGCGCCTGCGTGACCCGGTTAAACGGGCTTTTCGCGTAGCTTTTGCCGCCGACCATCGCGACCACTTCACCCGTGGGGCGCATCGCCACAAGCCCGACTTGCGCCTCGCCCAGACCTGCGCGCCCGATCACCCGATTGGCCAAGCTTTGGAGCCGCGCGTCCAGCGTGGTCTCTAGCACCTGGCTCGCGTAGCCGCTCTCGGTTTGCTCGCGCGCGATGGGCAGCGCCCAATCCGCAAAATACGTGCCCGTGGGCAGATCGTTGCGCGTGCGCGAATCAATTATGGGATTAGGCAAAGCGTCAGCCTCGGCCTTCGTCAGGTACCCTTCCTGAACCATCGCTCCGACCACCAGATCCATCCGCTTCCTCGCGCGGTCATAATGGCGCGTGGGCGCGTAACGCGATGGCGCCTGCAACAATCCGGCGAGCATAGCCGCCTGGTGCGGCAATAGGTTTTCCGGCTGGCGATAGAAGTAATGCAAAGAGGCCGCGCGCAGTCCGTACTGATTGTCGCCGAAATAGGCGTTGGAGAGATAGCGTTCGAGAATCTCTTCCTTGGTCAGCCATGTCTCCAGCCATAGCGCGATCATCGCTTCGCGAGCCTTGCGGCTCAGGCTTTGCTCGGGCGTTAGAAAGGTGAATTTGGCGAGCTGTTGCGTGATAGTGCTGCCGCCGCCCACACCCGTCCACGCCGCGCGCGCAATCCCGCGCGGATCAACGCCCAAGTGGGAATAGAAGCGACGATCTTCGATAGCGATGAACGCCTGCGCCACGTGCGGCGGCAGCTCTTCCAGTTCCACGGGCTCCGCGACCATAGCACCGGACCGCGCGATCGGCGTGCCATCGTTCGCCAGCAAGGTGATTTGCGGAGGCGCAATGGGCTCAAGCGATTTGGAAAGCGGCGCGGTGTAGGCCAGCCACGCCACCAGCAGCGCAAAGGCTAGGAACCCCGCGACAAAGAGGCGCAGCGCCCACCAGCGCTTGCGCCGCCCACGCCAATGCGATGGCTTCCACCAGGGCGTGCGGCGCTTGTCTTCGTATTGAACCGCGCCGTCGATCTCGCTGAGTCGCCGGTCCCATTGATCGTAGTCCGGAGAGCCCGAAGAGTGCCGCGAGGATGGGCGTGGCGTTACATCCTCATCGACGTCAATCGGGCGCTGACTTTCGTAGAGGGGATAATAGCCGCCATCCGCCAATGGATCATCGGCGGATGCGGACTTCCGGCCAAGGATGCGATCAAACAGTGCCACGGCAAGTGTATTAGCAGACTAATACGGTCTTGCGCAACGCCATTACCCTGCGTTTGCGGCGCTCTCTGGCAGATCTTCGCCCATCACGCGCTGATAGTATTCGCTGACAAGCGTACGCTCGGCTTCGTCGCATTTGTTGAGGAAGCTTAGGCGGAAGGCAAAGCCCAGCGAGTTGAAGATCGCCGCGTTCTGCGCCCAGGTGATCACCGTGCGCGGGCTCATCACGGTCGAGATATCGCCGTTCATAAAGCCCTGACGGGTAAGCTCGGCCACCTTGATCATGTTGGCGATCGTCGCGTCGTCGGTTTCCGGTGTCTTCGACTTCACGATATCCTGCTCGGTTTCCGCGGGCAGATAATTGAGCGCAACCACTACGTTCCAGCGGTCCATCTGGGCTTGGTTGATCGCCTGCGTGCCGTGGTAAAGACCGCTCGTGTCGCCCAGGCCAACCGTGTTGGTGGTCGCGAACAGGCGGAAATACGGGTTCGGTGTGATGACACGGTTCTGGTCGAGCAGCGTCAGACGGCCGTCAAACTCCAGAACGCGTTGGATTACGAACATAACGTCAGGACGGCCCGCGTCGTATTCGTCAAAAGTCAGCGCCACCGGATGCTGCAGCGCCCACGGCAGGATGCCTTCCTTGAACTCGGTGACCTGCAAACCGTCTTTCAGGACAATCGCGTCGCGACCGACAAGGTCGATGCGGCTGATATGCGCATCTAGGTTTACCCGAACGCTGGGCCAGTTCAGCCGCGCGGCGACTTGCTCGATGTGAGTCGATTTGCCGGTGCCGTGATAGCCCTGCACCATCACGCGGCGATTGTGCGCGAAGCCGGCGAGGATCGCGAGCGTCGTGTCCGGATCGAAGACGTACGCGTCATCGATTTCGGGCACGTGTTCGCTGGGCGCGGCAAAGGCGGGAACCTGCCAATCGATGTCGATACCAAAGGTGTCGCGCACATCGATGGTGTGATCGGGCTCGGTGGGAAGCGCTTCGGCGCCGGCGGTGTTGGGGGTGGCGGGAGAATTCATTGCCGGCGTCGGTTAGAACGCCTTCGCGTCGGCTGCAAGAGTTGCTTTAAGCAACCTGGCTAGGAACATTGATAGTGCGCAAGTGATCGCGTTTGATCCAAAGTCGCGCGCCGTATTCTCCAGCGGTCAATTCCGCTGGCTTTCCGGCTGGCAAACGAATCCAGTCGTGCTGGGCGTACACGTCGTCCATGACAGAAACCTGCCCTTCCAGAACAAGCGCTTCCGCCCCCCCATCGCCGAAAAGGGTCGAAGACGTGTGCGGAGCCCATTGCTCCAAAGCAACGTTCTCGTATTCGCGCGCGGCCAGCACAGTTGACGAGACACCGGTCCGGTCAGGATCGGCCGCCATTGGCACCGAACTAAGATCAACGGCGAATTGATCCTGATCCTCAGGGTCAAACTGCCACAGCTTTACGAAGATGATGCAGCCTTCATCTGAGCGGGGGATGTGGTGGGTTCCGACCGGATTTCGCACATACGTTCCGGCGGGATAGTCTCCGTGCTCGTCCTGAAAGGTGCCTTCCAGAACGATGAACTCTTCACCGCCGCTGTGCGTGTGCTCGGGAAACGCGGAGCCTTCGGCGTAGCGCACAATGGAGGTCGCGCGGGCCACTTCATCACCGATGCGATCGAGCATACGGCGATCCACTCCAGCCATAGGAGAGGCGACCCATTCCATCTCGCTGGTGTGGGCGAAAGCGGGTTGATCGAAGTCGGCGTTGATTTCCATGTGTCACGAGATGGGAACGTATGGCGCCGAGCAAAAGCCCTCACGCGCTCGAAAAATCCGATCAGAGTGATTACAATAGGCAGATGGTCAGCCCGCTTGAATCCCTGCGTCTTCGCGTTGTCGATCAAGTGCGCGGCGTGTTTAACGATCAGGCGAATGGGCAAAAGCCGGTGCCCCCGTCGCAAGACGCGCTGTTTGCGCCCGACACGCCGATCCGCATGGTCCACGCCGATCTGGTGGGGATGATGACGGGCGGCGTGCGTGGACTGCTGCTTCAGATGCTCCATCCGCATGCATTGCAAGGGGTCCTGGATCACTCCAACTTCCGCGAGGATATGCATGGGCGTTTGCAAAGGACGGCGCGCTTTATCGCAGTGACAACGTTCGGGCACCGCGACCGGGCCATGGCATCGATCGAAGCGGTCAATCGCATCCACGCGCGGATTGGCGGAACGCTGCCCGATGGCACGCCGTACAACGCCACCAATCCGCGCACTTTGGCGTGGGTCCACGTGGTCGAAGCGCAGAGCTTTCTCGCCGGATATCTGCGCCACGTTCGCCCCGACATGCCGGGCCACGAGCAGGACGAATACTATCGCCAGTTTGCGGTCATCGCCCGCGCGCTTGGCGCTGATCCGGTGCCGGAAAACCGTAACGAGGCCGAAGCGATCTTTCGCGAGCTGCGCCAAGACCTCAAGACCAGCCCCGAAGCGCGCGAGGTCGCGCAATTGGTGCTGAACGCCAAACCGCCCGGCACTCCGCCCGGAGTGCAAGCCATGATCGGCGCGGAAGCGGTCACGATGCTGCCGCCATGGGCGACACGCATGCTGCGCCTCCAGCGACCCGTGATCACCGCTCTCCCCGCCCGCGCGGCGACGTGGGGCATGGGGCGAACCTTGCGTTGGGCATTCAAGCAAGACGCCTACCGCAAATCTTAGGACCACCAACGCGGCCAAGATGCGCTATAGGCGGGCCAGGGAACGGAATCGGGAGGATACGCGCATGCTTGTCGCTTTAGCTATATTGTCGGTGCCTGAAGAGAACCGCGACGCTTATGAGCGGGCCGCCGAATTCATGGCGCAGTGGTCCATGGATCACGGTGCGCTGGAAGTGATGGAGCTTTGGGAAAGCAACGTTCCCGAAGGCAAAACCACGGACCTGCGCAAAGCGGTGGCGGCGCTCGAAGGTGAAAAGATCATCGCCGGTTGGGTGATCTGGCCCGACAAGGAAACCCTCACCAAAGCGCAGGAGGCGATGGCCAACGGCGAAGGCTTCGAAGGCTATCCCGAAGGCGATCCGCCGTTTGATGGCTCTCGCTTGATCTGGGGCGAGTTTGAACCTGTTCTTATGAAAGGGCGCTAAACCTATGGCAGAGTTCACCTTTTACACGGTCGCCATGAGCCGCGGACAGATTTCGCGATGGGCGTTGCACGAAGCGGGCGCGGATTACGAACATGTGATGATGGATTGGGACTCTCGATCAGAGAGCTACAAAGCGATCAATCCGATGAACAAGGTGCCCGCCTTAGTACACCATCATGGCGATCATGATCACGTGGTCACCGAGGCGGCCGCGATCAATCACTATCTGGCCGAAACGCACCCCGACAAGGGATTGCTGCCCGATAGCCATGAGATGGCATCCTACTTCCGATGGTTGTTCTTCGCCGCTGGTCCACTGGAGCAGGCCGTTGTGGGCAGAGCGATGGGCTGGGAAGTGCCGCCCGAAAGAACGGCGATGGCCGGTTTCGGATCGCTCGAACTCGCGTTGGAAGCGGTGGAAGGCTGGCTGAAGGTCAACGATTTCGCCGCAGGGAACCGCTTCACCATGGCGGACACCTATTTGGGCAGCCAGTTCGTCTGGGGCCTGCGCTTTGGATCGATCCCAGAAACCCCCGCCTTCAAGGCCTATATCGAGCGGATCACACAGCGCCCCGCCTACGGGGCAGCCAACGCGATTGATGCCAAGTTGATCGCTGAGGCCGCGAGCTAGGTCAGCGCCGCGCTTTTGCGCAGCAGCTGATAGGCTTCGACCACGGCGTTGAGGCGTGTTTCGTAGCTGCGATCCCCGCCGTTGCGGTCGGGATGGTAGCGGCGCACCAGTTCGGAATACCGACGGCGAAGGCGTGGCTTGTCGGTGTCTGAACCGAGCCCCATGACATCGAGAGCTTCGGCCTCCTCACGGCTCCAGCGACCCGACATCGCCATCTTGGCAGTCCGTTCGGCGCGGTTTCGGATGCCGCCAGCGCGCGCGGAGATCGCTTCCAAGGGGTCATCGAAATCAGCCCAGCGCGGCATGCCGTCCACCGCCGCCCGCGGTGAAAACGCGGCGCTTTCGGTCCGCCAGCCGGACACCGGGGACTGCGCGTTGAAGATTTCCTCGGCGCTCATCCCTTCAAACCAATCATAGCCGGAATTGAATTCGCGCACATGCTCCAAGCAGAACCAGCGCCATTCGCCCGGCCCGTCAAATCCGTTGGGGCGATAGCCGGGCGCGCGAAATTCGCCCGCTTTGTTGCAGCCGGGCCAGTCGCACTGCCGATCCACCGTTTCGTATCGGCCATGGAACTTGGTTGAAGACATAAGGGTTGAGAATGGGGTTTTGCGCCCCAAATGCCAACCCGCCCGATCATGCAAAGAAGGAAACATCGCTGATGAGCCGTCCGGTCGCCGAAGAAATGCGCGAATTGTTGGAAGCCGCGTTTGCGCCGACCGGCCTTGAGATCATCAACGACAGCGCGCAGCACGCGGGGCATATTGGCGACGACGGTTCGGGCGAATCTCACTTCACGCTAGTGATCGAGGCGGAAGCCTTTGCCAGCATGAGCCGACTTGCCCGTCAGCGCGCGGTGATCGCAGCGCTTGGAGACATCGTCGGCGAACGGGTCCACGCCGTCGCAATCAAGGCGAGCGCGCCGGGATCGTGATATCCAAATCTGGACTCCGCGTTCGCCGCGCGGCGAGGAGCGTCGTGCTCAGCGCGCCGGGCCGCGTTCTCCTCTTTCGTTTTGAGCTTATCGATCGCCCGCCCTTTTGGGTGACGCCCGGTGGAGAGTGCGAGCCGGATGAGAGCTTTGCCGATGGCGCGCGGCGCGAACTGTTCGAAGAAACGGGCCTTGCTCCCCAAGATATGGGTTCCGAAATCGCGCGCACGACGCCGCAATTCGTCACGGTCGAAGGCGAACCAGTCCAGGCCGATGAGCGCTACTTCCTGGTGCGCACCCAAAGCGAAACCATTTCGACAGCGCATCACACCGAACTCGAAAAACGCGTGATGACTTCGCATCGGTGGTTTGACCTTGGCGAGCTCGATGATTGGCCCGAAGCGATCTATCCCGAGATCCTTGCCGAAATAATCGCCCGCGTTTCGGATCGCTGATTGCCCTTGCTCTCGCGTCTGGTATCGCGGGCGCAAAGAGAGAAAGGGAGAGATCATGGATTACAACGGCAAAGTCGCCTGGATTACAGGGGCGTCTTCTGGGATCGGCGCGTCGCTAGCTCGTGGATTTGCCAGTCGCGGTGGGCACGTGGTGCTGTCCGGTCGCGATGAGGAACGCTTGGCGCAAGTTGCTGCGGATTGCGGCGAAACACTGATCTTGCCGTTCGATGTGCGCGACAACGCCGCGCTGGCCGAGGCCACAGCCGAAGCGATCGCGTGGAAGGGGCACATCGATCTTGGCGTGGCCAACGCAGGCATCTCCCAGCGCAGCCGCGCGCTGAAAACCGACATGCAGGTCTATCGCGACATCATCGATATCGATCTCACCGCCCAGATCGCTTTTTCGCAGAGTCTGATCGGCCACATGGCGGGGCGCGGATCGGGCGCGCTCGCCTTTATCTCGTCCATTGCTGGCAAAGTGGGTGTGCCGATGCGGACCGCCTACAGCGCGGCGAAGTTTGGGCTTGCTGGGTATGCGGATGCGCTGCGAGGCGAACTTTCAATAAATGGCGTAAGCGTCCACGTGATCTACCCCGGCTCGGTTGCGACCAATGTCAGCCGCAACGCGCTTAACGCCGATGGCACCGCGCGCGGCGTTTCGGACAAGGCGATTGACGAAGGCATCAATTCCGATGAGGCGGCCACGACCATGCTCGACGGCATGGCGAACGGCGAGCGCGAGATCATCGTCGCGGAAGGCATGGAGCTGGCGCTGGGCGATATGCGGCGCACGCCCGACGCTCTGTTCGACCAAATCGCGGCGATGGTCGCGTCCGGATATATGGACAAGATGGAAGCGCAAAGCTGAGCGCGCTGGGGTTCAAAATGGAACAAAAGCGCGTTCACCTGCCCAATGGCATTCATCTGATGTGCGTCGATGAAGGGCCGGTCGACGCGCCAGTCCTGATCTTCCTCCACGGCTTTCCCGAAAGCCATCGCACATGGCGTCACCAGATCCGCCATTTCAAAGATCGCTACCGGTGCATCGCGCCCGATCAGCGCGGCTATCGCCAATCGTCCAAGCCTCAAGAAGTGGACGCCTACGCGCCCAACAAGTTGATTGGCGATATCTTCCTGTTGGCCGACGCGCTTGGGATCGCGAATTTCACAATCGTCGGCCATGATTGGGGCGGCGCGGTTGCGTGGGGCGTGGCGCTGGCGGGGCAACACGCGAGAGTGAACCGCGCCATCATCGCCAACGCGCCGCACCCCCTGATCTTCCAGAAACTGCTCTACACACACCCAGGCCAACGCGAGGCCAGCCAATACATCCGGGGCTTCCGCGATCCCGCGAACGACCCGCTGATCAAGGATCGCGGGCTCACCGGGCTGATGCAGCAAGAGGTAAAATGGGACAAACCCAGCGCGATGGAGCCCGAGGAGCGCGCCGAATTGCTGCGCGACTGGCAAAACCGCGACGCCGCCTTTGGTATGATCAATTACTACAGGGCCAGTCCGATGGTGGTGCCGACCATGGACGAACCGTTTGAGCTGCCCGCCGACTACACACCGCCCGATCTTCCCAAGCTGACGATCCCGACGCTCGTCATCTGGGCGATGGACGATCTGGCGCTGCCGCCCGAGAACCTCGAAGGTCTCGATGACGTGATCGATCCGCTGACCGTCGTCCAAGTGCCCGATTGCGGCCACTTCGTGCCGTGGGAAGCCCCGCAAGCGGTTATTTCTGCAATGGAAAAATTCCTGCAATCTTGAGCGGCTACGCACGGGGTTCCGCTTGGACAAGGAGACCCCGCATGAGCGAAGACAACCGCGACGTGACCAAGACCTATTCGACCGATCAGAACATCGCCAAGCTTGAGCGGCTGGTCGAAGCGCTGCGCGAAGGCAAGGCGTTCGAGATCCAGGTCGACAATCAGCGCCTGTATGTCCCCGCCGGCACGGAATTTTCCATCGAACACGAACAGGAAGGCCCGATGCACGAGCTCGAATTCCAGTTCCGCTGGCGCACCGATGAAAATTGATGTAAGCTCCTGAAAGAAAGGGAGTTTTACTATGGTATATCATATCGCGCTGAAAACTTGCGAGTGTGGTTGCACCGACTGCAAATCGGGCAGCGGCTGCTGCGATTGCGGCTGCACGGGCTGCTCGTGACCTAAAGCCACATTGCCTTTTTGGCTTGCTCTTCGGGCGACCATTCGCTTTTTCTAGCGTGGGTCGCGGCATAGGGAGAGCAAGCATGAAAAAGTTCGTCACGCCGTCAGGCCGAACCGCCTTTGCCTTGGCAGCGCTGGGTTTGGTCGCGAACGCCGCGCCGGTTTCAGCGCAAAGCGCCGCGCAGACACAGGTGCAAAGCCGCCAACCGGTGCGGCCGCCAAACCCGGGCCAGTCGCTTGGCCAAGCGCAGGCGAAGTCGATAGAGGATGCCACCTGCAAGGGTGTGCAGCTTTACTACACCGTGCGAGGTACCGCGTTCACGTGCGTGGATTTTCAGAACGACATCAGCATGGTTTTTGCGCTGGTCGACACGCCCACGCAGAAGGCGTCGTCCACCGCTTCCCTGCTTTTGGACAGGGCCACGGCTGACAGCCGCGCTTACATTCTGGACCCACAGAAAAAGGGCATCCGCCTTGGTGTACGGTACCGGGAACCCGGAACGCCAGCGCGCAACACTTGCGCCTTGACGGGCCACCCGCGCGCGCAAGTTGCCTGCGGAGAGGTCATCGCCTTTTACAGATAGCGGCTAGGTGGCTGAGGCCCATTCCACCCACTCGCCATGGGGATGCGCGTAGGCAAGCAAATGGGCCTCGCCCGCGCCCGGCGAGCCGTCCCAAGACCGAACGTGCAGTTCGTGGCGGAACGTCTCTGGGTTTGTCTCTAGGCTTACCCAAGCCAGAGGCTTGTCACGCGTCGCCTTTGCGCCGTGTTCGTCAAACAGCGCCGTTATCGCTTCCTGTGTAGCGGCGGGCATGTATTGCCACATGATCGAGTGGAACATCGCTCGGGTCGTCCCCTGCGCTTGCGGGCGCGCGAGCGTCTCCGCGACGAACTCGCCCGCGTCCTTCTCGACAACGTCTGGCGCAAGCTCGCCGGCCAGTTGAATGGCCGCCTCAATCCGCTCCATGCGCGCGGCGGCCTCCGGCCACACGTAAGACTTCAATCGGAGCGCCGCTGCCGGATCGGACAGGTTGATCGGAGCGACATCGCAGCCGTGAACGGAGAGAATGGCAAAGTCATCCGGCGCGGCGGGTGGCGCGCCCTTCCCTCGCCAGTCGGGCATAATCCGCATGGGAGAGCGCCGCGGCCCGACCTGTGTTCCTCCCAGATCGTAGAAATACCGGTCCATCATAGTGTTGACCCCGGCGCTCGCGCCCAATTCAAACAACTCAAAGCGCGGGACAACGCGCTGTGCGAGCCACAAAAGCCCCGCCATGATGCTTGCAGACCGGCCAGCCTCGTTGGTTTGCGGCGGTCCGTCGAGCCATGGCGCGAGCGCAGCGTCGTGCTTGGCTGCCATATCGAGCACGATCGCATCGATCTCGGCTTGGTCGGTCAGCTCGCCCGAGTACACCGGGACAAGCCGATCATCCACGCCGGTGAGCGCCAAATGGTGCAATCCGCCTGTCACCCGCAGCGGCATAGCGTCCTTCAGGGTCAGCCCTGCCCATTCGCGCATTCGGCGCCCTAATTCCGTGTCGCTTTCACGCACTCTGGGCAGCGAACGAATGATCCGCGCGGTGCACGCCGCGCCCGCCTTTTCGGCGTGGTCGGCCTGCCACGTCACCGCCTCGTCAAATTCCTCGATGGCCATGATCCCGGTCTGTGCCACGCCTCTCCCTCCCGTTTCGCTACGCAGCGTTGCTCTTTGGACGCTCAGTCCCTAAGTGCGCTCCCGCAATGACCTCCGCGCAAACCGATCAAAACCCCGCACGGCTCACCTTCGCTGTGCCCAAAGGGCGCATCCTTGATGAAGCGCTTCCTGTCATGGCGCGCGCGGGCGTCGTGCCCGAGGATGGCTTTTTCGACAAGGGCAACCGCGCGCTTTCCTTCGATACGACGCGCGAAGACATGCGGCTTATCCGAGTGCGGGCTTTCGACGTCGCAACCTTCGTCGCCCATGGCGCGGCGCAAGTCGGCATTGTCGGCTCGGACGTGATCGAAGAATTTGATTACGCCGATCTCTACGCTCCGGTTGATCTCGACATAGGCCACTGCCGCCTTTCGGTGGCGCGCCTTGAAAGCGATACCATCAATGAGGCGACAGCCAGCCACCTTCGCGTCGCGACCAAGTACCCGAACTTGACGCAAAAATTCTTCGAACGGCGCGGCGTCCAGGCCGAATGCGTGAAGCTCAACGGGGCAATGGAATTAGCGCCGTCGCTGGGTTTGGCCCGCCAAATCGTCGATCTCGTCTCGACAGGGCGCACACTGCAGCAAAACGGGTTGGTGGAGACCGATCGCTTGATCGACATTTCGGCGCGTTTGATCGTCAACCGTGCGGCCCTGAAAACCGATCCGCGTATTGCCGCGCTGGTCGCCGCTTTCCGAGCGGACGCCGAGCAACGCGCAAGCGCGGACAAGGACGCGGCCTGATGCAAACGCTTTCCACGCTCGATCCCGACTTCGAGAAGCGCTTCGCTCGCATCGTCAATTCGCGGCGCGAGACCGATAGCGACGTGGCCGGACGAGTCACATCGATCCTCGCTGATGTGAAATCGACCGGCGACAAGGCGCTCGTTGAATTTACGCAGCGTTTCGACGGTTACCCTCTCGCCGAAGAGGCCGATTGGATCGTTTCAAAAGAGCGTATGGAAGAGGCGTATCATGGCCTCGAACCCGAATTGCGCGACGCGCTGGAACTCGCCGCCACGCGCATCCGATCCTATCACGAAGCGCAACTGCCGGCAGATCGCGACTACACCGATGACACGGGCGTTCGTCTGGGCGCGATCTGGCGCGCAGTGGACGCCGCCGGACTTTACGTTCCTGGCGGGCGAGCGGCCTATCCCTCTTCGCTTCTGATGAACGCGATTCCCGCGCGCGTCGCTGGGGTCGAACGTGTGGTCGTCGTCACGCCAACGCCCAAAGGCAATTCCAATCCGCTGGTGCTGGCCGCGGCGCATGTGGCCGGGATTGACGAAATGTGGCGGATTGGCGGCGCGCAGGCCATCGGCGCGCTCGCTTATGGAACGGAGCGCATCAAACCGGTCGATGTCATCACCGGACCCGGCAACGCCTATGTCGCCGAGGCCAAGCGTCAGCTCTATGGCGTGGTGGGCATTGATATGGTCGCCGGACCGTCCGAAATCCTCGTTATCGCCGATGGCGAAAACGATCCCGACTGGACCGCCGCGGACCTGTTAAGCCAGGCCGAACACGACCCCTCTTCGCAAAGCATCCTTATCACCGACGATGAAGGGTTCGCCCGCCAGGTGGAAGATAGCGTCGATCTGGCGCTGGCTAAGCTCGAAACGGGCAAACGCGCCCGCGAGTCCTGGGACGCGCATGGTGTTATGATTGTGGTCAACGATCTCGCGACCGAGGCCGCCCCACTCGCAGACCGGCTGGCGGCGGAGCATGTCGAACTTGCGGTCAGCGACCCGCTGGCCGAAGACCTTTTGCAGAAGATCCGCCACGCGGGCTCCGTCTTTTTGGGACGCATGACGCCGGAAGCGGTGGGCGACTACGTGGCTGGACCCAACCATGTCCTTCCCACCGGGCGGCGCGCGCGGTTTTCCAGCGGGCTTTCGGTGCTCGACTTCATGAAGCGCACAAGCTTTCTTGGACTCGACAAAACATCTCTTGAAGCCATCGGCCCCGCCGCGGCCACGCTCGCGCACGCGGAAGGGTTGCCCGCGCACGCGCAATCGGTTGAGGTACGCCTCAAATGACAACACCTCCCCGTTCCCAAGCCCGATCCACCGCTCGTTTGGCCGCTGTGCAAGCGCTGTATCAACAGCACATGGAAGGCACGGCCCTGCCCAAATTGTTGGATGAGTTTCACCAGCACCGTCTTGGCCGCCAGATCGACGATGAAGATCACGGAGAAGCCACCTACGCGGACGCGGAGGTGGAGTTCTTCGACGATCTAGTCCGTGGTGTGGACGCTCGCCGCGACGAGATTGATGAGCTCTTGCTGGCGCGTTTGTCGGACGGATGGACGCTCGCGAGGTTGGATAAGACCATGCTGCAAGTGCTGCGTGCGGGCGCGTACGAGCTGATCGCGCGGGCCGACGTGCCCACCGCAACGGCGATCAACGAATATGTCGACGTGGCCAAGGCCTTCTTCGATGACCGCGAAGCCAAATTCGTGAACGGCATTCTCGACGCTGTCGCGAAGAACGCGCGTAACTAAGCCACCTACGACACTAGTCTAGGTTGCGAACCAATAGACTTTATTCCTGTCCCTCAAACCTCTAGGCTCGGGTTTGGGATCACAGGGATGACTAAAGCGCATGAATGAATTGGAGTTTCTCGCAGGGCTGCGAGACTTGCCATTGCACCAGGGATCGCGCGATCTTCTGGACGATTGCGCGGTGCTGGAGTTTGGATCAGAAACGCTCATCCTGACGCACGATATGATGGCGGAAGGCACTCATTTCGAACCCGAAGCCAGCATGGCCGACGTCGCTTGGAAGCTCGTCGCGATGAACCTCTCTGACCTCGCCTCCAAGGCGGCGGAACCCATCGGGGCGCTCGTCGGCGTTTCTCTTGGGCGCGATGACACGGGCTTTCTCAGCGGCCTTCGCGAAGCGCTATCGGTTTACAATCTTCCGCTGCTCGGAGGAGACACTATCGCCGCAACGGGACCAAGCACGTTCGGCATAACCGCCGTAGGGCGCGCAACCCACAAACCGGTTCCTTCACGAAAGGGTTCCAAAGCGGGCGACGCGGTGTTTGTGACCGGCATCATCGGGCGCGCCATGCTTGGGTTTGAAGGGTTCGCGCAGCATCTGGACGCCTTCAACCGCCCTCAGCCGCGATTGTCCGAAGGACGCGCCTTGGCTCCGCTCGCCAGCGCCATGATGGATATCTCGGACGGCCTGCTACTCGACGCGTGGCGCATGGCACGCGCGAGCGAAGTGACCTACCGCCTCAACCCGGAACTCATTCCCGTCGCCGACAGCGCGCGCATGGACGAATGCCTGCGTTGGGGTGACGACTACGAGTTGCTCTTTACCGCCGATCCGAAGGCTGACTTACCCGTCCCCGCTTCGCGCATCGGCACGGTTGAAACCGAAGGCAACGCTCCGCTGTTCCTCGGCGGGACCGCCTTGGTTGAACCCGGTTCACTCGGCTATCGCCACGGTTAAGGCCCTTTTGAACGTCCCATAGCGGGGCATGTGCCCGTCAAAACCGAGGGAAAAGCCCGCATTTGGGCGCTTTTCGCTATTGCCAGCCCCTCGCAAGTGCCTAAGGTGCCGCCCATCGCGCCCCGAGGGATCGACACGCGCGGAAAATCGGGGAGCCATCCATAAAAGTATTGGGACGTTAAAGAGGGGATTACTTCCGTGAATCTTATACTGATTTCGATCGGTCTGGGACTTCTGGCCGTTGTCTACGGCTTCATCACCAGCCGACAGGTTCTGGGCGCAAGCGCCGGAAACGCCAAAATGCAGGAAATTGCGGGCGCTATTCAAGAAGGCGCGCAAGCCTATCTCAACCGCCAATACACGACGATCGGCATGGTCGGCGTGGTCGCGGCGATCATAGTCGGCGTCGCGCTGGGCGTGGTTCCGGCCGTTGGCTTTATCATTGGTGCCGTGCTTTCGGGTGTCGCGGGCTATATCGGGATGAACATCTCGGTGCGCTCGAACGTTCGCACGGCGGCAGCGGCGGAACAGGGCCTGCAACAAGGCCTGACCATCGCGTTTCGCGCGGGCGCGATCACCGGTATGCTGGTGGCGGGTCTCGCTTTGCTTGCCATCGCGGTGTTTTTCTACGTCCTCGTGGGGCCGATGGAGCTTAGCCCGAACGACCGCACAGTGATCGATGGTTTGGTGGGCCTTGCCTTTGGCGCGTCGCTGATCTCGATCTTCGCGCGTCTGGGCGGCGGTATCTTCACCAAAGCCGCGGACGTTGGCGCGGACCTTGTCGGCAAGGTTGAGGCCTCGATCCCCGAAGACGATCCTCGCAACCCTGCGACCATCGCCGACAACGTGGGCGATAACGTCGGCGACTGCGCCGGCATGGCTGCCGACCTGTTCGAAACCTATGTCGTGACCGTTGGCGCAACGATGGTTCTGACCGCTCTGCTGTTCAGTGAAGTGCTTGGCGATCTGCTGCTTCCGATGATGGCGCTTCCGCTGCTCATCGGCGGCGCGTGTATCGTCACTTCGATCATCGGCACTTACTTTGTGCGTTTGGGCTCCGGCACCAATGTCATGGGCGCGATGTACAAAGGCTTCATCACCACCGCCGTCCTGGCGATCCCGTTGATCTATGTGGTCACTCAGTACGCTCTGGGCGACATGAACGCGATTTTAGGCGCTGGCCCGAGCGGTGTTGAATTCAGCGGTATGGACCTGTTCCTGTGCTCGCTGATCGGCCTTGTGTTGACCGGCATCATTATCTGGATCACCGAGTATTACACCGGCACGAACTTCCGTCCGGTCCGCTCGATCGCGAAGGCTTCGGAAACGGGCCACGGCACCAACGTGATCCAGGGTCTCGCGATCAGTCTGGAATCGACCGCTCTGCCAACCGTCGTGATCATTGCGGCGATCATTGGTGCGTACCAGCTCGCTGGCTTGATCGGTCTCGCTTACGGCGCGACCGCGATGCTGGCTCTGGCGGGCATGGTCGTGGCGCTCGACGCCTATGGGCCGGTGACAGACAACGCCGGCGGCATCGCTGAAATGTCCGAGCTCGACGAGAGTGTGCGTGAAAAGACCGACCTGCTCGACGCCGTTGGCAACACCACCAAGGCCGTGACAAAGGGTTACGCCATCGGTTCCGCCGGTCTGGCCGCGCTCGTGCTGTTCGCCGCCTACACCGCTGACCTTCGGGAATTCTTCCCGGACGCCAATGTCGATTTCGGTCTGGAGAACCCCTACGTGATCGTGGGTCTGTTGCTGGGTGCTCTGCTTCCATACCTGTTTGGCGCGATGGGCATGACCGCTGTGGGCCGCGCCGCGGGTGATGTTGTCGTCGACGTGCGTGACCAATTCGCGAAGGACGCGGGCATTATGGCCGGCACCAGCCGTCCGGACTACGCCCGCACGGTGGACTTGGTGACGAAGGCGGCGATCAAGGAAATGATCGTCCCTTCGCTCCTGCCGGTGCTCGCGCCGATCGCGACCTATTTCGTGATCTACCTGATTGCGGGCCAGGATAACGCCTTTGCCGCACTGGGCGCTTTGCTCCTGGGCGTAATCGTGGGCGGTCTTTTCGTCGCGCTTTCCATGACGGCCGGTGGCGGCGCGTGGGACAACGCCAAGAAGTATATCGAAGACGGCAATCACGGTGGCAAGGGCTCGGACGCACACAAAGCGGCCGTGACAGGCGACACAGTTGGTGATCCCTACAAGGACACCGCTGGCCCCGCTGTGAACCCGATGATCAAGATCACCAACATAGTCGCGCTGCTTCTGCTCGCGGCGCTGGCGGGTGCGCATTGATCATCTGAACCCACATAAAGAGCACATTGGACCCCGTCCTGTTAGTTCAGGGCGGGGTCTTTTTCTTGGGATTTGCGCGCCTGATGTTCCCATTAAGGGACACCTTCTCAATCCATCGATTCAGGCCTTGAACGCGCGAGGTGGGACAGTTAATGAGTTCTTAACGGTAGCGTTTCTTTGATCATGCGGGATCAAAGGTCATGAGCGCTCCTTGGGCCTGGGAATTCAATGATCAAGAAGCTTGCTCTATTGGCAGCACCGCTAGTGGCTCTGGCCGCGACGCCGAGCCATGCGACACAATTCATTGATTTTGAAAGCGAACCGGATTTCACCGGTCCGTCGGTGACCGTTGATGACGTCACCTTCAGCAACGGCATGGGTAACGTCAAGATTGGTTCCTACCCCGGCTCCCGAGGAGAACCGAATCAAGCCCTGTTCAACTTGGGCAGTGATCCGCTGTTGTTTCAGTTCGACACCGATCTCCAGTCGATCGCATTCGACTTCGGTCATGACAACTCGGTCACCTTCGGAACACCAGCGATGGCCATGTTGACCCTGTTCTTCCATGGCACACAAACGGCGCAAGTCGGAGTCGCTCTCGATCAGGACAGCTTCCTTGACCAGTCGGTGTTTTTCGACGCTGGTGTTGGGTCAGACGGTTTTAACTCAGCGACCTTTGAGTTTGTTGACGCCAGCTTTCAATCTTCTGGGCTGGTCGAGATCGTCGATAATGTCTCCATCACGGGCATCACGCGGGTCGCGCCACCGCCTCCGCCGGCGATCCCTGAGCCTTCAACATGGTTGATGATCATTATGGGATTGGGCTTGGTCGGCGCTTCTATGAGAACGCGAAGCTCAGTTTCTGCCGCTTCTTTCGCCTGATTACAGACATATAAACGCTGCCCTTTCTGCACTTTTATCGCGGAGCTTGACGGTCTGCGCCCGCGCCAGCATGAGCCGCAGCCATGAGCGAAACTCCATCTCCTGAAAAACTTGTAGAAGGCCTCGTCAAACTGCTGACGGTCGAAAAACGGGCCTCCGATATCTATCGCGGCCACCCACAAAAAGGGGGCATGGGCCGGGTTTTTGGTGGCCAAGTGTTGGCGCAAGCGCTCCAAGCCGCGCAAGCCAGTGTCCCCGAAGCCAAGCACGCGCATTCGCTGCACGCGTACTTCCTACGTGGCGGGGTCGAAGGTCCACCGATCGAATACCGGATTGAGCGCGATTTTGACGGGCGCAGCTTTGCCAACCGCCGCGTTGTGGCCGCGCAAGAAGCCGAAGACGGCAGTTTCCAGCCGATCTTGAACCTCACCGCAAGCTTTCAGGTGCCCGAAGAGGGGCTCCAACACCTAGAAGCGCCGATCCCTGACGTCCCTCCCCCCGAAGACCTAATGTCCGATATGGAATTGCGCCGCGCAATGGTCGCCAAAATGGGCGATAAGCTAACGGACGCACAGCGCGGCTTGATGCTGCGCCCTCGCCCGATCGAGATGCGCACGGTAGACCGCTTGCACTGGATGAACTCCGAGCCAAAACCGCCGCACGCGCACAGCTGGTTTCGAACGTGCGCGCCGATCACCGGCGCGGCGGACACTCCTGCTTTGCACCGTGCGTTGATAACATATGCGAGCGACTACACGCTGCTTGGCACGAGCGCTTTGCCGCACGGCCTTTCCTGGATGCGCGGCGAACTGGTTGGTGCGAGTCTGGATCACGCGCTGTGGTTTCACGCCGACGCGCGAGCTGACGAATGGCTGCTCTACGTCACCGATAGCCCATGGACCGGCGGGGGGCGTGGCTACAATCGTGGGCGCATCTTCAACGCCGAAGGCCAACTTGTCGCGAGTGTGGCTCAGGAAGGGATGATGCGAAAGCGCAAGGCCAAGACTTAGCTAAAGCGGTATGGCCCCGTTAGTGCGCGAGGAATATCGGCATCTGCGGATCCGATAGAGAGCGCCGAGTGACACCGCCCAACAGCATTTCAGCCAGGCGAGAGTGCCCATAAGCGCCCATCACCACCACACCACATTCGCGCATTTGGGCGGCGGAGAAGATCGTATCAGCCACTTTGGCGTCGCCTCGCGGTATGCTGAGCACCTCTGCCTCTACGCCGTGACGGCTCAGATAGCGCGCGCCCTCGATAGGTGGAAAATCAAATCGAGGCTTGTCAGACTGCTCCTCGACGCTCGCGAGGTGAACCGCGCGACTTTTGGCCAAAAGCGGCACGGCGTGACGCAGCGCGACACACGCCTCGGACGATCCATTCCACGCGACAAGTGCCGGGGCCGTCACATCAAAACCCTTTGAATGGCCAGGTATGACCATAACGGGAATGGGCGCCCGCAAGGCTAATGCTCCTACCATTCCGGACGGGTGCCGCGAGCCGTCGTCCCCCACGTCATTTGGACCCACGAGTATCACATCGTGCAAAGGCGATTGCTCAAGCAGTTTCGCTTCGGCCTGACCACTGCAAGTCAACCACTCCCACGAAACATCCTCGTGCTTCAAATGACCCTCGTATCGAGCGCGAAGTTCGTCGGCCGCTTCCTTTATACGAGGGACAGCCGCCGCCATGGCCGAGCCGTAAAAGTCGCCCGGTGCGAAGATCTCGTAATTGATGGCCTGCAAACACGTGATGTGCGCGTCGGTGGCTCGGGCAATGTCGAGCGCGACTTGAAGACGCGCTTCCATGCAACTGTCACCGCCAACATGTAGTAGGATGGATTTCATGATGAGTGCCTCTCCAATTGATGGCCACACAACTGCCGCATTGAGGCGGGCCGGTCTTTGACTATTGTCAAATTTGTTGGGCCTTTTCCTTGAGCGCACGCGCCGGTAAGCTGGAAAGAAGAGAGGGATGAAACGCATGACGATCACACGACAGCCGCCGGTCAAGACGAGCCTGCAACCGAGCAACCACCCTTACCTTTCCGGCCCTTGGACTCCAGTTCACGAAGAGGTGGATGTCGAGGAGTTGGAAGTGATCGAAGGTTCGATTCCGACCGATATAGATGGCGTCTACCTACGCAACACCGAAAACCCGGTGCACCAGCCGCTTGGTCGCCACCACCCTTTTGATGGCGACGCCATGATCCACCAGGTTAGTCTTTCCGGTGGTAAGGCGAGCTATCGCAACCGCTTTGTCCGCACCCATTGCTTTGAAGCGGAACAGATCGCGGGCCAAGCGCTTTGGGGTGGCCTTATGGACCCGGCGGGCACATCGAAGCGCCCGGGCTTTGGCGCGCATGGAAGCCTGAAAGACACCGGCTCCACCGATATCATCGTCCACGCCGGCGTCGCCTACGCCACGCTCTACCAATGCGGCGAGGCCTGGATGATCGACCCGATCACGCTCGACAGCTTGGGCAAGGCGCCATGGGGACCGCTCGATGGAGTATCCGCGCATCCCAAAGTGGATGAAACGACCGGCGAGATGATGTTCTTCAACTATTCCAAGCACGCGCCCTTCATGCATTACGGCGTGGTGGATCGGACCGGAAGCTTGGCCCACTACGTGCCGATCCCACTGCCCGGCCCGCGCTTGCCGCACGATATGGCAATCACGCAAAACTGGTCGATTCTCAACGACATGCCGCTGTTCTGGGACGCAGATCTGCTCGAACGCAACATTCACGCCGCGCGCATCCACGAAGGCGTGCCGACACGGTTTGCTCTGATCCCGCGCCATGGACAACCGGAAGATATTCGCTGGTTTGAAGCCTCGTCGACCTATGTTCTGCATTGGACGAACGCTTGGGAAGAGGGCGATGAGGTCATCCTTGAGGGGTATTATCAGGATAAGCCAATGCCCGACCCAATCGAAGAGGCGGGCGAATACAGCCACATGATGGCCTATGTCGACGAACACTCGTTCCAGTGCCGGTTCCACCGCTGGCGTTTTAATCTCAAAACAGGCGAAACCCGCGAAGAACGCTTGAGCGATCGGATCGTCGAATTTGGAATGATCAATCCGGACTATCTCATGAGGCCGAACCGCTACACGTGGTCGACCACGACCAAGCCGGGCTGGTTCCTGTTCAACGGTTATGTCCGGCACGACACGCAGACTGGTGAGGAACAGGTGTTCGAATTGCCTGAGGGTGTGTTCGCCAGCGAAAGCCCCATCGTGCCACGCCAAGGAGCCACGGCCGAAGATGACGCCTATCTGGTCACGTTCCTGATCGACGAAAACACAGGCACTTCGCAGCTCGCCATCCTCGACGCACGTGACGTGACCAAGGGTCCGATCTGCCGCGCCGCCCTGCCGCACAAGATTTCGAGCGGCGTGCACTCCACATGGGTCTCTCACGACCAATTGCGTTCTGATTCAGCGTTCAAACTAGAGGCTTTTGCGGCTTAGCTCAGCCGAAAAACAAGCGTGCCACGAACCTGCGAAGCTGCAACTCGTCCAAGCTTGTCAGCCGATGTTGAGGCGGAAGAGGTGCCCTCCAGCCAAACGCCGCCGTCTATATCAACAGCGCGGACCCGTTTGACTATGACGCCAAATTCTATGTGATTGACCAAAACGACATCGCCCTGCTCCACGCGTTTTCGCGCATAGAACAGGGCGATACTTCCATCTGGTAGCTCTGGCTCCATGCTGGCCCCGGCAATACGAACAAAAGTGATGCCGAAGAGGCTCACTTAGACCTCGATACGATTAACCCAGCTTCGGGAAAACGACGGGCAGCTTGGGCTCGTAAGGGCAAGGTGCCTTGCCGGTTTCGACGCCCTTGGTGGCCCAGAAGATCTCCGCAAACTCGTTCACAAGCTCAACCAGCTTCTCGCCGTCTTCGCGGTGACAGTCCTGCTTGCACTTCGAAGCCGTCATCATGATCGAGTGAGTCAGTTCATGAATGTTCGGATACTTCTCTACGATCGGGGGCTTGATGTAATCTCCCCAGATAACGCGGATCTCATGCTTCACGGCTTCGGCTTGCTCTTCCTTGTTGGCGACAAGGCGGGCTTTCGTCAGAAAAGCGCTGTCATCGGCGGCCAGAAACTGGTCCATCAGGCGGACCACTGAGACGGCATGATACAGCGCAGGACCCGTGTCGTAGATGCCACAAGGAACGTCGCAGTGCGCTTTTGCGGTGACGAGCAGGCCAGTCTTTTCGAGCAGCTTGGTGATCATGTTCAAAACTCCTGAGATGCTGGTGCGTTACTTGCGCGCGATGGATCGAAAGATGCGATAGGCGACGACCCCAACCACACCGAGACCAGCGACCCAAGCGAGGCTTTCGGTGTGGGTGTGAAAAAAGTCCGTCTCATGCGCGAGAACCGGGGAGGCTGCGGTCAAAGCTGCCACGGCAATGGGAAGCTGATGGATCTTGATCATGGGTGCTCCTTTGAGTCGGACCGAATTACTGAGGCGACTTGGGGGCTAGCGGGGCATGGCCCTCAGTTCAACCAAACAAACTCAAAAGGCACAGCTGCTTTTCTGGCCGACGCGTTCGGCATTGCGTGCGGAAAATGCCGTTTAAGGATGGCTACGGCATCCTTGGTTTTGACCCTTCAAAACTCCCAGGATGACCGACATTTTGGTTCCAAAGGCTTGGAACCCGTTAATTTCAGCCCGAATCAGTGACCGATTCTTGGACAGTTAATCGGCCGATTCTCAACTGTCGAAATCCGCGAAAATCATCGGGCTTGGTTCGTTAATTCCGAGCGGGCCAGCGCGCCGCACCAGTGCCAAAAATTCCAATAGAATCAACGCTCAAACGAAAAAGGGCCCTGCCAAGCAGAGCCCTTGTAACTTTAGTATCGGAACTTCTTACGAGAAGATCCAGTCCCAGATTGAACTGCGCATCGTTCGTCTCCTAATGGGTTAAACGCCCGTTAGGATTATCTTAAGCATATCTGGTTGTAAAGTGTTAACCTTGTTCAAGTCTCCTCAACTGCGTCGTCGCCTGCAAGCGTAGCGTCTCGGAAAGCAAGGGTAGCGTCTGCGGGCGTGCAATGCAGAATCCCTGAGCCAGATCGCCGCCCATGTCGCGCAAGGTTTCAAACGTCGAAAGGTGATCGATCCCTTCGACCACGCTGCGGATACCGAAAGCGCGCGCGAGTTC
The DNA here is from genome assembly GCA_039186235.1 of Pseudomonadota bacterium. GTDB lineage: Bacteria > Pseudomonadota > Alphaproteobacteria > Sphingomonadales > Sphingomonadaceae > Erythrobacter. The sequence continues at coordinate 34,600 of JBCDAE010000007.1, read as the reverse complement.
GAGCAACGAAGCCACCACAGCGTGAGCGCGCGGACAACGCGCCACCTCGTTTGAGAACATGCGGTCGATCTTCATTTCGTCAAACGGAAGCCCGTATAGGGCATCCAGATTGCCACTTCCCACGCCGAAGTCATCGATCGAGAAGTCGATGCCCATCGCTTTGATTTCTTCCATGATCGAGCGAGCGCGCACAAGGTTTTCGACGCGGGCCGTTTCGGTGATCTCAATCATAATGTTTTGCGGGTTCGCTCCCGTCGCGCTCAAGGCCATCTCGACCAGATCGACAATCCGACTATCGACGAATTGAATGGCTGAAACGTTGACCGAAACTTTGCAAGGCAGCTCATTGGCCTCAAGATCAATCGAGGCGTGCATGCTCTTTTCCATGACGCGGCGCGTCAAGTCGTCTAAGCGACCGGCCCGTTCGCACTGGAGGATAAAGCGGTTGGGTGGAATCTCCCCTCGCTGTTGGTCGGTCCAGCGCGCGAGCGCTTCGGCCCCGACAAACAGGCCCGACTGCATTTCGACTTTCGGCTGGAGCTTTACCGAGATTCGGTTTTCCGAAAGCGCGCTTTCCAAACGCGCTTGCAATGAGTGGTCCCACTCTTCGCTGTCCGTCTGGAAGTCGGAGATAATAAACACCGGACGGTAGGCCTCACGCGCTTGGTCCGCTGCCGCCAGAGCCGAGCTGATTCTGTTTGCAGCGTCGCCTTCGTATGACTGGTCCACGCCGATTGTGATCGCCACGTCGATCGGGGTTTCGTCGACAACAACGGCTTGGGACGCAATCGCCCGAAGACCCTCTAGGTGCCCCTGCAAGTCCGGATAATCAGAACGCCGAAATACCATTCCCAGATACTTGCCGCCGTCATGATACACACGTGCTCCCGACTCCCCGAGGGACAAACGAGCGGCAACTTGGCGAAGGTATTCGCCGCGTTCGTTACCCTTGAGGGTTGCAAAGATGGCGTCGAGCCGCGCGACCTTGGCTATCACGAGCACGTGCTCGGACAGCGACCCCTGAGTCTCCAATTGCCTCAAGAATGCGGTGAAGTTGGGTAGGCGGCTTTGTCCGTCAATGAACAGATGCCGGCGGCGATAGTTCGCAACCGCGCGCATCAACGCGTAAGAGGCTGCGATCACCATAGGATCAGCCAGCATCGCGCGGTCGCCAGCATAAGCTGCAAATACGAATGCTCCGACAAAGCCCGTGCCCCAGAGCGCGTAGCCGGTCCGTCGCCAACGCCGGTTTAGTGGCACCAATACCAATACAAGCAAGCTGGCACCAAAAACAAAGATGGTAAGCGGTTCAGGATACAACACACCCGCGCCGCGCAAAACCGTCTCGGCAGCCACAATATGCACATGCGCCGATGTCATATTGCCGTGCTGGTTGCCCACACGACCAGGAACTTCAAGAATTCGGTCATCACCGTAAATTGCGGCAATAACAACTTGCTTGCCGCGGACGGCGTCAAGAGCTTCGCGTTCGCCGCTTACGAGCTGCGATAATTGAACTCTTGCCAGATTGTCCGCCTTCAACCCGTAGTCCGGGTAAATCGGCGTATTGGACTGGCCAGTCGAGCTCAACGTTGTCCATACCGATGCTATTTCATCATATTGAGAAGGATAGCTGGGCTTTATTTCCCAGACAAAGTGCAGAAAGTCTGATTTCACATCGCTGCTGGCCAGGGGTGCCGCTCCATTGAAGAATGGCGAGTTGGGCGCGCGCAATTCACTTTCATAGTTGGCTTGATCTACGGGCGCAGCGATCACGACCGCTTCCGACATTTCATTGATCTTGGACCGAAGCGCGCGATCCAGATCGATATTGCCGCTTTCGCGGAGCGGTGTGTCAAGGACGATCCGCGTTGCTCCAGCCGTTTCCAAATTCTCCAACGCGGCCAGTACGAGGCTATTGGCTGCACCGATTGAGTTAACGCCGGCGCCGGATTCTTCTTGCACAAGCACGATAGAGCCGCTCGTTTCGTGATTGAACAGCTTGGATTGCAATGACCAAATCGTAATATCGAGGGGCCGCATGAGGGTGAGTAAGGCCGTCAACGTAGCCAAGACGATGGCTATCGCTGCGTGCCGCACCCGTGGGGCAGCCAAGATGGATTTAGCTCGGTTCAACAATGCGCATTCCTCAATACGCATCATGGTTACGGGAATAAGGTAAATATCACGTTTGGAAATAGGTCTTTCAAATTGCTGGATTTTCCCAAAATCCCTCGACTCTCAAGGGCTTTCAAGCGCTTCCCAATCGGTAGAATACGCCCCAAACTTCGGTTCCGGACGCAAGCCATGGTGCATAGCGCAAACGCGCTTCTCGAAACGCGTTGCGGGAGATAAGGAAAGCGAAGATCGGTCCACACCGCTCTTCCCTACTGGCTCTTTGCGGATGGCTGTGATCTAGCCCGATGCCGCCTGAGTGGACGCACCGTCAGCGTCGACCACTTCATCGGGCTCCGAAACAATCTCGTAGACCTGCTCATCTTTGTAGTAGGTCGCGCGATACAGCACGCCATCGCAGATATAGACAGTTTCGTCTTCCATCTCGGCGCGCTCGCATTCGTCTTCTTCGGGAAGCGTCGCGACATAGACCAGCGTCGAGGTTGCGAGCGAGGCGGTGAAGTACCAACCCCAGCGCGGCCCCCAATAATAGCTGCCCCAATAATAGTGAGGCGGGCGATAATACGGAGGCGGGTAATACGGTGGACGGTAGAGAGGCGGACGCCAGAGCGGTGGGCGATAATAGGGCGGTCGCCAGCCCGGCGGGCGCGTAATGGGTCGACCGATCGGGCGTGCAGGCCGCGCCACTGGTCGAGTGCGTCCCGTACTCGGCCGATTGGCCGCGGGACGAGTAGAGGGACGGTTCGCGCCTTGCGAGCCCGTATCCACTGGCCCATAAACAGGCCGATCAGGACGCGAGGTGTCTGGCCTCGATGGCCGGTTCCCTTCTGGAACCGAGGGTCGTGTCGAAGGCCGCGTCGAAGGCAGGGTCGAAGGCCGACTGGACGGGCGTGTCGAAGGGCGTGTGGCCGGCCGAGTGGAGGGACGGCTGCGTGTCCGACTTCGCGCACCAGACGGTCTTGCTCGCGATCGAGCTTTGAAACCCCCAACCTTTTGCGCCTTAAGACCGTCGCCCATATTGATCGGGACGATATCGCCGGAGGGGACAAGAGCCGCGAAACCCGCAAAAAGCGCCAGGACAAGAAGCCGCTTCATGACCCGGCTCCTGCTTCGCTATCCGAGGAAGGACCCTCTTCCGCTTCCCTTGCGAAAGAAGGCATGGCAATCCGCATCATTCCCTCTTCGGGTGTGAAAGTGATATCCTCCTCCGCAATTTCGAGGCCCGTCTGCCAATCCATCATATTGACGCGGAATTGCGGCCAGCCCTGCTGATCGGTGCGCGTGCCCACCAGCATCAACGGAACCGGTCTCTCAGGATCGGCGGAAATCCAGACCTGCCAATCGTAGACGTCTCCCACGAAGGAAACGTGGTGCACCTCTCGCCCGACGATCTTTGTAGTGTCCAGATAGGCAGCGGCGGTGACACCGGTTGTCAGTCTTTCGGGAAGATCGTCGGTCAACATGGTCCATACAGGGAGTTCCAGATCCGTGTCCGCCCGCGCGCGGTCCACCAGTTCATCAAAAGACCCATCGAACGGGGCCGAAGCGTAGAAACCCTGGTCCGGAGAGGCGACCACGAAAGTCTTCCCGTCAAAATAGAAATCCCGCAGCGTCAGGCCGCGTTCGGTGCGAGACGTGAACCCTCGCCCACGCGCCATAATCGTGGTGCCGCTGTTTACGTAAGTGATCTTCTCACGCCCCTCGACCACCTTGTCGCTGGAGATAAACCAATCAAAAGAGAAGTTTTGAAGGCTGGAAACGTATTCCATCGAACCTTGGAGCAGTTCGAGGGCGACGGGATCAATCGGATCGAAGGTTTCCTCGGCAGGCGCGCTTTCCGCTTGGCTCTCCTGTGCCGTCACGTTCGATGGCATAGCGAGCGCCAACATAGTGGCAAGCGCGCAAGCGAACGCGCAGGCGTGTTTTCCGAAGACCATCGATCCCTCCCCTTGACCCAACACCTTGATATCAGGCCTTGCCGACAGAGCAAGGCGGGTATTTGAGAGGCGCGTGCGAGCGGCCCGCTGCGCGCCTTAACCACCAGCGTGATAGAAATCGTAGACTTGCTGGGCCACCTTTTCGCTGACGCCCGGCGCGCGCTGGAGATCTTCCAGCGCCGCCGCGCGCACTTTGCTGGCGGTGCCAAAATGCAAAAGCAACGCGCGTTTGCGAGCCGGGCCGATACCTGGAATCTCATCGAGTGGGCTGGCGGTAATCGCCTTCGAGCGCTTCGCGCGGTGGGCGCCAATCACATAGCGGTGCACCTCATCGCGCAGTCGCTGCGCGTAAAACAGAACGGGAGAGTTCGTCGGCAGGGTCTTTTCTCGCCCATCGGGGAAATGAAACACCTCTCGCCCTTCGCGTCCATGATGCGGACCTTTGGCTATACCGATCACGGCAAACTCATCGGCTAGGCCATATTCCTCCAGCACGCTCATCACACTCGAGATCTGCCCCTTCCCGCCATCGATGAGCAGCAGATCGGGCAGGACGCTTTCATGCCCCTTTTTGCCGTTGGAGTTGGGCGCCGGTTCGGCGCCCTCAGCGAATTTGCGAAAGCGCCGTTGCATCACCTCGCGCATCATGCCGAAATCGTCGTTCGTTTGGGCTTCGCGGATGTTGAACTTACGGTACTGCGATTTCTCAAAGCCTTCCGGACTTGCGACCACCATCGCGCCAACGGCTTTCGCGCCCTGAATGTGACTGTTGTCGTAAATCTCGATCCGCTCTGGCGCATCTCCAAGCTCGAGAAACTCGGCCAATTCTCGATGGACTTTGGCCTTCGTCCCGCGCTCGGCCAACCGCCGATCGAGCGCTTCAACCGCGTTGCGTTCCGCCTGACGCAGCAGTTTGCGCCGATCGCCGCGCTGCGGAATGGTGACCGACACCTTCTTGTCCGCCAACTCGCTCAGCGCCGCTTCAATAAGCTCTTTTTCAGGAAGGTCGCGATCAACCAGGACGTTGGGCGGTGGCGGCACTTCCTCGTAGAATTGGAGCATCACATTGGCGAGGACCTGCGCTTCGTCCACCTCCTTGGTGTGGCTGGGGAAGAAGGCGCGATGCCCCCAATTCTGCCCGCCCCGAATGAAGAAGGCTTGCACGCCCACATGCCCGCCCTTGCTCGCCAGCGCGAACACATCGGCGTCGCCCACGGTGCGCGCGTTGATGGCTTGCGAGCCTTGAATGAAGGTCGCCGCGCGCAATCGGTCGCGCAGTATAGCGGCGGTTTCGAAATCAAGATCCTCTGCGGCCGTGGCCATTTGCTTTTCCAGATCCGCTTGCACTTGGCTCGATTTACCCGCGAGGAAATCCTTCGCCTGTTTGACCAGCGCGTCGTACCCCTCTTCGTCGATCCGGCCAACGCACGGAGCCGAGCAGCGCTTGATTTGATAGAGCAAGCAAGGGCGGTCGCGGTTATTGAAGAAGCTATCGGTGCACGATCGGAGCAGGAACAGCTTTTGCAGCGCGTTCAGCGTCGTGTTGACGCTGCCCGCGCTGGCGAAAGGTCCATAGTAATTGCCTTTGGCCCGGCGCGCGCCACGATGTTTGTGGATGCGGGGAAACTCATGATCATTGCGCAAAAGAATGAAAGGGAAACTTTTATCATCGCGCAGTAACACGTTGAAAGGTGGACGAAATCTCTTGATCAGCTGCGCTTCGAGCAAGAGAGCTTCGGCTTCCGAATTGGTGGTCACAATCTCCATCGAACGGCACTGCGACACCATCCGCATCAGCCGCGTGGTCAGCTGGTTGACCTGGGTGTAATTCGCGACCCTCGCCTTTAGGCTGCGGGCCTTGCCGACATACAGCACATCCCCGCGCGCATCGAGCATGCGGTAGACGCCGGGCGTCGGTTTGAGCGTCTCAACCGTGTTGCGAATGGCCTCGATGCCCGCGTCCAGATTGGGCTGCGCCGACGCGACCGTTTGCGCGGCGCGGCTCTCATCGAACCGCTGCGCGCCTCTCGGATCATGGGGACTGCCTGCTTTCGCTCTCGACATGACCGAAAGATAGGGAGTGCAAGGGTGCGTTGGCAATCCGCGCGCGCGCCTCTATCGGCACCTAAGTGAAGACGTACGATGTCCTTATTCTTGGCGCAGGCGCTGCGGGCCTGATGTGCGCGGCCGTGGCCGGTCAAGCGGGTTTGCGCGTGGCCGTGCTCGAAAAAGCCGAAAAGCCGGGCAAGAAGATCCTGATTTCCGGCGGTGGCCGATGCAATTTCACCAATCTGGGGGCTGGTCCGGCCAATTTTCTTTCGGCCAACCCGCATTTCGCCAAATCCGCCCTCGCCCGCTACACACCCGCCGATTTCATCGAGATGGTCGACGCGCACGGTATCGCTTGGCACGAGAAGACGCTGGGCCAGCTGTTCTGCGATAGCTCGGCGAAGCAGATCGTCCAAATGCTGTTGGACGAATGTCCTCCCGACAAAGTCGATGTAGTCTGCGATGCGGATGTGACGGCGGTCGCGCACGAAAGCGACCTGTTTGGGGTTTCGGTGTCAGGTCAGACCTATTCGGCCCCCGCCCTCGTCATAGCGACCGGCGGGCCGTCCATTCCCAAAATGGGCGCGACCGGTTTCGCCTATGATCTCGCGCGCCAGTTTGGCCTTAAAGTCGTGGAACCGCGCCCTGCGCTCGTTCCGTTTACGCTGGGTGGGGAAGACGTGTTGTTTCGTGAACTCTCGGGCGTGTCGGCGGACGTACGGGCGATGGTGGGCAAAACTTCGTTCGAAGAGGCAGCGCTGTTCACACACAAAGGGCTTTCGGGCCCAGCGATCCTGCAAATCTCTTCCTATTGGAAACCGGGCGAAGAGATCGGGATCGCCTTCTTGCCGAGCGCTCAAACCGATTGGCTGCTTAGCGCCAAGCGAGACCGCCCCCGCGCAACGCTAAAGTCGGCCTTGCGCGAGCACTTACCGGATCGCTTGGCCGACGCGTTGGCCGATAAGATCGGCCTCGATCGAGAGTTGGGTAATGTGTCGGACAATGCGCTACGCGAAGCGGCGCAACATCTGGATGATTGGCGATTTTCGCCCAACGGCACCGAAGGGTTTGCCAAAGCGGAAGTGACAATCGGCGGCATCTCGACAGCGGAACTGTCCTCACAAACGATGGAAGCGAAATCCGTGCCGGGTCTCTACGCCATCGGAGAGGCCGTGGACGTCACGGGATGGCTGGGGGGCTACAACTTTCAATGGGCCTGGGCGAGCGGCGTTGCGTGCGCCAAGGCTTTGGCGGAACGATAGAACAACGAACGTAAAGGGGAGCGTATGTCGAATATCAGCGTAACGGTGGGACGGGTCTTGCTAGGGCTCTATTTTCTATTGCCCGGCCTCATGAAGGCGGCAGGTCCAGCGCAAACGGTGGCTTATATGGAAAGCCACAATATCGCCTTCGCAACGCCCCTGATGTGGATCGCGACGGTCACCAATATCGTCGGCGGGCTGTTTTTGATCGCAGGCCGTCACGTCAAATTCGTGGCTTATGGGTTCGTCGTTTACGTCTTGCTCGTCAATTTCATGCTGCATGATTTCTGGAATGTCGGCGAAGCGATGGTGGAGCGCGAGACGCAGAACTTTATCAAGAATTTGGGGATCTTAGCGGGCCTTATGGTGCTGGCGGGCTTTGCTCCGGCGCGCCCAATTGGCCTCGCTGGGTGGTGGCGATCCGACAAAGCGGCGGCCTAATGGGTGCATAATGGGCAAGCAGATAGATCGAGCGGGCCTGCACATGCCGCCCACGTCAACTTGTCTCGGGACTGAAACACCCTTACCTTCCGGCAAAGAAGCCCAAAAGGGCTGAAACGGGGATAGGAGATCAGCTTGCGCCAACTGCAAGGCATGGATTCATCATTTGTGGCGATGGAATCGCCCAATTCGCCGATGCATATCGGCAACCTGCTGATCTACAATCCGGAGACCGCGCCGGGTGGGTTTGTGCGGTTCAAGGACATCCTGCAGTTTTTCGAAAGCCGAATGCCGCTGTCCAAGACCATGCGTCAAAGGCTCGTGCGCGTGCCTTTTGATCTCGATTACCCCTACTGGATCGAAGACCCCAATTTCGATTTGGAGTACCACGTGCGCCACGTGGCGTTGCCCAAGCCCGGCGACTGGCGCCAATTGTGCATCCAGACCGCGCGCATCCATTCGCGCCCGATGGACCTGACGCGTCCGCCATGGGAGTTCACCGTGGTCGAAGGGCTCGACAATGTTGAAGGCTATCCGCCCGGCTCCTTTGCTTTTGTGACCAAGGTCCATCACGCCGCGATTGATGGCATGAGCGGGATTGACTTGATGGAAGCGCTGCACACGCTCGCGCCCAACACGCCTCCGCCCAACCGGCCGGACGAATGGAAGCCCGAGAAAATCCCCAGCCCGGTTGAGCTGCTGAGCAAATCCTACATCAATTCGATCATCAACCCGTTCAAGCAGGTGCAGGTCGCCGCGCAGAGCATTCCCGGTGTCGCGAGCGCCATCAAGGGCCTGATCACGCGCGATTTCAAACTGACGAGCGACCTCGTGCCGCCGCGCACCCGGTTCAACAACACGATCTCTTCACACCGGGTGGTCGAAGGCCGTTCTTTCCCGCTCAAGGATGTGAAGGCCATTCGCGCGCTGCTGCCCGACGCCAAGGTGAACGATGTGGCGCTCGCGATTGTAGGCGGCGCGCTGAACAAATACCTGACCGCCAAAGATGATTTGCCCAAATCGACCATGACCGCGATGGCCCCGATTTCGGTCCGTTCAAAGGATGAAAAGGGCGATATGGGCAATCAGGTTTCGGCCATGATTGCGCCGCTGGGCACGCATCTGGCCGATCCGGCGGAGCGGCTGGACTACGTTTTCTCCCAGACGAAAAACTCCAAGGCGATGACCAACGCCATTGGCGCGCGCACTATGACCGAGGTCAGCAAGGTCAATCCGCTGCTTTACATGGCGCTGGGCGCGCAATTGTTCAGCCGCGTGAGTGTGGCGCACCGCTTTGCGGTGCCGTTCAACACGGTCGTCACGAACGTACCGGGACCACCCGTCCACATCTATTCCAGCGGCGCGCGGCTTGAAAGCATGGCGCTTTCGCTGATTTGCCTCACCGATGGGCTGGGCCTTGCGCATGTGGTCCAATCCTATGTCGATGAAGCCTATATCAGCTTCACCGCCTGCCGCGATATCATGCCGGACCCCGAGTTTTATTCGGAGTGCTTGCAAGAGAGCTTTGACGATCTGCTTGCGGCGGCCAAGGCGATCGAAAGCGAGCCGAAACCAGCCGCACGAAAGCCCGCGCCCCGCAAACCGGCGGCGAAGAAAGCAGCCCCCAAGACAACCACACCACGTAAACCGGCTAGGAAGGGATCCACGGCCAAGCGCAAACCCGCCAAAGCGTCGGCGGCGCGCATCACCGAGGAGAGTAAGTAATGGCCACCATGCCCCCGATGCCTGGCAGCATCATTGTTGATGACGGCAAGCTGCGACGAGAGCTTCCAACCGAGCTGCCAAGGCCCCCACACCGCATCTGGACCCTGTCCGAAGGCCGGGCGATGCTCGAACTCGCCTCTTTCTACGCGACGCGTCCCTTTATGACGGGGTTGCCGCAAGGCGATGGTCACACCGTGATGACGCTGCCCGGCTTTATGGCCACCAACAATTCGACCATCCCCATGCGCGGCCTTCTGCGCAGCCTGGGCTATGACGCGCATGGATGGGATTCCGGACGCAACGTAAGGGTCAATGAAGAGCTTATCATCAAGCTCGAAGACCAGCTTGATCGGCTTTTCGACGAGAGTGGCCGCAAGGTGTCGCTGATCGGTTGGAGCCTTGGCGGCGTGCTCGCGCGTGAGCTTGCCAAGCTTAAACCGGAGAAGGTTCGCCTTGTGATGAGCCTTGGCAGCCCGATCAGCGATGACCGCAACCACACCAACGCCGCGCGCCTGTTCAAATTCTTCAACGGGGACGAGCCGGAGAAAATCCGTGGCGGACAGTTCGAAGGGCTTGATGTGGCGCCACCGGTGCCGACCACATCGATCCTGACGAAGACCGATGGCGTCGTTCATTGGCGCGGAAGCGTGCAAGACCCGGACAAGACCAATGGGCACCCCAGCGAGAACATTCGCGTTTACGCCAGCCATTGCGGCCTGGGGGTCAACCCTTCGGTGATGATCGCGATGGCGGACCGATTGGCTCAACCCGAAGGCGAATGGACCCCGTTCGAGCCAGCGGCGGCGCAAAGCTGGATGTATCCCGCGATGGACGAAAAACCGCCGATCTTTGACTGAGCCCACACCGCTCAGGTCACGCGCTAGAACAGCTTGCGGATATCGACCCCGATGAACCGACCAATCGGGTCGATAACGAAGGGTTGATAGTTGATCGGGGTGTCCCCGTTTTCGTCGCGAACGGCGCGCTGGCCATCAAAGATGTTGTCCATGCGGAAGGTCACGCGCACGTTTTTGAGCGCGGGGCTCTGATTTCCGGTCAACTGATCCACGTTGATAAAAGTCCGCAGGTTAAAGGTGAGCAGGTCGTTGAAAAACAGATCGCTGCTGCCGGGCGCGTCCGATCCATCGAGCCGCGTTTCGCCGGTGTAGATGCCGGACAGTCGGAACCCGACGCCGTTGCCAAACAGCCCCGCTTCCAGCCTTGATGTGTGGCGCGGAAAGCCGAACGCGCCGGTCGCATCGCCATCAAGCTGATCAAGCACCGGGACACCGGGCGCGATGAAGATCTCGTTCTGGAGTTCAATCGTGTGGGTCAGATTGGCGAAGTAACGCCAACCGCGATTGCCGCCTGCCAGAGGGTTGAAGGCAGGACCACCCGATGATCCGCCGGGCCGCCCGCCCGCCGCTCCACCGGCCGATTGCGATGATGCCCGCTCGCAAATGCGAGAACGCATCCGATCAAGCGCTTCATCCGAAATAGTCCCATCGTCACCACGCATGCGATCAAGGCCGAATTTTAGAAATTCGGGGTCGATCCCGGGCAGAATGCCCGAAACATCCTCTCCACGCTCGATCTTTCCAACAAGGATGCGCATTTGCGCGAGACCGTTGGCGCCGCACAGCTGCTCTTGAACTGTAGCCGCTTGTTGCGGGTCCGCCGCGCCCGGGCCACCGGGCCGACCGGGTGGGCCTCCGGGCATCGCCGCCGGGTCCATGGCGCACAGCCGCTCTCTTGCCATAGCAAGGCGCTCTTCGGTCACTTCGCCCTCACCCCCATTCATGCGGGACAAGATCCGATCAAGCATCGGCGGCGGAATACCAGGCAGCAAAGCCGACACGTCTTCACCATTCTGCGCGGCGGTCGTGACCCGCTTCAGGAAAGCAAGGCCATCCTCGGCGCACACCTTTTCGCGCAGCGCCATGAAGGCTGCCCGTGGTCCGCCCGCTGGCGGGCCTGACGCTCCTGCCCCAAACGCGGCCCTCGGCGGACCACCGGCAGAACCACTAGCACTCGCGCCAGCGCTTGGTGGAGGCCCTCCGCGTCCTCGCGCGGCCGAGGGCGGACCACCTCGACCACGGCCTGCTCCTCCAAAGCCGCCCCGCGCCGAAAGGCGAAACTGCAAGCGGTCCGAACGGGTCTCATCAAAGCTCACCGGTCGCCGATCCACCGCGATCAGGGTGCCATTGACATCGCGGGTGACACGACCGGGAAAGGCCGCTTCGATCTCTTCGGTGATTTGCGGGAACGCGCTGGTCACATCGCTGGACCGGTTGCGGATGTATTCCACCGTAAACCGGGTGCCGTCGACGAACGGCAGCTCCCAGTTCGCCGCGAATTTCCAGTCGCGCTGGGTTTCGGCTGGAAGATCGGGATTACCGCCGGTTGTCACGTCCGCCAGCACAGTTTCCCCCGTGACGAAGTCGAACACCGGCACGTTCAGGTTTACGATCTCGGGATCGCCCAGTTCGCTCAGGCCCGGGGCGACTTCGCGATAAATGTAGGTGGCCGAAAGGTCGAGACCATCCACCGGCTCCCAGTTCAACGACAGGTTGTAGTCGCCCAACGTGCCAAAGTCCGAGAGTTCCTCTGCCCCAATCTGCGCGTTGAGCGTGAAGCTGCCCAAATCATCGGCAAACCCATTGCGTCGGCTGGTCAGCGGGATGACGAAGTTCGCGCCGGTCTGAATGTTGCCGCGTGTCAGCGAGACATCTTCGAGGGTGCGGGTGTCCGAGCTTTCGATCCGGTCCCATGTGTACCCCAGATCGAAGGTCGTCAGCAGCTCACCCGCGGGTAAGTTAGCAATCGGACCATTGAAGGTATTCAGGTTGGTCGCGTTCCAAAGCCTCGAAAACGCCGATTCAAAGCCCGCTTCGGCGCCGCTTGGCAAGTCCGCGTCGATGGGAAGCGTGCCGGTGAGCGCCGCTTCTTCCAGATCGGTGGTGTCGAACCGGTTGTCGATTTCGGTGGTCGTTTCGCTCAATGAAGCGTCGATGGTCGAGGTCAGGCGAAAGGCGTTGACGGGTTTGGTCAGCGATCCGGATGCGGAGAATGTGTCGCTGGCCACGCGCCGTTCGAGCGGATCGTTCTCGCCGAACGTGCGCGTCAAGCTTTCACCTGCGGGATCGGTCAGCGTCACAATGTTCAAGCCGTCGAGGCTTCGACTGTCCTGACGTTCGTAATTGGCGTTCGCCGACAGCGATAGGCCGCTGTCCAAATAGGCCTTGGCCCAGCTGACGTTCCCTTCGATGGTTCGGCTGTCGGCGATAAGGCTGCGAAACTCGGCCTGATTGGGATCGGTAGCCAGATCCGACGTTGACCCAGGGGTCTGGATGATATCGCGCTCGTCCTCGGTAAGCAGCGAGATGTCCTGCGCTTCAAAATTGACATTAATGCGCCCGCCATCGGCGATTTTGAGATAGCCGTATTCGATCTCGCGCTGGTGATATCCTCCGCGCGCCGGGCCCTCGAGTTCGAGTTCCACCTCGTTGCTGGCGTAGTTTTCTTTCAGGATCAGGTTGATGACGCGGCGATCCGGCGGAAATCCAAAGCGCAACGCGACTTCTTCCGGAAACACCTCGACCTTAGCCAGCGCTTCGGGAGGATACTGAAAAAGCTCGCGAAAACTGCCGGGACGAATTCCATTGACGAGGATAACGGGTCTTCCGCCCCGCCCTCGCGCCGAACCGGTCTGATTTTCAATCTGCGTGACCAGATCGGCGATCGAGGCGACGCCTTCCGCCGCGATGTCTTCTTCGTTCAATTCCAGAAGCGGGGCTGTTTCGACAACCAATTGCCCTCGTAAGCGACCGCCGCGCACGACGATACGATCGACATCCCCATCGCTAGCGCTCGTGACTTCGCCTCCAGCCCCAGCATCCGTGTCGAAATTATCTTGGCCCGGCTGGCTTTCCGTCTGCGGCTGGTCAGTTGGCGCAGCAGCAGCCCCGTCGGCGGCAAGCGTTTTCGCTTCGGAAGCGTATACGGGCGTGGTGCCCGCCAACCCGATAACGGACGACAGGCAAACTCCGGCCAGCAGCGAGACGCGCGTCGAAGGAAGCGGGATCATGAAACGGCCTCTTCAGCAATGCTCGCGCGCAAACAAGCGCTTGACGTGTATCGGTTTGCACCGGGGTGTAACGCGGCACGCGGAATTCAGTGCGCCTCGCGGGGTGGTTGCAGTCCTAACGCACGAGGCTTCCATTTTGTTCTCTTCATCGCTACATGGCGCGCCCAGACCGACGGTGCGTAGTCCGTCGCAAGATTTTTAAGGGATTACATGGCGAAAGAAGAACTTCTCGAAATGCGCGGGCGCGTCGTCGAGCTGCTGCCCAATGCGATGTTCCGGGTAGAGCTTGAAAACGGCCATGAAGTGTTGGGCCACACCGCCGGCAAAATGCGTAAGAACCGTATCCGCGTCCTGGTGGGCGACGAAGTGCTGTGCGAACTGACGCCGTACGATCTCACCAAAGCGCGCATTACCTACCGCTTCATGCCCGGACGCGGCGGCCCCGGCCCGCAATAACGTAGCGGGCCCGCACTTTGGGTTCGTTGCATCTCACGCTGGGTTCTGCGTCTCCGCGCAGGCGCGATCTTCTAGCGCGTCTGGGCGTCACGCCCGATGCGATCCAACCCGCCGATATTGATGAAACCCCGCTGACGAACGAGCTGCCGCGTGCCTACGCGCTGCGGATGGGCGAGGAAAAGGCGCGCGCCGTCAAAGCGGAAGGCTTTGTGCTCGCCGGCGACACGGTTGTCGCCGCTGGACGGCGTATTCTTCCAAAGACCGAAGAAGCGAATGTGGCGCGCCGCTGCCTCCAGCTTCTTTCCGGCCGTCGTCACACCGTTCTCTCAAGCGTTGTTCTGCGCGCGCCCGATGGATCGCTCAAATCGCGCCTTTCGGAGAATATTGTGCGGTTCAAGGCGCTCTCTGGAGAGGAAATCGACGCCTATCTGGCGGGCGATGAATGGCGCGGCAAAGCGGGCGGCTACGCGATCCAAGGCGCAGCCGAAGGCCTGATCCAGTGGATCCGGGGCAGCCATTCCAGCGTGATGGGCCTGCCGCTTTATGAAACGCGTGCTCTGCTCAAATCGGCGGGTTTTCCAATTGGCTGAGTGGCTGATCGAAGAAGGCATCGGGGAAACCCGCGCGCTGCTTTTGGAAAACAGCACCCCGCTTGGCGCCAAACTGCTTTGGCCCGGGGAGTTGTTTGCCGGCCAGCGCTTGGACGTAAGACTGACCACCAAACACGCCGGAAAAAGCCGTGGCGCAGTTACGACAGCCTCAGGGCGCGAGCTTATGGTGGATCATCTTCCCCGCGGCCTAAGCGAGGGCGAAGATTTGACCGTTACCGTCACCCGCGCCGCCATTGCGGAAAAGGGGCGGTGGAAACGCGCACAAGCCCGCGCCAGCGAAACCAGCCAAAACACAGAATGGCTAGCGGGCGCGAAGGTTTGCTCCAATTTTGCCAGTGGCGTGTGGGAGGACATCTGGCACGCGGCCGCGACGGGCGAAGTTCCCTTTGCGGGTGGGACGCTTGTGTTCAACGTCACGCCAGCAATGACGCTGATCGATATCGACGGCGACGATGATCCCAAAGCGCTGTCTCTGGCGGCCGCCCCCGTCATTGCACAATGGCTGTACGCCTTCGGTCTTGGCGGAAACATCGGCATCGATTTTCCCTCCATCGAGGCGAAGGCTGATCGCCGCGCCGTGGACGAGTCACTCGGCGCGGCTCTGAAGGACTGGTCGCACGAGCGCACCGCGATGAACGGGTTCGGCTTTGTCCAACTGGTCGCGCGGCTCGAAGGGCCGTCGCTGCTCCACCGCTTTACCACGTCGCGGGTCGGCATGTGCGCGCGCTTCGCGCTGCGCGTGGCCGAAAGGGCCGAGGGGATAGGCCCGGTTCTTCTGCTGACCGTCCACCCAGCGCTCAAAGCTAAGCTCAAGCCCGAATGGCTTGAAGAACTGGCTCGCCGCACCGGGCGAGAGGTGCGGATTGAAACCGATCCAGGCCTTGCCCTCGAAGCGCCGCACGCCCAAATACTGGCGGCATGACAACCGCCTCTGCCAAGCCCTGCCCGATCTGCGGCAAACCGCGCGTGCCCGAGTTTGCGCCGTTTTGCTCGCAGCGCTGCAAAGACCGCGATCTCGCGCGCTGGTTTGGCGATGGCTATGCGGTTCCGGGCCGCCCTGCGAGCCCGGAAGAGATCGCGTCAGGCGACTGGCCCGAACAGGATTGAGGCACAGAGCCGATTTCCCTCTTGCCAATCTCTCACAGCTTCGTCATAGGCGCGCACTCATTTGCTCGCCGGTGTGGACATCGCGCCCACCGTCGCCGCAGCGAATGCCCGGGTAGCTCAGGGGTAGAGCAGCGGATTGAAAATCCGCGTGTCGGTGGTTCGATTCCGCCCCCGGGCACCATTCGCTGATCTAAGGGGTTCATCCGCATGTCCCGACGCACCAAACTCTATGAAGGCAAGGCCAAGATCCTTTACGAGGGTCCCGAGCCCGGCACGCTGATCCAGTATTTCAAGGACGACGCGACCGCCTTCAACGCGGAAAAGCAGGGCACGATCAACGGCAAAGGCGTGATCAACAACCGCATCAGCGAACATGTGTTCACGCGCCTTTCGCATATTGGCATTCCCACGCACTTCATCCGCCGCCTGAACATGCGCGAACAACTGGTTCGGCAGGTTGAGATTATTCCGATTGAGGTGGTCCTGCGCAATGTGGCCGCAGGTTCGATTTGCAAGCGGCTGGGCCTGGAAGAAGGCGAACCGCTGCCGCACACGCTGATCGAATATTACTACAAGGATGACGCGCTGGGCGATCCGCTTATCGCCGAAGAGCATATCGCGTGCTTCAATTGGGCGAGCGCCGAAGAGATGCACGACATCTCTTCCATGGCGATCCGCATCAATGATTTCCTGTGCGGCTTGTTCGCCGCGATCGATATCCGACTGGTGGACTTCAAGCTCGAATTTGGGCGGTTGTTCGATGGCGACTACAGCCGCGTCATTCTCGCCGATGAGATCAGCCCCGACGGGTGCCGATTGTGGGACATGGCCACGGGAGAGAAGCTCGATAAGGACCGCTTCCGCCGCGATCTGGGCGGTGAAGAAGAGGCCTATCGAGAGGTCGCGCGGCGACTTGGCCTGCTGCACGGCGAAGACAACCAGCCCGGCGAGGTGCTCGATCTTTCGACCCACCGGTCGCGCCTGCGTGGGGCTCCGCCGAAAAAGTAAGCCAGTTGTATCGGGCTGGCGCCGCGTGATTGCGCTTTTCAGCCGCCGTAAATCAGCTAGGCTCCAGCTTTGCGCGCAAGAACGCAGAGCTACGGAGAGCCGGACCATCTTGAATTTCCATCGGACCAACTTGCTTGCGGCGAGCTTCGCGCTTGCCCTACCCTACCCAGCGATCGCCCAACCGGCTCCGGCTCCAGAGAGCAGCGCAGGCGCGGAAGCGACGCCGCAGCCCGTCTGGGCCTTCGAAGAAAGCGATATCGAAGTCGACCAGGGCTATGTCTTTGGTCGGCTGGATAACGGCATGCGCTACATCCTTCGCGAGAACGCGACGCCGGAAGGCACCGCCTTGGTGCGTATGCGGATCGACAGCGGCTCTCTGGACGAAACCGAGGAAGAGCGCGGCCTCTCGCACTATCTGGAACACATGGCCTTCAACGGATCCACGGGCATTCCCGAAGGCGAGATGATCAAATTGCTCGAACGCGAAGGCCTGGCCTTTGGCGCGGATACGAACGCGGGAACGGGCCTTGAGGCCATCACCTATATGCTCAATCTGCCGCGCAACGACGAGGCGCTGCTCGACACCGCGCTTATGTTGATGCGCGAGACGGCTAGCGAGCTGACAATATCCGAAGGCGCGGTGGACCGTGAACGCGGCGTGATCCTCGCGGAACGGCGTGATCGGCGCAATTTCGCGCAGCGCGCCCAAGAAGACAGCTTCGACTTTCTCGCACCCGGAGCGCGCTTCGCCCAACGTTGGCCGATTGGGATTCTCGAGGTTCTCGAAATTGCGGACGCGGCGACCATTCGCAAACTCTACGAGCGGACCTACGTGCCTGAAAACACAGTGCTTGTGATCGTCGGCGATTACCCGATCGAAGTTCTGGAAGCCAAGGTGCGCGCGCAGTTTTCGGACTGGACGGGCGGCCCTGCGCCGGAAGAGCCGAAGACCGGCCCCATCGATGTCAGCCGCAAGGGCATGACCGATATCTACCTTGACCCCCCTCTTTCAGAGAGCGTCAGTATCTCTCAATTCGGAACATGGATCGATCAGCCGGACACTCTGGCGAACCGCAAGGCGTCGATCCTGCGTTCGATTGGGTACGACATCCTCAATCGGCGGCTCACCCGGCTCGCGCGCGAGGCCGACGCGCCGTTTCAGAGCGCGGGCTTCGGTGTTGGCGATTTCTTTGAAGACGCGCGGTCCGCCGGCCTCACAATCAACACGGTCGACGGCGAATGGCGCAAAGGTCTGCTTGCCGCGGTGCGGGAGTACAATCAGGCGGTGACGTTCGGCTTCACGCAAGCCGAGATTGAGGAACAGCTCGCCCGGCGGCGCACCGCGCTCCAAAACACGGTCGAGGCCAAAGACACGCGCAGCAATTCCGTTTTTGCGAGCGCGGCCCTTTCCTTGGTCGGCAACGACCGCGTGCCAACCGATCCGGATTATCGGTTGGCGCTGTTCGAAGAAATCGCCCCCGAAATCACGCCCGAAAGCGTGTTCGCGGCGATGACATCGCACCTCGTCGCCTTCGATGATCCGTTAATCCGCTTCCAGGGGCGGGCCGCCCCTGAGGGTGGAGAGGACGCTCTGCGCGCCGCTTATCTGGAAGGGCTCTCGCTCGCTATCGCTGCGCCCGAAGAGGCGGCGCAAGCGGCCTTCGCCTACACCGATTTTGGCGAGCTTGGAGAGATCGTATCCGATACGGTCGAGAGCCAACTGGGCGTGCGCGAGATCGTGTTTGAGAACGGCGTGAAGCTCAACCTCAAGCGCACCGATGTTCGCGAGGACAGGATTGCGGTGCGGGTGGCGATTGACGGTGGCAGTCTTATGGCGACCCAAGAGGACCCGCTCGCGGTCTATCTCGCCGGATCGCTTGGCCTTGGCGGCCTGGGCAAACACAGCGAGGATGAGCTGACCACGATCCTGGCGGGCCGCAGCGTCCGATTTGGCATGCGATCAGGCACCGACAGCTTTACGATGACATCCACAACTACGCCGCGCGATCTCGAGCTGCAGCTTCAGGTTATGGCCGCGTTGATCACCGATCCGGGCTACCGCGCCGAAGGTGTCGAACGGTTCCGCCGAGGTATCGACAACTTCTTTGAAACGCTTACCGCAACGCCGGGTCGGGCGCTTGGAGCGGCCTATGGCCGTGAGATTTCGGACGGCGATCCAAGGTTCTCTTTGCAGCCCATAGAGGCGTTCAAGGCGCTCGATTATGACCAGCTACAAGCCACTATCGCGGATCGCCTGGAGAAGGGCGCCATCGAGGTGGCTGTAGTCGGCGACGTGGATGAGGAGGCAACCATTGCGGAAGTGGCGGCCACTCTGGGAGCTCTTGACCCGCGCGAAACGGAGTTTCGTCCTCGAGAGGCCTCGCGAATGCGCACGTTCACACAGGATAGATCGGCGCGCCTGTTAGAGCATGACGGCGAAGCGGATCAGGCGCTTGTACGCCTTGTTTGGCCAGCGCGCGACGACAGCGATTTTGAAGAGACCGTGCAGCTTCAGATGCTGGGTCGGATCATGCGGTTGGAGCTGACCGACCGGATCCGCGAACAACTGGGGCAAGCCTATTCTCCCAGCGCCAATGTCAGTCTTAGCCGTTTCTATGACGGCTATGGCACGATCTCGATCAATGTATCGGTGGATGAAAGCCAAGTGGAGGCCACGCGTGAGGCGATCGACCAGATGGTCAAAGATCTGATGGCGGACGGCGTCACCGAGGACTTGATGAACCGGGCGCGTAAGCCCCTGCTCGAACGCCACGAGAACGCGCTAAAAGGGCTCGGGGGATACACGTCTCTTGCTGCGCGCGCGCAAACCGATCCCGAACGGATTGCCCGGTACTTCGCCTATCCCGAAACGCTCGGCGGCGTCACCATTGCCGATGTGCAATCCATGGCGCGGCGCTATCTAAAGCCCGAAGACAGCGTGAGTTTTATCGTAACGCCAAGCGCGGACGCCAAGGCGAAAGCCGAGAGCGAAACCGACCTCGCCGCAAGCTGACTTTCCAATCGGCGTGAGCAAGAAAAAGGGCTGGCAGGTCGCCTCCTGCCAGCCCTTCAATGGTTCGCTAGCCCAGCGCTTGAAAGCGTTCAAGGGCTGCGCGAAGCGAGATTATCGCGATCAGTAGTTGAAGCCCAACGAGACACCAATCACACGCGGATCGTTTACGAACGCCGTGTTATTGTTGAAATCAACCACGCCCAGAACGTTGTCTTCGTTCGTGATGTTGCGGGCGAACAGAGCCACTTCGTACTGGCCACCGTTGCCGCGATAGCCCACGCGCAGACCGCCTTCGAACCGACTACCGGCGTTGTTCTCAAGGCTTTCATACAACAAGAAGTTGGTGTCACCCAGGAACACCCAGTCGGTGAAGACGAAGAATTCATCGTCATCGCCAACCGGAATGGTGTAGCTCGCGGTGAAGTCTCCACTCCATTCAGGCGCGTTGGGGAACGGGTTGCCATCGACAGCCGCGAACGTAACGGGTCCGAAAGCGCCCGGGACTGTCCGTGTCGGATCGGTCACGGTGCACTGCGCGCAGGTTCCCACTTCAAGCGCGGAATCGTTGATCTGCGTGTTGTTGTACGCCACGCCAAGCGTGAAGAGCAGCTCGGGCGTCGCTTGGAACGCCGTGTCGAGTTCGAAGCCATAGGCCTCACCCTCGTCCGCGTTGATCAGCTGAACGAGGTTGCCTGTGCCTCCCACTGCGGTGAACTGCGGGTCCTGAACGTTGTAGTAGAAGATCGCGCCGTTGATACGGATCGCGCGATCCGCCAGCTCGCTCTTGAAGCCCACCTCATAGCTCGTGATGTCTTCGGACTGAGCGACGCTGGGCGGATTGAAGAACGCCACGTCGCGACCTTGGATGGTCGGCGCGCGGAACGCGTTCGCGACGCGCGCGTAGAGGCTGGTGTCGTCCGACACATCCGCGAAGAGGCTGACGTCCCAGTCGATATTGTCGTCCTCGACCGAAACGGGCTGCGGAGCCGATCCTGAAACGACAACAAAGTCCTTTTCATCGTCGGTGTAGCGCAGGCCGCCGGTGACACGGAACATTTCCGTAAGCTGGTAGGACGCCTGTCCAAACACCGCCCAGGCCTCGTTGGTGTGGTTCACCGTGACAGGGGGCGGGAAGGTGAAACCAACCGTGCTCACGTCGAAATCGCTATCGAAGAAGAACGCACCAACCTGCCAGGTCAGCGGCCCATCCCCGTTCGAGGCAAGGCGCACTTCTTGGGTGAACTGCTGGAGATCAAGCGAGTCTTGCGTGTCGGAAGGGAACGGGATGAAGCCCGGTCCGGTGACAAGGTTGCCGCCGTCGACATCGCCGCGCGAAAGGCCTTCGCTTTCCCAGTAGCTGGTGATTGAGGTCAGCGTCGCGCCATCAAACTCGTAGTTCAGGTTCAGCGTAGCGCCGAACTGCTGATAGTCGGACGGGTTGCCGCCACCGGCGTCGAAGAAGACCGTGTCACGATCGTAATTCTCGTTCAGATTGTTGTTGCCCGGCCCAAGCACGTTAGCACGGAAAATCGTCGATGTGCCGTCGAGATCGCGGAAGTTGACAGAGGCGAGCGCCGAGAAACGCTTTTCAGCGTCAGGGGTCAGCAGCAACTGGCCACGGACCGCGAAGTCGGTGAAGCCGCCCAGGACATTGTCCTCTCCGGTAAAGCCGTTGTCGATCCAGTCTCCGCGACGCTGAAATTGGGTCGAAACGCGGAAGGCCAGAATGTCATCGACCAGCGCCGTTCCCAAGGCTGCGTTGGCTGTGATCGTATCCAGCGAGCCAAAGCTGAGGCCCATTTGAATATCGTCTTCGAAGCCGGGCTTCACAGTGTCGATTTTGACAATACCCGCCGGCGTGTTGCGACCAAAAAGCGTACCTTGCGGGCCGCGCAGAACTTCAACCCGCTCGACATCGAAGATCGGAAAGGACTTCAGGGTCACGTTCTCCAGAACGACTTCGTCCAGAAGCACCGAAACCGGCTGCGAGGCCGCGAGATCGAAGTCTGTGTTGCCAAGACCGCGAATGTAGAAACGCGGGGCGACACGGCCGTTGGAGCTTTCGACGTTCAAACCGGGGACCGAACCCGCCAGAGCCGTGATGTCACCGGCGGCGGAAAAGAGCGCGTTGACGCGGGTCTCATCTAGGATCTCCGCCGAAACGGGCACATCCTGAAGGTTTTCCTCGCGGCGGTTCGCGGTGACGATGATGGAGGGCAATTGGCCGTCGTCGGTTTCCGCGGTCTCAGCATCCTGAGCGAGAGCGGGGGTGGCGACGGCGAAAGCGGCGGCGGTGATGGCCGTGGTACTGGCCCAGAGCGCGCGCGCGGCGGTGAGGTGTGTTTTCATGAGAGGCCCCTGTGAATGATCCAAGCATGTGATCGAAGGTGCCCCTGCCGGTGGCAGATTTCCTTGATTCGAGCGAGTGGGCCCGTCCTTTTTGGAGGAGCAGAATCGCGAAAATTGCGTCATTCCCGAAAAATATGTTGCCGAATTGCGACAATTCTCTGGTCAAGATACTCCCCAAAAGGCCACCATTGCTGCGAAAAACTGGTTTTCGGCGGATGCGCGAACGCCACATTGCCGCTACACGCCCTCGCAGATGTCCAAAAGCGCCGCGCCAAGAGGGTGGCGAATGGTAGGAAGGCCGTCCCGATGAAGATCCAAATACTCGTTCGCCTGAAACCCGGCGTTCTCGATCCGCAAGGTCGGGCCGTGCATCATTCGTTGGAAGGGATGGGCTTTGACGGAGTGGAGGATGTTCGCATCGGTCGCCTGATCGAAATGGACGTGGCCGATGGTACATCGCAAGAAACGATCAAATCGATGTGCGATAAGCTGCTGGCGAACACGGTGATCGAGGATTACTCGATCAAGGCAATCGCTCCGGAGACCGTCTAATGGCGCTTAACGCCGCCGTTATCACCTTTCCCGGTTCCAACTGCGACCGCGATATGGCGGTGGCTCTGGAGGCCGTGACCGGCAAGGCGCCGAAGCGCGTGTGGCACGGGGACGCCGACCTTCCCACAGATCTTGACTTCATCGCTCTACCCGGTGGCTTCTCTTATGGAGACTATCTGCGCGCGGGCGCGATGGCGGCCAAGAGCCCGATCATGAACGCGGTCATCAAAGCCGCCGAGCGCGGGGTGCCCGTTCTGGGCGTGTGCAATGGCTTTCAGGTGCTATGCGAAAGCGGATTGCTTCCCGGCGTCCTGATGCGAAACGCGAACCAGCGCTTCGTGTGCCGCACGGTTGGCCTTGAAATCGTCAACACCTCTTCTCCTTATACGCGCGGTTTCACCAAGGGCGACGTGATCCGTGTTCCGGTCGCTCACCACGATGGCAACTACTACGCCGATGAGGCCACGCTCGACGCTCTTGAGGCGGAGGACCGCGTCGCGTTTCGCTACACGCAACCGTGCAACGGCTCGCAGCGCGACATTGCCGGCGTCTTGAGCTCCAACGGGCGCGTTCTAGGAATGATGCCGCACCCTGAGCGCGCCATGGAAAACGCCGCGCATCCCGGCCTGGGCGGCGCGGATGGTCGGCGGGTGTTTGAAAGCGTGGTCGAAAGCCTCGTGGCCGCTTAAGCGCGTTTCGCTTGCTCAACTTTGAACAACCGACGCGCTTCCTCGTTTGACATTGGGCGGCCGAAATAAAAGCCCTGGATCTTGTCGCATCCTAGGTTCCGGATCAGTTCGGCTTCTTCCTCGGTTTCCACGCCTTCCGCCGTGGTCGTCATATCCAGGCTTTTGGCCATCGCGACCACCGCGTTGATGATCGCGAGACTTTCATTGCTGCCTTGCGAGGCTCCTTGCACGAAGGTGCGATCGACTTTGATCGTGGAGAAGCTCAGCTTGCGAAGGTAGCCGAGCGAGGAATAACCCGTGCCGAAATCATCGAGCGCCACCGAGCAACCGAGCGCCATCGCCTGTTCCAACGCGTTGCGCGCCACGCTGGCGTCGCGCATGAAGATGCTTTCGGTCACTTCGATTTCCAGCCGCTCGGGCCGCAGCCCGCTTTCAGCCAGAGCGTCAATCACTTCCTGCGCAAAGTCGGGTTCCAGCAATTGTTCGGGTGAGACGTTGACGTTGACCTTGATGTGTTCGGGCCATGATCGCGCTTCCAAGCAGGCCTGGCGCAGAACCCATTTGCCGATCGGAACAATCAAGCGGGTTTCTTCAGCCAGGGGAATGAATTTTCCCGGGCTGACGAAGCCATGATCCGAACTGTCCCAACGCACCAGAGCTTCAAAGCTCACAATGCTCTCGCTCCGCGCGTCGACCACCGGTTGGTAGTGCAGCACCATTTCGTCGCGCCCAAGCGCTTTGCGCAGCGACACCTCTAACTGGCGCCTTTCCTCCGCGGAGGCGTGAAGCATAGGCTCGAACTTGCAGTGGCCTCCGCCGCCAATGTCCTTAGCCCGATAAAGCGCCAAGTCGGCGTTGCGCATCAACTCTTCGACGCTTGAGCCGTCGCGCGGTCCGTAGGCGGAACCCACGCTGGCCCCGACATAGAGGGTATGCTGATCGACCTGGTAGGGCTCAGACAAGATATCAATCACTCGCCGCGCCATATCGCGCACGTAATCGCCATCGCTGGCGTCGTGGATCACTATCGCAAACTCGTCCCCGCCAAGCCGCCCGCAGATCGCGTTGTCGCCCATAAGCGTCTGGAGGCGCGATGAAACCTGCGCGAGCAGCTTGTCACCGGTCATGTGGCCCAGGGAATCGTTGACCGACTTGAACCGGTCGAGGTCCACCATCAGCAACGCACACCGCGTGCGCCACTGTTCAGCGTAGCGCAGGGCGTCACCCAAAGCTTCGGTTAGCTGCAGACGGTTGGGCAAAGACGTGAGGGTGTCGAACCGCGCAAGATACGCGATCTTCTCATCAGACTCGCGCCGCTGGGTTACATCGGATCCCACTCCGCGGAACCCGATGAACTTGGCTCGATCGTCGCGCATCGGCGTGCCTGAAAGCTCCCACCAACGCGCTTCGCCCTTGATCGAAACCTGCACGAGCAGGTTCGAGAAGTTCTCTCGGTTCTTTAGTCTGTCCGCAAGTTCGTGAAGGCTTTCGGGGTATTGCCCCTCGTCCCACGTTCGACCAGTAATGCAATCGAGCAGCGGCTTGCTCTCGACCTCCTCCTCGGTCGCGCCAAGCGCGTAGGCAAATCGCGGGCTTACCCCTCTCAAGCGACGATGGGTGTCGACCTCCCAAAGCCAGTCCGCTTCGTTCTCTTCAAACTCCCGCAAAAGAAGCGACACCACCTCATCTTTTTCGGCGTTAGCGTCCTGCCACAACCGACCTTCGAGGTAAGTCTGCCCTGCCTGGACCGCACCGATGCTTGAACAAATCACGAATGCGCCGGTGGCAGCCATGGCATACCAGTAGTCCTGCGACGCAAGGTGGACCATTACGCAAGCGCCAGTTGTCCATCCGAACAGCACGGTCCCGAGAGGCGCCGAAGTCCGGAAGTGTATCGAACTCGAGACCAAAATGGCTATGACAACGAGCAAAGCCACAAGACTGGAGACGGGCCCCATTGGACCCAACACCAACACCGCCCCACCCCATAGCAGACCGGACAGAACGGAGGTGAGCGTTTGTCGAAAAAACTCGCGCCGAGTGATTTTTCGGCGATCGACGTCGACCAAGGTGTGATCAAACCGAGCGCCAACAAAATGGACCCCAACTAGCAGGAGCATCCATCCAAACAGCATGGCCGCGGACGCGCTATCCATATAGACCTGAATAACGAAGAGAGACAGGACGGCGTGGCCGAAGACGCGCAGAAACGTAACGCTTGAGAGCGCTGAGTACTGTAACCCGCGCAGTTTCGCCCACCGGCTATCGCTTTGGCCGGTCAAGCCAAGGACGGCGGCAAAGGTCAGGCGGCTCGGAGCGTCCTGGGCAGGGGCGACGTGCTTCTTCACGCTTCGCACTGTTACCGATCAAAGGTTAGTGCGTGGTAAAGCAATCCGGACGTCGATTGGCTTTGGATGGATCCGGAATTCTCGGCTTTAGCTTTTGAATTCAGGAGGTATTTTGGCCTAGCGCAAGCCTTCGCGGGCGGCCGCCTTTTCCCAGTTTCGACCGTCAAAAGGAACGATCTCGGGATTAAGCAGGCTTGGGTCATCCAGACAGTTCAAATGCACACTCCAACACGATGGGTGCGACTTTGGCTGGTAGAAGCTCTTGACCCCGCAGATTCTGCAAAACAAGTGCTCGGCCTCGCCACTTCCGAAACGATAACTCGTCAACTGTTCCTGGCCCGAGAGTAGTGTAAAGCGCTCATGCGGGATGAAAAGGTGCAAGTACCCCGACGCGGCGCAAATCGAACAATTGCAATCCAGCAAGGTCGGGTTGGGATCGCTGAACGCTTCGAAGCGAACCGCACCGCAGTGGCAACCCCCGCTCACTTGAATGAGCTCGCTCACTCCACCGTCACCGACTTAGCCAGATTGCGCGGTTGGTCGACATCGGTCCCCTTAACCACCGCCACATGGTAGGCCAACAATTGCACAGGCACAGCGTAGACCAAGGGAGCGATCAACGGGTGAACAACCGGCATCTCAATCGTGGCAAGGCACCCTTCCCCCGCCTGCTCAAGCCCATCGGCGTCTGAGATCAGAACCACTTGCCCTCCGCGCGCGCGGACTTCTTCCATATTGGAGACCGTCTTTTCAAACAGCGGGCCTGATGGAGCGATCACAACCACCGGCACATCATCATCGATAAGCGCGATGGGGCCGTGCTTCATTTCTCCGCTGGCGTAGCCTTCGGCGTGGATATAGCTGATTTCTTTTAGCTTTAGTGCACCCTCGAGCGCCAACGGGTAGTCCTGCCCGCGCCCAAGATAGAGCACGTCGCGCGCTGGCGCGATCAAGGGCGCCATCGCGGCAATATCATCATCGTGATCAAGCGCCGCGTTAAGCGCCGCGGGAGCTTCAAGCAGGTGCGAGACGATTTCGGCTTCTGCTTCGCGATCGAGCCGACCTTTCTTGACCGCCATATGCGCCGCAAGCGCGGCAAGGACCGCAAGTTGGCACGTGAACGCCTTGGTCGAAGCCACACCGATTTCCGGACCCGCATGGGTCGGCAACAGCAAATCGGCCTCTCGGGCCATCGTGCTGGTGGGCACGTTGACGACCACGCCGATGACTTGCCCGTTAGCCTTGCAATGGCGCAGCGCGGCGAGGGTGTCAGCCGTTTCGCCGGATTGCGAGATAAAGAGCGCCAGACCGCCTTCTTCAAGCACTGGCTCGCGATAACGGAACTCGCTCGCCACATCGATATCGACCGGCACGCGCGCGAACTGTTCAAACCAGTATTTGGCGACCATCGCGGCGTAAAACGAAGTACCGCACGCCACTATGGTCAGGCGTTTGACGCCAGAGATATCGAAATCGAACTGAGGCAAGGCAACTGAGTTATCTTCACGGCGCAGATACGAGGTAAGAGTCTGCGCCACCACGGTGGGCTGCTCAAAAATCTCTTTCTGCATGAAGTGGCGATAGTTGCCCCTTTCCACCGCCGCAGCCGAAGCACCCGACGTTTGAACCGGTCGATCAACGGGCTGTCCGCTCAAATCGTAAATCTGCGCGCTTTGCTGACGGACAACCACCCAGTCGCCCTCTTCGAGATAAGTGATACGCTGGGTCAGCGGCGCAAGCGCCAGCGCGTCGGATCCGAGGAACATCTCATCCTGGCCGTGGCCTACAACAAGCGGCGAGCCCAACCGAGCACCGATCAGAAGATCCGGGTGCGACCGAAAGGTGATGGCAAGCGCAAAGGCACCCCGTAGTCGCGGTAAGACTTCTCGAACCGCGTCTTCCGGGCCAAGCCCCGCTTCAATCCGGCTGGAAACAAGATGCGCAACGACTTCGCTGTCGGTTTCGCTTTGGAATTGGCGTCCTTGGGCGGCCAATTCTTTTCGCAGCTCTTTGAAGTTCTCGATGATGCCGTTGTGGACGATTGCGACTTCGTCCGTCGCGTGCGGGTGGGCGTTCTGGGCTGTTGGCGCTCCATGCGTCGCCCAACGCGTATGAGCAATGCCAATCACACCATTGGCAGGATCGGAATGGAGAAGCTCGACGAGGTTGCTCAGCTTGCCTTCGGCGCGACGGCGCACCAGCGCGCCGTCGTCAACCGTGCAAACCCCTGCGCTGTCATATCCGCGATACTCCATCCGGCGAAGGCCATCCACCAGACGGTCTGCCACCTGCGTTTCGCTTACTATACCGATGATGCCGCACATGCCTTTTGGAGATCCCTTCGTAAGTAAGCTTACGCCGAGCCTTGGCCAAGAATCCTGGCTTGCACAAGGCGTTCTGACCTTGCACTGGCAGCAGATCCTCTCCGGAACCCGTTATGCGGTTTCGGGGTGCACCGTCTTGATCTCTTGGCAGATCGCTCGTTCCAAACTTGGTCTGTGCTTTTCCACGGACATACCAATTCACGGTCTCGGACCCGCAGCGATGGCTCATCGCTCAAATCAGAACCTAACTGGGTTTCGACCAAGCTAGGGTGAGGTATTTATTGCAGAAGCCGTCCACCAATGTCGACTTGACGCGAAGATAAGCGGCCATTGGATGTGTGAAATAGTACCCCAACAGGTTATCGCGCATATCCTCCAATCGTGCCTCGTTGCCAGTGGCAATCGCAAAAGGATCGTACGGCTGCACTTGGTCCATCGAGTCGATTTCGATTAGGCCGAGATCGGCGCCTAAGCCCCTGAACGACCTCTTGGTGAAATCATGTAAGTGGTACGGGTTGACGTCTACCGAAGGGGTTACGGGAACAGACGCGATCAAGGTTCCCCCTGGGTTCAGAAGGCTTTCGAAGTTCGCGAGCAACGCTTTCGGGTCTGGAACATGTTCAACAGTCTCTAGCGAAACAATCGTATCGAACCCTTCCGCATCAGCAAGCGCCGTTCCGTCGCCTTGGTCAAAGATCAGGTTGGATGCTGTGTAGTTTTGAGTGGCGTAACTGACAGCCTTCGCGTCGATGTCCACTCCCTTTACAAGGCGTGGACCGGCCTCTGACGCAGCAAGGATGGCCGAGCCGTATCCTACTCCGCAAGCGCAATCGAGAACGCGTCCGGACGTTATAAATCGCTGCGCGAAATAATACCGATCAAGATGGAGCTGCATGGTCTCGCGGCCCGTTGCATCGTCATCTTTCAATGTTCCCGGCACCAAGCGTTCCAAGGACACAGTCGAGGGTTGTTCGTGGGTCATTGTCTGAAAGCACTCTTCTAGCTGAAGTCGGAAGCCGACTGTTATGTCCAACTAGAGGTCAACCACTTAATCTTTGGTAAACCATCTTTTCCCACCGCAAGCCAGCAATAGAAAACGAAAAATTAACCTTAGTCAGAATAGGGAGCGGGCCATGCAAAGTGCCACGTTACCTTTTCCGAATCTGGCTAAGAAAGGCGAGCTCCTTGCGCGCCCTGACCTTGTCTATCTCATCTTTTGCGCGCTGGTTTTTTCCGTGCCGATCGGATTCTACGTCGTCGATCCGTTTGGTTTCGAAACACCCCATCGCGACACTTGGCACCACTTGGCCGTTCTGCGTGAACTGATTGCACATCCATTCAATCCCTCCAATCCGCACATTCCGACCGAGGAACCGTCCCGCTATTTCACACCGTTGAATATCCTCACGGCGCTTTTAGCCAGGTTCTTTGGCGTCTCACCTTTCTGGGCATTCAATTACATGGCGGCGGTCAACTGCATCGCCTTTTGCGCAGTGTGCTGGCTTTTCGCCAAGCGCAGTTATCAATCCGAATACGCGCCTATCGTTTTTCTTGCGGTGATGCTGTTTGGTTGGGGGATACAGCGCGGGCATGTCGGCTTCCATAACTTCGCAACGTTCCTGAGCAGCGCAGGATATCCGGCGACGCAGGCTCTAATCCTTGGCATCTTGTCTTGGTATATCTGTCTGACCGCCCTAAAAGATCAAGGCAAGATACGGCGCAATGCCGCGCTGCTAGCCATCGTTTGCGCGATCACTATTGTTACGCATCAATTCGGTGGCTTTGTAATGCTGGTCGGCACCGGGTGCTTTGCGCTGTTCCATCGCACAGCCGAAGCGAAGAGCAAGATGATCATCGTGGGATCTTTGCTCCTTGGCGGTCTCCTTTCACTTTCATGGCCCTACTTCAATCCTCTGGCGGTCGTCATCTCTGCATCGGACCCGCGGTGGATCACGCCAGCGCCTGACCTCCAGACAATCATATTCCCATTCATGCTGCTGGTCCCTTCGTTGATTGGCCTGGCGGGCTTGCGAGATAAGACTGGGGGAATACGCTGGGAAATTCTGGTCCCACTTCTCTTCTTCGTCGTTTCCTTTTTGGTTTTGCACGCTGCCGAAGCGTCAATTGCACACCGATTTACGCCGGCCATCATTCTTTATCTACAACTGGCCACAGTCTGGACTCTACTAGAGTTTGACTATGGGAAAACTAACGAAAAGACGAAGCCGCTAATCGGCCTACTAGTGTGCGGGTTCATAGTTGCGGGACTTGTAAAAGCCTTCGATCCGAGAATTGACGAATTCACCGTTCGTGAAGAATTTGGGCGCTTGATGACCTTCGCAAATGCGATGGAGAGCGATCTTCCTCCAGGCTCGGTCACTTTCGCGACAGAGGCGATCGTTTATCCATTGCAGTCGAGCGGTCGCCGGGTCGTTTCCATCCCACGTCCTGAGCCCGTCGCGCCGAGCCTGATCGAGCGGCAACAGGCAACCGATCTGTTCTTCGCGAAGAATACCACAAAAGCCGAACGACGAGCTCTTATCGAGCGTTGGGGGGCGACTCATGCCGCGTTTGCCGTTGCGGACCTCGATCCACAGGTGGTCGCGGATCTAAAACTTCTTGGTCCTTCAAAATCCTATCATCGCAATGGTGAGATTGTCTCTGTGTCGATCAGAGGGGCTCAGCAATGACGCGCGTCCTCTGGGTTGTTCTCATTGTCTACCCCTTGATGGTGGGCATAGGCCAGATACTCTTCAAATTGGCCTCTGAACGTATCACGCCCGATCAAACCGTTCTGCAACGAGCGCTGGAGCCGATGCTGGTCTCTGCGTTTGGCCTCTACGCCGCTCTCGCCGTCGTTTGGTTGCTCATCGTCCGCGAACTACCACTAAGCGCCGCGTATCCTTTTGTGGCGCTGTCATTCGTTTTCACTCCGATGCTTGCCTGGATCCTTCTGGGCGAGAAGCTCAATTTCACCTACCTTATCGGCATCCTTTTCATCTGTGCCGGTGTCGTCATTACGCAAAGGGCTCTCGATGCGGCATGAAGTCTTCACCACCTACACACATGTGTGGATCGTTGTTCCTGCCTATAACGAAGGCACGATGATTGCGAAGGTAGTCAACGAGGTTGCGACGATGTTCCCGAACGTTGTCGTTGTCGATGACGCGTCGGCCGACAACACGTCCGCGAAGGCCAAAGAGGCGGGCGCAAAGGTATTGCGCCATCCTTTTAACATGGGCCAAGGAGCCGCGCTGCAAACGGGTATCGAATATGCCTTGAGCCGGGGCGCAGAGCATATCGTTACGTTCGACGCTGACGGGCAACATCAGATCGAAGATGTGCCCCAAATGATCCAACGCTTGAAGGAGAGCGAAGCCGACGTCGCTTTGGGCAGCCGTTTTCTGGGCGATACAATCGATATGCACTCGTCGCGACGCTGGCTGTTGCAGGCCGCAACACTCTTCACAAAGTTTACCACGGGCCTGGAACTAACAGACTGCCACAATGGCCTCAGGGTGTTCACCGCAAAGGCCGCTCAAGGGCTGCATATACGGCAGAACCGCATGGCCCATGCGTCGGAAATCCTTTCACGCATTGGTCGAGAGAACTGGTCTTTCATCGAAGTGCCCGTGACAATCGCCTACACAGAATACTCACGCGAGAAGGGTCAGAAGTTCAGCGATTCCTTTAAGATCCTTCGTGACCTTATTGCAGCGAGGCTCCAGCTATGATTGCTCAATTCATATTGTCGGCAGGCCTGTTGGTCTGTCTGTTTTACATTGTAAGCCTTGGCAAGAGTTCAGTCTTTTTCCGGGTTGGCTTTTTCTTCACTGTCATTGGCGGGTTTGTCGCAATCTGGTCGCCTGACACGACTAGCGTCGTTGCCAAACTCGTGGGCATCGGTCGAGGGGCTGACCTCATCATCTATCTGTGGATTCTGCTGAGCCTCTTCCTCATCTTGAAGCTGCACATAAAGCTGCGCTCGCAGTCCGAGACCATCACGAGCCTTGCGCGGCATATTGCCCTCAAAGAAGCCGACTAGATCACCTCGGCCCTTACTCCTACCGCTTTCGATGGGCTGAGAATGCCGAACGGGCCCCATCGGCGGCTCGATCTTTAACGCCGCACTAACCTCTCTTCTTCATAGCTTCTTTGCGTTGCTAGCGACAGGCGCTGGACTAGGAGATTCATCGAACCATGGCTTACACGCTTGCCCAAGCGAAACCTGGGAATACCCGCTTGGATCTCACAACGCCAGGCGACTGGCAGGCGCTCAAGAACTGGGTCTTGGTATGGGTTTTCCTTGCCAACGCGGGGTTCGCAATCACCTATGTCTTCGGTTCTCCGCCCAGATATTCGGAGATTGTGCTGTTTGCTGTGATCGGCTTGCTGGTTCGCAACCGGTCATATTTGACCCAATGCAGCGCTTTCATAGCCGCCATGGCCTATTCGGTGCTTTCGTACATCGCGGGCCTCTTTAACCTGGGCATCAATTCGCTCGCGCACTCGGTGCTCTTTTTCTCTGAGCTGAACTTTGGGCAATCGCTCGAATACACCGTCGGAAGCGTTATTGTCCTTACCTTGACCGGCCTTGCGTGCGTGGCCCTTCGCCGTTCGACGGCATTCGAAAGCAGCAAGATGATCGGTATTGCGGTCGTCGTCACTTTGGCTCTGGCCGCTTTCGACTTCTACATGGGTATGGGTATGCGCGGGCATTACAAGCGAGTGCCCAATGCAAACGCGCCGTTTGAATCCGCGATTGAGCAAGCCGGCGTTCCCGATGGGACCTCGCCACTTGATCGCAATCTCGTAATTATCATGGTGGAATCGCTCGGCGTTCCCACAGACAATGAAGAAATGAGCCGCCTGCTCTTCGCGCGTTTTCAAGATAGGGATGTGGCGAGGCGGTTCGAAGTCTCGTCCGGCACAACAACCTATTTCGGCTCGACAACCGCGGGCGAGATCCGCGAATTGTGCGGCCGTTGGGGCGAGTATCACGCTCTCACGTCCGAACGAGACGACACATGCCTGCCTGCGAAGTTGGCCCAATCAGGCGTGCCAACAACAGCCTATCACAGCTTTGAAGGCACCTTCTTCGACCGGCACCTCTGGTATCCCAATATCGGTTTTGAAAAGACCGCATTTCGGGACGACCTCGTCGAGCGGGGCGCGTCCAAATGCGGCGGGGTCTTTCCGGGCGCGTGCGACCGGGACATCCCTCAGCAGATTGCCGACCAACTCAAGAGCACTAACGCGCCTCAGTTCATCTATTGGCTGACGGTGAACGCCCACTTGCCCGTTCCGCTCGAAGGCAACCTGGAAACCGAGAATTGCAAACGAGTTTCGAAAAAGCTCGCGGACGAATACCCGATGATCTGCCGACAGTTTGCCATCTGGGACACGGTCGACAACGCCTTGGCCGGCGAGCTGCTTCAAGACGACTTCCCGCCGACCGATATCCTTATCGTCGGCGATCATATGCCACCCTATTTCGATCGACACAGTCGCGCCCAGTTTGCGCCCGATCGCGTGCCCTGGATCGTTTTGAAGTGGCGCGAGCGTGTTGAGTAAAGGGAGCCCGACCGGATTCCTGCCCTTTAGGGAAAAGATAAGGTTTCCATTCTATTCACCACCTTTCGAGAGGCGCGGTTTGCCATCGGCAAGCGACGCTACAAGATAAATTAAGCCCGGGGGCTTGGTATGAGTGCATTTGGGAAAAAGGGTAACGCTGCGGGGACAAAGCCGGGTGGCCGGCCCGCTTTTGGCGTTGCGCGCCCAATGAAAGGCGGCGGCCGCGCCCCTGAACAACCCAAGGGCGGCGACCGGTTTCCCCCACTTCCCGATGACGCGGAAAAGCCCGAAGCTTCCCCAGCGCCTTCCGCCGCTCCCGCCGCGCCTAGCAAAGGCAGCACGGCCGACGCGATGGACCGGCTCGCCGAACGCGCCGCCGCCGTTCAAAGCGCGCAAAGCGAAGCGGGCGGTTTCGAAGCCAGC
Source organism: Pseudomonadota bacterium (assembly GCA_039186235.1). Lineage (GTDB taxonomy): Bacteria > Pseudomonadota > Alphaproteobacteria > Sphingomonadales > Sphingomonadaceae > Erythrobacter. Next base: position 509 of record JBCDAE010000007.1, on the reverse strand, counting down.
GTCCACAAAATCAAAGAACAGGTGCTCCCGCGCCTGCTGGAACGTGTGGACCCGGAAGCCGCCGCGACGCTCTCGAAAGAAGAGCTGAGCGAAGAATTCCGTCCGATCATCATGGAAGTGCTGGCCGAGCTTAAGGTCACGCTGAACCGCCGCGAGCAGTTTGCGCTTGAGAAGGTTCTGATCGACGAACTGCTGGGCTTCGGGCCGCTCGAAGAGCTCCTGAACGACCCCGACGTCTCCGACATCATGGTCAACGGGCCCGAGCAGACCTACATCGAAAAGAAGGGTAAGCTCGTCATCGCGCCGATCCGGTTCCGCGACGAACAGCACCTTTTCCAGATCGCTCAGCGGATCGTGAACCAGGTTGGCCGCCGCGTTGACCAGACGACGCCGCTCGCCGACGCCCGCTTGAAAGACGGCTCGCGTGTGAACGTCATCGTTCCGCCGCTGTCGCTGCGCGGCACCGCGATCTCCATTCGTAAGTTCTCCGAGAAACCGATCACCTTGGA
>JBCDAE010000006.1:0-113482 GCA_039186235.1 Pseudomonadota bacterium | reverse complement strand
CAGCCTCGAATTCAAATCGCCGATGGTCTGGTCGCTGGGCTTTATCTTCCTGTTCACCGTCGGCGGTGTGACGGGCGTGGTGCTTGCCAATGGCGGCATCGACGACAACCTGCACGACACCTATTACGTGGTTGCGCACTTCCACTACGTGCTCTCGATGGGCGCGGTGTTCTCGATGTTCGCTGGGTTCTACTATTGGTTCCCAAAGATGAGCGGCCGGATGCACTCCGAACTGCTCAGCCACATTCACTTCTGGGCGTTCTTCGTCGGCGTGAACGTGATCTTCTTCCCGCAGCACTTCCTGGGGATGAACGGCATGCCGCGTCGTTATCCCGACTATCCGGAAGCGTTTGCCTATTGGAACGAGATCAGCTCGTACGGCTACGTCATCATGGCCGCTTCCACCTTGGTGTTCTTCGTGAACATTGGCTACGCGCTGCTGGCGGGCCGCAAGGCGGAAGGCAATCCGTGGGGTGAAGGCGCGACGACGCTGGAATGGACACTGTCGAGCCCGCCGCCGTTCCACCAGTTTGAAACGCTCCCGGTGATCGAGGACCACCACGATTACCACAATCACATGCCCGCCGGCGCTCAGCCCGCTGAGTGAGCCGGTGGCCAACCCCGCCTTTGGGGAAGGTTACAAGAAACCGGGGGAGCGCGCCTGAAAGGGTGCGCTCCTTTTTGAAGACGAAGATACGTAGCGAAACCATGAGCACGAGCCCATCCTCCACGCCAGACCGCGCCCTGTTGCAGGGCGGTGAGGCCGTGCGTTCTGTTCCGCTCCCTGCGGAATGGCGCGACTTCTTCGCGCTGACCAAACCGCGTGTTATGACGCTGGTGATCTTCACTGCGATTTGCGGTCTGTTGGCGGCTCCGGGCACCATTCATCCGGTCCTTGGCTTCACCGCCGTTCTGGCGATCGCCATGGGCGCCGGCGGATCGGCGGTCCTCAACCAGTGGTGGGAAGCCGACATTGACGCGGGGATGAAGCGCACCGCCAACCGGCCTTTGCCCGGCGGTCGCATCCATCGCGACGACGCGCGCGACTTCGGCATGTTCCTGTCGGGCGTCTCGTTGCTGCTGATGGGCGTGGCGATCGGCTGGCTCGCTGCCGCGCTGCTGCTGACCGCGATCATCTACTACGCCGTTATTTATACGATGTGGCTCAAGCCGCGTACGCCGCAGAACATCGTCATCGGTGGCGGCGCGGGCGCGTTTCCCCCGCTGATCGGTTGGGTCGCGGTGACGGGCGAAGTGACCGCTATGCCGATCCTGCTGTTCGCGATCATTTTCATGTGGACGCCGCCGCATTTCTGGGCGCTCGCGCTGTTTGTGAAGACCGATTACGCCAAGGTCGGCATTCCGATGCTGCCCGTCGTCGCGGGCGAGCGAACAACGCGCAACCATATTTGGGTGTACACGCTTCTGCTTGCGCCATTCACGATCGCTCCCTGGCTTATCGGCGGGACAAGCTGGATCTACGGCACCACCGCTGTTGCTCTCTCGCTCCTGTTCATCGCTCTGGCTCTGCCCGTTGCGCGCCGCGACGCGGTGATGGGCGAAGGTGATCCGATGGCGGAGGAAATCCGCCTGTTCAAATTCAGCATCGTCTATCTATTCGTTCTGTTCGCCGCGCTGGTCGCGGATCGTACGCTCGAAAGCGCTGGCTTCATTGGTCCGGGCTTGTTCGGCGGGGGGCTGCTTTGATGACGCCCGATGAAGAAGCCGAATTCAAGCGTCGTCAACGCAGCCGAAATCTCGTCGTTGCTGGTACGCTTCTGTTCTTTGTGATCCTGTTTTACGCCATCACCATCGCGCGGCTGGGGTCGCAGTGATGGCGAGTGTGGCCACGCTTGACGCCGCGACCCAACGTCGCAACGCGCGCACCGGGCTGATGGCTCTGGCGCTGGCGGCGGCGATGGTGGGCCTTGGATTTGCCTCGGTCCCGCTTTACCGTCTGTTCTGTCAGGTCACCGGCTTTGGCGGCACCACGCAGGTTGCGACCGCGAGCGATGCGGCGAACGCGGCGGCTTTGGCTACCGGCAAAACTATGTCGATCCGCTTTGATGGGTCCACGGCGATTGATGTGCCCTGGAGCTTCAAGCCCGCGCAGGCGACCGACACGGTCACGATCGGCGAGCGCGATATGGCGGTCTACGTTGCGCGCAACGATGGCCCCTCGACCATTACGGGCACCGCCACATTCAATGTGGAGCCCGCTCAAGCGGGGCTCTATTTCCACAAGGTGCAGTGCTTCTGCTTCACCGAGCAGACGCTGGAGCCGGGGCAACAGGTCAACATGCCGGTCGTCTATTACGTCGACCCGGCCATCCTCGAAGACGAATTCATGGCTGACGTCGAGCAAATCACGCTCAGTTACACTTTTCACCGCGCGAAAGAGCCCGTAACTATGGGCCTGGACCGCAGCCAAAACTAGGTAAAGTGCCCGAAAGGGACGGGATCAAAACGGGAAGACGCACAATGGGCGGACAAGTAAACCACGACTATCACATCCTAGAGCCGGATATCTGGCCGTTGATCGGCTCGCTCTCAGCGCTGACTTTCACCAGCGGTATGGTTCTAAGCTTCCACCCTGACCAGTTCGGCGTGGCCGGACCTGTGACCATGTGGGCTGGTTTGGCCGGTTTGATCGCAACCTTCTTCATGTGGTTCCGCAACATTGTGATCGAAGCGCAGCGGGGCGATCACACGCCGATCGTGCAGCTCCACATGCGTTACGGCATGATCCTGTTCATCGCCTCGGAAGTGATGTTCTTCGTCGGCTGGTTCTGGGCGTTCTTCGATTTCACTCTCTTCCCCGCGCCGCTTGAATTCTTCCACGGCGAAGGCGGCGATGAGACGACCAACCTGTTCCTCTCGCAGGGCGTGACCGAGCTTGGTGACCGTGTCCCCAGCGGTATGGAAGTGCTCAACGCGTTCCAGCTTCCGCTGCTCAACACCATCATTCTGTTGTGCTCGGGCACAACGGTGACGTGGGCGCACCACGCGCTGATCCACGGTGATCGCGTCGGCCTCAAGCAGGGGCTTTGGGCGACGATCGCGCTGGGCGCGATCTTCAGCTTCATTCAGGCGTATGAGTATAGCGTCGCGCCGTTCAGCTTTGGCGGCAACACGTTCAGCTCGGCATTTTACATGGCGACCGGTTTCCACGGTTTCCACGTGCTGATCGGCACGATCTTCCTCGCGGTGTGCCTGTTCCGCGCCTATAAAGGTCACTTCACACCGCGCCAACACTTCGGTTTCGAAGCGGCGGCGTGGTACTGGCACTTTGTCGACGTCGTATGGCTGTTCCTGTTCGTCGCTGTGTATGTGTGGGGCGGCTGGGGCGCGCCCGTCCACTAATGCAGGGGAACCCGGTTCCCGATCCATCGAAAGGGCAGTCTGGGCTTCTCCAGGCTGCCCTTTTCGGTTTGTGTCCCAATTGTGGGGCGCCCACGCTTTTTGAAGCGCCCGCGCGGGTCGCGGGCCAGTGTCCGGCGTGCGGCCAAGAGCTCGCGGCGCTGGAGCGCGGTGGCCGTTTGGCGGGGCTTTTGACCATCGTAATCGCTGCGCTCTTGATCACTGTGGCTATGGCGGTCGAAGAGTTTCTTCGCCCGCCGCTGTGGTTCCAAGTGGTCGTGTGGGCCCCGCTAACTGTCGCTTCGGTGTTGGCCGCGCTGCGTCTTTTCAAGACGGCAAGCGTCTATCGGCATTTCCTGAGTTCTTGATCGTAAGACCATGCTGAGGCGTCTACCCATCCTGCCAACTATCCTTGTGGTCGTGGCCGCCGCCATCATGGTTGCGCTGGGCTTCTGGCAGATTGGCCGAGCGCAGGAGAAAGACCGCTTGAAGCAAGCGATGGAAGAACGGCCCGCGCTTCCCGTGATCGATTATCCTTTTGCCGACGCCACCAATGAGGAATACCTCTACCGCCGCCTTCGCGCGGAGTGCGACGCGGTGACGGGCATCGACGTTTCGGGCGGCAAGGACGCCGCCGGACGCACGGGCTGGCGCCAGATCGCCTCTTGCACGGACGCGGCCACCGGGCAGGTGTTTCAGGTCCAGATCGGCGTGGCCAAGGATCCCGCAGAGGTCTCGCGGTGGCAGGGCGGCCCCGTAGAAGGCGTGGCCAAGGAGTCGCCGGATGATCGCAGCGCTTTGGAGCGCATGTTTTCGGGCGGCGCCCGCCGTCCGGCCATGATCGTGGCCAGCGAGCCCAAAGCTGGCCTGCTGCCTTCTCAGGCGCCCAATCCCGAGGAGTATCGCAACTCATCCTGGGCCTACGCCGGCCAATGGTTTTTCTTCGCGATCACGGCGCTGGTGATTTACGGCTTCGCTGTGCGATCACGCGCCGGAAGAAAAACCTGACGCTGCGTCAATCTTGCTCGCCGCGCCCGCCACGTCTAACCCGCTTCGCCTATGCAATACATCTCCACCCGAGGAAGCGCGCCCACGCTTGACTTTGAAGGGGCCACGCTCGCCGGGCTCGCCAGCGATGGTGGGCTCTATGTGCCAAGCGCATGGCCGCGTTTCACCGCGCAAGAGATCGCCGATATGCGTGGGCTTGCCTATCACGAGCTAGCCGCGCGCGTGATGGCTCCGTTTGTAGCGGGAAGCCTTACGCAAGAAGAGCTCTCGGCGCTGTGCAAGACGGTCTATGGCGATTTTGGGCACAAGGCGGTGACCCCGCTAGTGCAGCTCGACGAAACGCACTGGCTGTTAGAGCTCTTTCACGGCCCCACGCTCGCCTTCAAAGACGTGGCGTTGCAATTGCTCGGCCACCTGTTCGAGACCTTTCTTGCTCGCCGCGACCAACGGCTCACCATCGTGGGCGCGACCAGCGGGGACACCGGTTCAGCGGCGATCAACGCAGTCGCCGGGCGCGAACGGGTCGAGATTTTTATGCTCCACCCCAAGGGCCGTGTGAGCGAGGTCCAGCGTCGACAGATGACGACGGTGCGCGCGCCAAACGTCCATAATCTCGCGATTGAGGGAAGCTTTGACGACGCTCAGCGCCACGTGAAGCGCATGTTTGGCGACATCGAGGTCAACACGGTGCTAAACTTGGGCGCGGTAAACTCGATCAACTGGGCGCGGTTGATGGCACAGGTGGTCTATTACTTCTACGCAGGCCTGCAATTGGGCGCGCCCGAGCGGGCAGCGGCCTACAGCGTGCCGACGGGCAATTTTGGCGATGTGTTTGCAGGCTACGTGGCCAACCGGATGGGGTTACCGATTGAGCGTTTGATCGTCGCAACCAACATCAACGATATCCTCCACCGCGCGCTCAAAGATGGAGACTACTCCGCAGGCGGGGTGACGCCTACGATTACGCCTTCGATGGACATTCAGGTAAGCTCGAATTTTGAGCGCCTGTTGTTTGACGCGGGCGGGCGCGATGGCGCGGCGATGGCGGCGCAAATGCAGAGCTTTGAAGAAAGCCGCGCGATGCAACTGACCAACAGCCAGCGTGAGAACGCCGCGGCCATCTTTGCTAGCGCCAGCGCTGATCCCGAAGCGACCACCCGCGCGATGCAATGGGCGCATCGCCACACCGCGCAGGTGATCGATCCGCACACTGCGGTTGGCCTGCACGCAAGCCGCGCACTTTACAAAGACGGCACGCTGGATCGCGGCGTTCCTATTGTTACCTTGGCGACCGCGCACCCGGCCAAGTTTACCGACGCGGTGGAACGCGCCGTGGGCGTACGCCCCGGCCTCCCGACGCGCGTGGGCGATCTTTTTGGCCGTGAAGAAGCCTTCAGCGAGATTTCGGGCGATTACGAAGCCGCGCGCGACTTTGTTTTGGAAAACGCCGCTGGCCGGACTGAGGCTTCGCCCGCCTGATGGCGCAGCTGCGGCGCGAGCCCATCCTGATGGAATGTGAAGGGTGGGACGGATATCGCCTGCTCGACAGCGGCTCGGGCCGCAAATTCGAGTCCTTTGGCCCGCACGCCTTTATCCGACCCGAGCCGCAAGCCATGTGGCAGCCGCGTTTGGCTGAGTGGAAGGCTTCGGGCGAGTTCGTGCCGGGCTCAGACGAAGATGGCGGCGGGCGCTGGGTTATGGAGCCGGAAGCCCCACCTGCCGATTGGACGCTCAGTTGGAACCATGTGCGCTTTTGCGCGCAGCCGACGCCCTTTCGCCACCTGCAGTTCTTCCCCGACATGGCGCCGGTGTGGGACTGGATGGGCGATCAATTGGTGGGCCGCACCGACGCCAGCACCATGAACCTCTTCGGCTACACCGGGTTGGGCACTTTGGCGCTCAGCGAATACGGCCCGGTTACCCATGTTGACGCGTCCAAGAAGTCGGTGGCGCAGGCGCGGGAAAACGCGGCGTTATCCGGGATGGAAGACCGCCCGATCCGCTGGTTGGTGGACGACGCCGCGAAGTTCACCGCGCGCGAGTTGCGACGGGGAAACCGCTACGACGGCATTATCCTCGATCCGCCCAAATTCGGGCGGGGGCCGAAGACGGAGACGTGGCGTTTGGAAGAGGGATTACCAGGCCTCATCGCGGACTGCGCCAAACTGCTCGACGCGGATAGCCGTTTCCTGTTTCTCACCGTTTATGCGGTGCGCATGAGCAGTGTGGCGATTGCCGGTCTCTTGGATGAAGCGCTCGCAAACCTGCCCGGCGTTATCGAACATGGCGATCTGACGGTACGCGAGGAGGGGGAAAAGGCGCGGCTTCTCCCCACAGCGATCTTCGCACGGTGGAGCAATCCGCGCTAAGCGCCGCAAGACGATGACACAAACCGATTCTCTCCTTCTCGAAGTCGCCGATCTTGAGGTGGATGTCCTTACCGGCATTTACTCCGAAGAAACGGGCAAGCCCCAGCCGCTGCGCATCACGGTGCAGGCGCGCTACGATATTGCGGATCGCTACGATCCCGATACGCCGCTCGACGCGAGCAAGAACTACATGGACTTAAAGCACGCCGCGTCCGATGGGCTGCCGCCGGGTGTCCATTTCAAGCTAATCGAAGCGGTGGCCGATCACATTTGCGAGACGCTGTTTGTGCAGGACCGACGCGTTCAGGCGGTGACGGTGAAGATCATCAAGCTCGCCATCGCTGAAGCCAACGAAAAAATCGGCATCACGATGCATCGCGAAAGGCCTGCGGATTGATGAGCCAGGGCAAGCATGTTGAATGCCCCGCAGGCGCTCAGGCTCTTGGCCTAAATCCTCTCGAAGCGCACGCGGCCTTCATGCGCGACAGTCTTGAATCCGTGAAATCGGAACTGGAAGGCGAGGGCGTCTCCTCGCTGACCATTGTTTTGCCCCCCGCTACGAGCGAACACGACGCCTGGCGTCGGGCCATTGCGGGCGATCTGGCGCGCGCCTACACGCCCAAGCGGGTCAACATCGCAGCCGGAGCCAATGGCGAAGCGTTGAACACGGTCCTGACGTTTTTGAGGGATGCGCCCGGCGTTACGGGGCACTATGTTCAAGCGCATGACTGAGCTGAAAGTCTCTCGCTCGCCCGATCGATTGGATCTGTCCAAGCCGTCCGCCGTGCCGATGGTCGACGCTTTCCAGCGCCGCATCACCTATCTGCGTCTGTCGGTGACGGATCGCTGCGATCTGCGCTGCACCTATTGCATGCCTGAACGCATGACCTTTCTGCCGCGCAAAGAAGTGCTGAGCCTCGAAGAGCTTTATGATCTTTCGACTGGCTTCATCGCGCGCGGCGTGAACAAGATTCGGATCACCGGCGGTGAGCCGTTGGTGCGCAAAGATATCGTCGATCTGTTCCGCGCGCTGGGACGCCATCTGGTCTCGCGCGGCGGAGGCGATGACGGCCGCGGCCTAAGGGAACTCACGCTCACCACCAACGGCACGCAGTTGGATCGCCACGCGGACGATCTCGCCAGAGCTGGCGTCGAGCGGGTCAACATCTCGCTCGACACACTGGACGCGGCCAGATTTGCTGAGCTGACTCGGCGCGACGCGCTGCCGCAGGTGCTTGAGGGGATTGCCGCGGCCAAGGACGCGGGCCTGAAGGTGAAACTCAACGCGGTGGCGCTCAAAGGCGTGAACGAAGATGAAATCGAGGATCTCATTGCATGGGCGCACTCGGATGGTCACGATGTCACGCTGATCGAAGTGATGCCTCTGGGCGACGTCGAAGAGGAGCGTCTCGACCAGTATCTCCCGCTTGATCAGGTGAAATCGCGGCTGGAACAGCGCTGGACGCTCCAACCCACCGACGCCAACACGGGCGGTCCGGCGCGGTATTGGGATATCGCGGAAACGGGCGGACGCCTGGGCCTCATCACCCCGCACACCGGCAATTTCTGCGAGGGATGCAACCGCTTGCGCGTAACCGCGACGGGGCAACTCTATCCCTGCCTTGGCGGTTCGGAACGTGTCGACCTTCGCGCGGCTTTGCGCTCCGCTGATCCCGACAACCAAGTGGCAGACGCGCTCGATCGGGCGCTGAAGATCAAACCGGAAAAGCACCATTTCCGCATGGACGAACGCGGCGCTGCGCCCCATCTGCCACGCCACATGTCGATGACGGGAGGCTAGGCGATGGCCGTGAAGATCCTTTTTCTCGGGCCATTGCGCGATCTTGCGGGCGCTCCCTCGCGCGAAGTCGAAGGCCCGCTGGATTGGGCGGGCTTGCTCGATGTCGTCGGGCCTGAAGTTGCCGCGCAATTGGGCGAAGAACGCGTGAACGTCGCGTGCGCGGGCAAAGTCTTGGGCGAGAAGACCGATCTCAACGCCATGGATGGGGACGAAGTCGCTTTGCTCCCGCCGGTTTCGGGCGGCTGAAGTCCAGCGGCCCTCGCACTATGAAAGACGTCCGGCTCCTTACCGACATGTTCATTCCGGGAACGCTGATCGGGCCGTTCACCAACGCTAATCCCGGCTTGGGCGGGGTCTGCACCTTTGTGGGCGAAGTGCGAAGCGGGGATGACAGCCAAGTTGAAGCGCTCGAGCTTTCCTATTACGAGCCGTTGACGCTTCCGGGAATGGAGGCGCTGGCCGACACGGCTTTGTCGCGTTTTGATTTGATGGGGTTGCTGATGGTCCACCGGGTCGGTCTGATGCGCCCGGGCGAGCCGATTGTGTGCGTCAGCGCGGCGGCGCGTCACCGTCGCGGCGCGATTGAGGCGGTCGATTTCTGTATGGACCATTTGAAGAGCGCTGCATGGTTCTGGAAACGCGAGAAGGTTGGCGGCGAGTGGACGTGGATTGAGCCGCGCGACGAAGACCACCGCGATCTCGCACGCTGGCAATAACCGCCCCTAGTTTGATCGAAATCAAGGAGCGCCCGGCGCGCTTTCGATAAGTCTTCTCCTAACAAAGGAGATGGACGATGTCAGAACTGATCCGCGATAAACTGGCCGCTGGCGAAGCGAGGCTCGTCGCTGAGCCTAAAGCGGGCCCGCGCCACCAGGTCGAAGTGGATCAGAACTTTGGCCTTCCGAGCGCGCTCTACAGCGTGACGGTCGCTTGTTATCTCGGATTTCTGGCCATCATGCTGGCCTCCTTCGCCGCGCCCATGCTGGCGATTCCGATGGTCATTTTCGCGGGCTTCATTGTCGCTGGGTTCGGAGTTCCCATGATCTGGACTCGGTTGGGCAAGAACACGACCAAGCCGATGTCCTATGGCCAGTTTCAGAACGATGGCGTGATGACGCATACGGGGCGCTGCGCCCCGCGCGACGCGGCCATTCAGATGCTGATCCTGCCCGGCTTGATCGTGGCTTGGGGTTGCGCGGTGGCGATTATCGTCGCGATCGTCGCCTGAACGAAAAAGGACCCCTCAGCGCCCGGACAGCGCTGCAAGAAGCGCGGGATTGAGAACCTCGATCCCGCGCTTTCCTGTGCGCTGAATCGCCCCGCTCGTTTCAATCTCTCCCAGTTTGCGGCTCACCGTTTCGATGGTGAGTCCTAGCATATTGGCGATCTCGCCGCGTGTAAGCGGGAGCTCGAAGGTTGTCGCGGCGTGGCAGGAGGATTGGCTAGCGGACACCGCAAAATCGTGCAGCAACGCCGCAAGTCTCGTCTCGGCTGAAGCGTGTCCGGTTAGTTCCAGCAGCGCGCGTGTGGCCAGCAGATCTTCCTGGCTGCGGCGAAGCAGCGCGCGGGCGAGGGCGGGGTAGTTCTCAATCGCCGCTTCGATATCGCTGCGCGCAAAGGTGCACAGGCGGCTCTCGGTGAGCGCAACGACATCGTGATGCGCGAACGGCGCGAAGAGTTCGCCGATAAAACCCGCCGGATGGACGAGAGCGAGAATCTGCTCGTTGCCATCGGCGTCGATGGCGGACACTTTGAGCGCGCCGCTGACCAGTGTGGCGCACGCCGCTTCCTCGTCGCCTGCGGCAAACAGCATCTCGCCGCGTTTTAAGACACGAGTTCGGCCAGCGGCCGCCATGGCGTCGCGTTCCTCCTGAGTCAGAACTGCGCAGGCCGCGGTCTCGCGAACAGGGCAGTCTTCACACGAGAGTTGAACAGTGGCCATATCAGTTGTGTCCCATCCCTTTTCGGCTCTTACAGCTCTATGTCGGCTTCTAGCTTGGCCAAGACGCGCGCCTGTTCATCGAGCGACGCGGCGAGGCTGTCTTGGAGACCCATAAGCTCCAGCAGATCGTCTTCGGGTGTTTGAGCGAGGCGCGCCTCGGCGGCGATGACGTCCAGATCGGCCAACGCCATTCGGCCATCGCTGTGATGCGAGGCGAGGTCAGCGAGGCGAATCTGCGCTTCAGCCCATTCGTCCGATTCGATTTGCGAACCGGTGGCGGCGAGAGTGGACGCCCGCGCGGCTGCCAGACTCACATCGAAGGCCGCGCTAGCCTTGGCGGCTCTGGCGTTAATCGCACCCATGCGCGCGCTCATATCGCCCACAGGCGGCGCGTCGTATTCGCGCGCCTGGTTTATGTCTGGCACCGCAACGGTCGGAAACCGCATCGCCACGCGCGTCCCGTCCTCGCTCGGCTTTGGCATCGAGAAACCCGGGTAATCGGCCGATGATCCGGCGCACGCGCTAAGCGATAAGACCGCAAAACCAAGCGGTAAGGCCATCCAGATCGGTGATGATTTGGTGTAATGAATCATGATCCCAGCTCGTCGTATCACGAGCACGAGCCAAGTGGTAGGCTTGTGTAAGGGTCAATGTGTCTTGCAAACTGGACAGGTTGCGGTGGCCTTAAGGCGTAAAACTTCGCCTGATCGGCTGCGAGTAGTGGTTGACTTGATCGGCCCCTTCCCTTAACGGCACCCATCTTTCAGGGGCTGCTTACGAGGCAGCGCCGCAATGGCGTTTGATCCATAGAGTGAACCTCAGTCGGTCAAACACACACGCAAGATTGAGAGTTTACAAGCCATGTTCGCGATAGTGCGCACAGGCGGCAAGCAATATCGGGTTGCCGCCGGAGACAAAATTGCCGTTGAGAAGCTCGCCGGAGAAGCCGGTGAGACGATCGTGCTGGACGACATCCTTCTGGCCGGCGAAGGCGACACCGTCGCTGACGCGTCCAAGGTGACCGTTTCGGCTGAGATCATCGCTCAGGCCAAAAGTGAGAAGGTCGTCGTTTTCAAGAAGCGTCGCCGCCACAATTACCGTCGCAAAGCCGGTCACCGTCAGCAGATGACGCTGCTGCGCATCACCGATGTGGGCACGGGCGCGAAGAAGGCCCCGGCTAAGAAAGCCGCGGCTCCGAAGACGGAAGCGACCGAAGCCAAGGCGGCTCCCGCCAAGAAAGCTCCGGCCAAAAAGCCAGCCGCCACCAAAGCGGCGGCTAAGCCTGCAGCGGCGGCCAAGAAACCGGCTGCTAAGAAAGCCCCGGCTAAGAAGGCGCCCGCCAAGAAGGCCGCGCCCAAAGTTGACGATACGAAGTAAGGATCAGGACCAATGGCACATAAAAAAGCAGGCGGTTCATCGCGCAACGGTCGCGATTCAAACGCAAAGCGTCTCGGTGTGAAAAAGTTCGGCGGCCAGAACGTGGTCGGCGGCAACATCCTCGTGCGTCAGCGCGGCACCAAGTTTTATCCGGGCACCAATGTCGGCCTTGGCAAGGATCACACCCTCTTCGCGCTCGAAGACGGCGGGGTCCGATTCCACAAAGGCAAGCTCGGCCGCAGATACGTGTCGGTAGACATGATTGCGCAAGCAGCCGAATAACCGGACGATTCACAAACAGGATCGTCCACCGGGGCGGTCCTAGCCGAACGTAAGTATCGGCGTTGATGAGGGAGAAGGACCACCCCGAAAACCGGGGGAGCCGTCTCCCTCCTCGCATTTCTCCCTCGCTTTGTCGTGAAATTATGTTTTGCGGCCATGAAATTGTCACGAACGGGCTGTATCGGCTCGCGCGGGGCGAGAGAGGGATGACTCGTGTTCCATAGAAGCCAAAGACTGCTGCTGCGGCCCGTATGGCCGGAAGATTGGCAAGCTCTGTTAAACGGCATTGCGGATGAAGGCGTTGTGCGCAACCTCGCCCGCGCGCCATGGCCTTATAGAGAGAGCGACGCGCAGGAATTCACCGCGCTTCCGGTCGAACCGCTGTTTCCGCGCTTCCTGATTACCCGCGCGCGCGACGCGGCTTTGGTCGGGTGCATCGGCATTGATCGCACCGAAGCGTTCGCAGTCGGCTCCGAAAACGCCGCTGAGCTTGGTTATTGGATCGCCCGTCAACACTGGGGGCAGGGATACGCCACCGAAGCGGGGCAGGCCGTGCTCAAAATCGCCAAGACGCTTGGCTATAGCCGCGTGCTGGCGATGCACTTCCTAGACAATCCGGCTTCGGGCCGGGTTCTGGAGAAGTTGGGCTTTGTCTCAACGGGCGTCATATCGAAGCGGCATTCCTGCGCACGGGGCGAAGAAGTGATGGCTCGCGAATACGAGCTTGACCTTCGCGCTCTGACGCAGATCAATTACATGGGGCGCGCCGCCGCCTAGGCGATTGATTTCCCACTGGGAAGGCGATGGGGTTAGCTTGGTTGGCTTGCTTGTCCCATCGCCCGATCTCGACTAGGAAATCGGCGTAATGAGCGCTCGCAAACGACTATCACCCGAAGAATCCCGCGCCACCGCTCTCGAGGCGGCGCGCGCATTATTGATCGAGGCGGGCCCGCAAGCGGTCACGCTGAAAGCTGTGGCGACGCGGATCGGGCGCACCCACGCCAATCTCTTGCATCACTTTGGTTCGGCCTCCGGCCTGCAAAGAGGACTAGCCGAGCACCTCGCGCGCACGGTGTGCGAAACGATCAAGGAAGCGGTCCACGCCAGCCGCGCGGGGCTAGGTAACGCGCGCGAAGTGGTGGATCTGGCCTTTGATGCGTTTGATCGCGAAGGCGCGGGCGCGCTGACCAGTTGGATGCTTTTGACCGGCAACGAAGACGCTTTGGCGCCGATTATCACAACCATTCATGATCTGGTCGATGAGATCGCGACCGAGGAGGTGAGCGCGCAGGACGACCATCAGCAAGTGCATCGTGACACGCTGAACCTGGTGCTGCTCGCTTTGGGTGACGCGCTGATCGGAGCGGCCTTGGCGAAGTCGTTGGGCCTTCCGCGCGACGCCGCGCGCGAACGCGCTCAGCAAGCTCTCGAAGCGTCGGTCGCGAGGTACCAGACGACCTGACCGCTTAGGTGGCGATTCCAGCGCTTTGCCATTCGGGCAGCGCTAAAGCGTCCAAATCTGACACTCTGAGATGATCCACCGCTAGGCCGAGGTCGGGATAGGCGGCTTTCTGGCGCTTCTCATCAGAAGCGCTGAGCGGCACCACCACCAATCGGCGATTGACCTTTTGCCGCCAATTCATGCGAGCGGTGTTTTCCTGCCCGACATAGCAGCCTTTCTCAAAGCTCACGCCGTTGAGTTCCACCGCGTTGGTTTCGAGCCAAAGGATGTCCGAGAGCTCGCCTTGGCCTTCGGGCACGCCGAGCGACAGGCGGTGCGCGGTCCAGGCGGCGTCAGCGGGCTCGCCGTCTGGGCCGCCCAACCAGCGATAGCCAAGCTCAGCAAGGCGCGGGTCCGTCACCGCCCCTTCGACCGGGCTGGGAGACCAGTGAGCGCAAAAGGCCTCGTTAAGCCCGATATCGATCTGGCGGCGCAGCCGATAAAGCGAGAGACGCTTGACGAGATCAAACCCAACCTTCGCTTCGCAATCCAGCAGCAGCGCGTCACCGTCCCCCCACACCAGAAAATCGAACATCGCCTTGCCCTGAGCGGAAAGCAGGGCGGCGTAGACGGGCAGGGCGCCGGAGACATCGTTGGTCACCAGCCCTTGAAGAAAGTCGCGCACATCTTCGTCGGGCTCACGTGGAGCCATCCGGACTACGGCACGGGACGAAAGCAACGTGGCGCTCATGGTCTTCTAAACCCTTTTAGCGACCGCTTCGGCCAGGCGTTCGCCCAGCTGCGGTCCTTGCACGGGGTACAGATAGGGTTCGATCAGCTCGGCTTCCATAACCGCCAGTCCACCATCTTCCATGCGCAGCATATCGATCCGCGCGTAAAGTGGCGCTTTAAACGGTATCGCCACCAGAATGGCCTGCGCCGCCTTCAGATCGGTGGGCGAAGGGGAAAGCACCTCTTCGGTGCCGCCATAGAGCGATTGGATACGGTAATCGCCTTTGGCGGCGCGTTTCACCAAGGCGTGGCTGAACGCGCCGTCGATGAAAATGAAGCTGAGCTCGCCTTCGGTCGCGATAGTCGGGAGGAAGGGCTGGAGCATGGCCGGTTGGTCAAAAACCCAGTCGGGCCCCGGCAGACTGCTGCGCCGAACCAGCTCTTGCCCTTCAGCCCCTGCGCCGACCTGGCGTTTGACGACGATGCGATCGCAATCGAACACTTCTAAGGCTTCGCTCGCGCCTTTGACCGTCACGATCTCGCGCCAGAGAGTGGGGATCGTGCGCACGCCCGCCTCCTCAAGCTCGCGCAGATAGGTTTTTGCGATGTTCCAGCGGACGAGATCGGGCGCGTTGCACACCTCTATGCCTTCCGCTTCGAGCGCGTAGAGCTTGGCGAGGAAGTCCTCGGCGCGATCTTGATAGTTCCACGCGGTTCCCAGCATCGCCAGCTTGACGCCGTCGAACGCGTCCATCGGCGCTTCCCAATCCACCACGCGAAGATCCAACCCGCGCGCCTCGAAAGCGGGCTGGAGCGCTTCGATCATCAGATCGTGTTCGAACGCGTCGCCACGACGAGTTCCAGAACCGGGAACCGTGGTCGCGCAGGCAAGAAAGGCAATGGTCGTCATACGGCGATGGCGTGTAAGACTCTCTTTGCAGACTGGAAAGCCCCGATGCGAGCGACTAGGTGGACAGCATGACCGACACGCTCACTATCCGGCGTCCTGACGATTGGCATCTGCATTTCCGCGATGGCGATATCATGCGTGAAGTCGTCCCCTACACGGCGCGCCAGTTCGCCCGCGCGATTGTGATGCCCAATCTTACGCCTCCGGTGACGACGACGGAATTGGGCCGCGCGTATCGCGATCGCATCCTCGCCGCTGTGCCCGCAAGCGTTCGCTTTGAACCTCTGATGACGTGCTATCTCACCGACGACACCGACCCGGATGATTTGGCGCGCGGGGCCAAGGAAGGTGTGTTCACGGCGGCAAAGATGTATCCGGCCAACGCCACCACCAATTCCGCCAACGGCGTGACCGATGTCGAAGGCATCTACTCCGTGTTTGAGCGGATGGAGGCCGAGGATATCGTCCTGTGCATCCACGGCGAGGTAGTGGACGCGGATATCGACGTGTTTGACCGCGAGGCGGAATTCATTGATCGATATCTGACCGGGATCGCGGCGAATTTCCCGAACCTTCGTATCGTGTTCGAACACATTACGACCTCGGACGCGGTCGAATTTGTAAAGGCCGGCAGCGAGAAGGTGGCGGCGACGATCACGCCGCAGCACCTCCATATCAATCGCAACGCGATGCTGGTCGGCGGGATTCAGCCGCACAATTACTGCCTGCCCGTGGCCAAGCGAGAGAGCCATCGTCTGGCGCTGCGCGCGGCGGCGACCTCGTCGGACCCTGCTATCGCGCGCAAGTTCTTCCTCGGTACCGACAGCGCCCCCCACCGCCGTGGCGATAAGGAAAGCGCGTGCGGCTGCGCGGGAATCTTCGGCGCACCCACCGCGTTGGAAAGCTATCTGACGGTGTTTGACGAAGAAGGCGCGATCGACCGGTTCGAAGCCTTTGCCTCGCTCAACGGTCCGGCGTTCTACCAACTGCCCGTCAACGAAGAGACGGTGACGCTGGAACGGGTTGATTTGCCGGTGCCGGACGAGCTTCCGCTGGTGGGCGAGACCATTGTTCCGTGGCACGCCGGGCAGACGCTGAAATGGCGGTTTGTGGGCTAGGTGGCCAAGGTCGCGCGCTTGGCGCGGCGCGAGCGCACAAACAGATCACCTGCAAAGATGATAACCGCCGTCCAGATCAAGGCGAAGCTGGCCATCTGAACCGGCTTTAGCTCTTCCTCGAACACGAACAGCCCCAGCAGAAAAACGATCGTTGGGGCGAGATACTGAATGAAGCCAAGCGTGGAATACTCCATGCGGCGCGCGGCGATGGCGAACAGCAACAAAGGCAGCGCGGTGGCGACACCCGAGAACATGATCAGCAGGCTCATGGTCAAATCGGTGCCAAACGCCGGGCCGGCCTCGCTCATTGCGTAATAGGCCGCGATGGCGCATGCGGGCAGCAGCAGGATCGCGCTTTCAATGGTAAGGCCCGGAAGGGCGCCCACGGGAACTTGTTTGCGAACAATACCATAAGTCCCAAAGCTGAAAGCCAGTGTGAGGCTAATCCACAAGGTGGTTAGCGCGCCAGCGACAAGCAAGGCGACCGCGCTGGCCGCGATCGCGACCGCCAGCCACTGCCACTTGGACAGCCGTTCGCTCAATAGCATCGTGCCCAGCAGCACGTTGATCAGCGGGTTGAGATAATAGCCCAACGAGGCCGCGTAGACGTTCCCCTGCATGATCGCCCAGATGTACACAAACCAGTTGACCGCGATCAGGATCGAACTTGCCAGCAACATCATCAACACGCGCTGGCTGGTGATCGCGGCGCGGATTTCGGGGAATTGCCGGCGGATCGCGACGATCAAAAGGCACAAGGGAAGCGTCCAAATGATGCGCCAGCCGGCAAATTCAAACGGCGGCACGCTTGTGACGAGCAGCAGATAGAGCGGCAAAAATCCCCATATCAAATACGCGCCCAGCGCGTGCGGAAGGCCGGAGGGCGTCTCGGTGTTGGAAGAGGGGTCAGGAGCCATTGGTGATGCCCCACTAGGTGTGCGGGCAGAGCCGCGCAAGCGCCGCGACAATAGTCAGGATTGTGGCGGCTTTTATGAACAACGCCTGTCGGAGTGGATGCAAGTCCGTTCAGTTTAATAGGCCTATAGATGAACAACGAAGCGGGGAAACGCTTCCCCAGAACGTACATTATCAACTTGGGCCGTTTCCACCGATGGCCTGGGCGCGGCTCCCACCAGCCGCGGAAAGCGCCTTCAAGACCGCATGGGCTTGGGGGCGTTTTCGCAATTATTCGAGGCGGCTAAGGCTATTCGCTCAACCCGACGCCGATATTGGCGCGCGGCTGCTCCATCTCGGTGCTGGCAACGGGGTACGCGCAGTAGTCGGCGGCGTAGAACGCGGCAGGGCGGTGATTTCCTGAAAGACCGATCCCGCCAAACGGAGCCGAAGACGACGCGCCATTAGTCGGGCGATTCCAATTGATGATACCAGCGCGGATATTGGCCCAGAACCGCCCGTACTCTTCGGGTGTACCACCGATCAACGAGGCTGAGAGGCCAAAGCGGGTGTTGTTCGCCTCGGCAATCCCGGCGTCGAGATCCGGCACGCGGATCACCTGCAGGATGGGGCCGAAGAGCTCGATATCCGGACGTTCCGGCACGGCGGTTGTGTCGATGATCCCGGGTGTGAGGAACGGTTTGTCCTCGTCAGGCTGTCGCATCGCGAGCAGAGCTTTCCCGCCCGCCGTCATCAACGTGACGAAGCTGTCGTTCAACAGTTCAGCCGTCTCGACATCAATCACCGGGCCCATAAAGGGTTGCGGTTCGTCGAGAGGGCCACCCACTACCAGTTTGCGAGTCAGCGCGACGAGCGCCGCGATCAGATCGTCGTAAACGCTGTCTTTCACAATCAAGCGACGCGCCGCGGTGCAACGCTGCCCGGCCGTGGTGAACGCGCTTTGGACAATGAGCGCGGCGGCGTCGTCAATCTTCGGAGTTTCGAGTGCCACGATGGGATTATTCCCACCCATTTCTAGGGCGACAATTTTGCCCGGATTGGCCGCGAGCGAGCGGTTGATGGCGATGCCGGCCTGCGCGGAGCCCGTGAACAGCACCCCATCCACGCCCGGATGGGCGACCAAAGCTTTGCCCTGCGCTGACCCACCGATGACGAGTTGGACCACATGTTCGGAAATGCCCGCGGCCTTGAAACACTCGACCAGCAGTTCGCCAGTGGCTGGCGTCTTTTCCGAAGGCTTGAACAGGATGGTGTTGCCCGCGATCAGAGCTGGGATGATATGGCCGTTGGGCAGGTGCGCCGGAAAATTGTAGGGTCCAAGCACAGCCATGACACCGTGCGGTTTGTGCCGGACGGCCGCCGTCCCTTGCAATGCGCTATCGAATTTCTTCTTTCCGGTGCGCTCGGCGTAGGCGCTGACGGAGATCTCCACCTTGGCGATCACCGCGTCCACTTCGGTGCGCGCTTCCCAAATGGGCTTGCCGGTTTCGCGGGCGATCAGTTCCGCGAGCTCATCGGCCCGCTTGCGCACCTCGTTGGCGTATCGTCGCACGCTTTCGATGCGGTTGGCCAGTGGCGCGCCCGCCCAGGATGGCCACGCTTTGCGCGCTTGGCTGACCGCTTCATCCACATCGCCGTAAGACCCGCGCCATAATTCCTGGCCGGTTGCGGGTTCGTAAGAGATGAGCGTGTCTTTGTTCAAAGCTGCGCGAACTCATATCGTTGCCGATGCGCGGGAGAATTCGGTTCGACCGGTGGATCCCAAGCCACGGGATTACTAACCCCGCGAAGCCTCAGTCCTTTGCCCCCAATGCCGTTTGACGCCCTAAATTGCGCTTGAGTCAATGGAAAGGAAAATCCCTTGCTTCCTGTGGATAGGGCAACGCGCCACGCGCGCCATCAGGCGTGTCCAGCGGGGCGATGCGGCGCGCCGTGCGCTTCGCCCATACGTCTGAGAGCGGCCACTTTGGTTTTCAGAACCGACCAATCGTCTCTCTCATCAATCG
Source organism: Pseudomonadota bacterium (assembly GCA_039186235.1). Classification (GTDB taxonomy): domain Bacteria; phylum Pseudomonadota; class Alphaproteobacteria; order Sphingomonadales; family Sphingomonadaceae; genus Erythrobacter. The sequence goes on along the minus strand of JBCDAE010000006.1, from coordinate 94,221 downwards.
CCGACCAGATCGCCTCGACCTCTTCGATCAGCATGGATTGAGGCGCGTCGTCGGACCAATATTCGTGCGCACTCTCAACGGGCGTGTAGTCGCTGATCACCTTGGCCAACTCCGTCGAGGTATCGGAGAAACCGCGACCGCCGCGATGTGCGAAGAAGAAGCTGTCAGGCCCTTGCCCGCTTTCGCGCATGGCCTTCTCGCAAATCGAGACCAGCTGCGCGTCGCTCTCGGCTCCCCGCGGTTTAACGCCCAACCTCCAGCACCATCGGCGCGCGATCGCTTCCATGTAGAGCGGTCCAAACCGGTCGAGCGCTGCGATGAGAGGCTCGCTATCAACCAGCAGACGCAAAGAGACGGCCAGTTGACCGCAGTTCCAATGCAGCGCTTCGGGTTGGCGACCAAAAGCGTAGAGCCCGCCATGATCGAAATAGGCGGCGGTAAAGCTTGGGTCCCATGTCGGCAGCCAGCGCCAAGGACCATAGTCAAAGCTTTCACCGGTGATGTTCATGTTGTCGGTGTTGAGCACGCCGTGGACGAAACCGGCGACCATGTAGCTCGCGGCAAGGTCCGCCAAACGCTCAACCGCCTGATGCATCAATCGCACCGCAGGTTCCTCGCGCGCTGGCGCATCCTCAGGCGACGCGTTGCCCGGAAACTGCTCCAAGCAGTAGGCGATGAGCTCGCGCATGTGATCCGCCTCTTCGAGCGCCATCAGCCGTTGAAAGGTGCCGATCCGTATGTGCGAATGACTGAGCCGAACCATCACCGCCGAGCGCGTCGGCGACGGTTCGTCGTTGCGCCACAATTCCTCGCCGGTTTCCACCACGCTGAAGGTCTTCGAAGTGTTGACGCCCAGCGCTTCGAGCATCTCGGTCGCGAGGATTTCCCGAACCGCGCCTTTCAAAGTCAGGCGCCCGTCGCCACTGCGGCTGTAGGGCGTTTGGCCCGACCCTTTGGTGCCAAGGTCCATCAACCGGCCATCGCCACCGCGCATCTGCGCGCATAGGAAGCCGCGCCCGTCGCCGATGTCCGGATTGTACACGCGGAATTGGTGGCCGTGATATTTGAGCGCGAGTGGCTGCGGGAGATTGCCGTCGAGCGGTTCGAAACGGCCAAAGCGCCTTATCCAGTCTTCATCGCTCAACGCGCCCAGACCGACGGTTTGCGCGGCGCGCTGATTTCTAAAGCGAAGGCGCGCGTCCGGAAAATTGGCGGCCTTCACTGGGGAACCGAGCCAATCCGCCAAGGCGTTGATGGCGGGGTCGGGGCGATAGGTCGCCGGTTGCGGTTCGTCCGTCATCCCGCGATAGTGGGGACGCAATAAGCCGCTTGCAAGGCGCGTCGTATCCTGCGCAAGAACCGGCGCAAACGGCACAAGAGGGAATCTGGTGACCCATGGCGAACAGCTTTGAGGAAAAGCGCTGGACCAGCGCGGATGGATTGCAGCTTTATTACCGCGATTATCCGGGCGGAGAGGGCGCCAAGGGCCGCACGCCCGTTGCTTGTCTGCACGGCCTAACGCGCAATTCGCGCGACTTCGCGGATTTGGCCGAGCATTTGGCGGCGCAAGGGCGGCGCGTTATCGTCCCTGAAATGCGCGGACGGGGCTTTAGCGACTACGCACCCGATTCAAGCACGTATCATGGCGAGCAATACGCCGCCGATGTCGAAATTCTGCTCGACGAGCTTGGACTTGAGCGTTTTATTTCGGTCGGCACGTCGATGGGGGGGCTGATCACCATGATCCTTGCGGCCAAAAAGCCTGGCCGACTGGAGGCGGTCGTGCTCAACGATGTTGGTCCAGAAATCGAAGCCGAAGGGGTGGAGCGCATTCAGGGCTATGTGGGGCAGGGCCGAAGCTACCCCACGTGGATGCACGCCGCCCGCTCGCTCGAATCGGTGCATAGGGAGGCTTTCCCTGACTGGGACCTCGACAAGTGGTTGGAAATGGCCAAGCGTAATCTTGTTGTCAGCCAGAATGGTCGCATTAGTTACGATTACGACATGGCTATTGCCGAGCCGTTCTCTCAGCCCGGCAACGCGGCGCCCGCCAATTTGTGGCTCGCTTACGAGGCGTTGCGCGATGTGCCGATGGTTTTGGTGCGCGGCGAGTTGTCTGATCTTATCTCAAGCGAGACGGTCAAACAGATGGGCGTGCGCAATCCGGCAATGAGTTTGGTGACTGTCCCGCGCATGGGGCACGCGCCGACGTTAGACGAGCCCGAAGCGCGTGAAGCGATCGACGCCTTGCTCGCTCCGCTGGCGTAAAGCGAACTCGACCAAGCCAAGATCATGAGCCAGTCCAGCGGCGGCGCGCTGCGTATACTTCATTGTTTTTCCCGCTTCGGTACGGGCCACCCTACGCCCGCGATCGATGTCATGAACGCGATCGGGAAGGGCGCACAGCACACCTTGGTGAGCGCTGATCCGGATCAGAAAAGCGCACGCGCTCCGATCGACAAGCGCGTTCGGGTTTCCTTTCCGACCGATTTTCCCAGCGTTACCGGGCGCTCTACGCCGGGTCGGTTGGTGGGACTGGCGCGTGCGCTGGAGGGGTTTGATCTCATTCTGACCTACGATTGGGGCGCGATCGATGTGGTCATGGCGCACACCATTTTTGGCCAGTCTTTTGGCCTGGCTCCCCTGATCCACCATGAAAGTGGGCTTGAAGAGGCCGAAGAGGACAAGGCGCGCGCCAGTCGCAACTGGTATCGGCGCGCCGCTTTGTGGCGCACCAATGGATTGGTTGTGCGTAGCGCGTCGATTGAGAAAGAGGCGATGGAACGCTGGAAGCAACCCCGCGACCGCATCACGCGCATTCCGTTTGCCATCGAAACCGGTCGGTTGGAGAGGGCGGACCCAAAAGGCCTGAGAGTGGTGAAGCGAAAGGGGGAACGGTGGATTGGCGCGGTCTCCACAAGCGATACCGCTGGAAACATCGCCAATTTCGTCGAGGCTCTGAAAGCGCTGCCGGAGCCCTGGCATATGGTGATCATCGGTGAGGGTTGCGATCTCGGTACGGTACGCAAGACGGCAAGCGAGCACGGCGCTGATCACCGCGTTCACTTGGCCGGTGCGGTCGATGAGGTTCCTCGAACTCTGGGCCTTTTCGACATCTTTGCAACGGTGTCGGACCGTGATCCGCATTGGCTTCTTCAAGCGATGGCTCACGCCCTACCGATCGTCGCGGCCGAAACGGGAGATAACGGCACCCTCGTTGCGCGCGAAAATCGCGATTACGTGACACCGCCGGGAGACGTGGACGCTCTGGCCCATGCGCTCAGCGCCCTCGCGGGGGACCCCGCAGGACGCGTCGAGATCGGAAAGGCCAATCAGGCCAAAGCGCGCGCGCAATTCGATATTCAAGCGAGTGTTCAGCGGCATCGCGAGCTCTACTCAAGCGTTCTGGGGCGCGACATCTAGGGCGATTTGCGGTGAGTCGAAGCGGCGCTTCATTCGGCGTTCAACTGTGCGCTTTCAGGTCGGCGAGAGTACGCCGCACACCTTGAATTGGCACAAGCGTGACGCCGCCATTGCGCGGGACCAAGCCAAGCTCTAAGGCCGCGCGCATCCTATTTTGATCAATTAGGGACGATTAGCTTCCGTGGCTCTAACTCCGAAAAACAACAATTCCGACACGCCAGATACGCCAAAGCTCTCAGCCGAAGACGAAGTGGCTTTACGGGAGATAGACGAAGCGGTTCGTCAGGACGACGCGGCTGAATTCGTCAAAACCTACGGGGTGGCCATCGGCTCGGTTCTCGCAATCGTTCTGCTCTCGCTCGGTGGATATCTGTTCTGGAATTCGCAGGTCGAAGCCGGATTGGAAGCGCAGTCGGAAGAAATCATCAGCGTGATCGATCACGCGCAGTCGGAAGACTTTGCCTCGGTCAAAGCCCTGACGAGCCCGCTGCTTGATACCGAAACAGCGGGTGTCCGCACGTCAGCCCGGTTGTTGCAGGCCGCCGCCGCGATCGAGACCGATGATCCTGCGCGCGCGGTTGAACTTTACGCTCAGGTCGCGGGTGACGATGAAGCGCCCCAAGCGTTGCGCGATGTGGCCCGTTTGCGGGAAGTCGCCACCAACTACGATGAGCGTGAGCCCGAAGACATCATCGCCAAGCTTTCGGATTTGACTCAGCCGGGGAACCCGTTCTTCGGGAGCGCAGCGGAAATGACCGCCATCGCCCATCTCGAAGCGGGCAACCGCGAAGAGGCGGGCGCTTTGTTTGCGACCATCGCGAAAGATGAAAACGCGCCGCAAAGCCTGCGCGATCGCGCGCTTCAGATGACGGGGCAACTCGGCGTCGACGCGGTCGAGAATGTCGAAGAACTGTTGGAAGAACAAGGTGTCGGTTCGCAAGGGAGTGGGCAAGCCGGCCCTGCCGGTGCGATAACGGCGCAATAAGAATGATGGACGGGAAGCGAAGTAAAATGATGACCACCAGTTTCGGACTCCGGGGCACGATGCGCGCTGCGTTAATCGTAGGCATGTGCGCCTCCGTCTTGGCGGGTTGCGCGGGCAACGGCCTGTTTGGCAAGTCAAAGCGCACGACACCCACGGTTGGCGATCGCATGCCGATCTTGTCACGCATCGAGAGCGGCACCGCCGTCGACCCTGATCTCGCGGGCGTGACAGTAGTCCTACCGAATCCGGTATTGAACACCGAATGGTCCCAAGTCGGTGGCTCGGCGAACAAATCCTACGGTCATTTGCAGCTGGCCGAGGCGCCCGCCAAAGCCTGGGAAGCGAAGATCTCCGGTTCAAGCAATCGCGAGCGATTGGCCGCGGCCCCCGTCGTTGGAAGCAACATGCTGTTCGTCGAAGGCACGGATGGCGTTATCCATGCCTTTAACAAGAAAACCGGGGACGAGGTTTGGCGACGCGAAGAGGACGAAATGTCCGACGATATGCGCCCCAGCGCGTTTGGCGGAGGTGTTAGCTATGACAATGGCGTAATCTACGCGACGAACGGCGTCGGCGAGGTGAAGGCCAAGGACGCTGAAACGGGTGAACGCTTGTGGAAGGTGAAGCCCGCGGGACCCTTGCGCGGATCACCCACCATTGCCTTTGGTCAAGTCTATGTGATGACGCAGGACAACCAGATTATCTCTCTGGACGCGCGCACAGGTGAGTTGCTTTGGAACAAGAGTGGTTCGAGCACGCAATCCGGTGTGTTCGGCGTGGCCGCCCCTTCGGCAGGCCAAGGCACCATTGTCGCCGGATATTCAAGTGGCGAACTGACCGCCTATCGCTACGAGAACGGGCGCGAGCTCTGGGCGGACGCGCTGGCGCGGACCAATATCTCGACCCAAGTCTCTTCCCTGACGGATATCGACGCCGATCCCATCATTGATTCCGGGCGGGTTTACGCGCTGGGTCAAGGCGGGCGTATGGCCGCTTACGAGTTGGTCACAGGTCAGCGCATTTGGGAACTGAACCTCGCGGGCATCTCGACCCCTGCCATAGCTGGCGAGTGGATCTTCACGCTGACCGATGACGCGCGCCTTCTTGCGATCGCGCGGTCAACAGGACGGGTGCGTTGGATCACGCAGCTCCAGCAATTCCGCAACGAAAAGAAGAAGAAGAACCCCATTTTCTGGACCGGTCCGGTTTTGGCCGGCGGCCAGCTTTGGGTGGCCAGTTCCGAGGGCGAAGTCTGGCGCGTCAGCACCGGAGAAGGCTCGGCCCAACTGCACGCCGATATCAAGCAGGCGGTGAGCCTCGCGCCGGTCGTGGCGGACGGTTATCTCTATGTTTTGGATGACAGCGGAACGATCCACGCTTGGCGCTAACGGCCAACCGGACCGGGCAGCGCGTCACATAAGCGGCGCACCGTCGTCCGCCTGAAATTTCTTGACGTCGAGGATTGCGATCTCGAGCTCGCCCAGCGCCTTTTGAAAGGCGGCCATATGCGTGGTCTGAAAGTGCGCGACGAGCGCGGCTTCGTCGACCCATTTCTCGGTGATCCGCAAGATCGACGGATCAAGGACATCGATTGCGTAGGCGTAATCGATACACCCTTCCTCTTGGCGTGAAGCGGTGATCATCGCGTCGAGCGCCTCGCGACCTTGATCTATGGCGCCTTCGCCCAGTTTGGCTGTTCCGATAACCATCAACATCGCGTCACTCCTGTGCCTAAAACGAGTACTTGTAGACGTGGCCCACGTCTTCACCCCATTCCGCAGCGTAGGTGTCCAGCAACCGCTGTGCGGGCACTTTGCCCGATTTCACGATCTCATCGAGCGTTTCGAGATAGCCTGTTTCGTTATCGCCACTGCCGTTTAGCCGGCCACGAGCGGTGAGGCCGGATCGCGCTATATCGAGCGCATTCTTGCCAAGATCTTGCAGCGTTCCGCCTCCCGGCGCTGCCGCTTGCAGGCCCAATTTGGGAGCCTCGTTCCGCAGCCGTTCGCGTTCTTCCATCGTCCAGTCCTTGACGAGGTCCCAAGCCGCGTCGAGCGCACTCTCATCGTAGAGGAGACCCACCCAGAGCGCAGGGAGCGCACAAATCCGGCTCCACGGCCCGCCATCCGCACCGCGCATCTCCAGAAAGCTCTTGAGGCGCACTTCAGGAAACGCGGTGGAGAGGTGATCCCACCAATCGCTCGCCGTGGGTTTTTCACCGGGAAGGACGCTCAGCTTACCATCCATAAAGTCGCGAAACGAAAGCCCGGCGGCGTCGATATACTGGCCATCGCGAAACACGAAGTACATCGGGACATCGAGCATGTAGTGCGCCCAGCGTTCGTAGCCAAAGCCATCTTCGAAGACGAAAGGCAGCATGCCTGTGCGATGCGGATCGGTGTCGGACCAGATGTGGCTGCGATACGAAAGGTACCCGTTGGGCCGGCTTTCAGTGAAAGGGGAATTGGCGAACAGCGCGGTTGCCAAAGGTTGCAGCGCCAGCCCGACCCGAAATTTCTTCGCCATGTCCGCTTCGGACGAATAATCCAGATTGACCTGAATCGTGCAGGTGCGCAGCATCATGTCGAGACCCAGATTGCCCACGCGGGGCATGTGGTTCATCATGATTTTATAGCGGCCCTTGGGCATCACCGGCAGTTCAGCGCGGGTCTTGTCGGGCCACATGCCAAGGCCGAGAAAACTGACCCCGTAGCGATCGCCAATTTCCTTTACCTGGGCCAAGTGGCGCCCGGTTTCCGCGCAGGTTTCGTGCAGATTTTCGAGCGCCGCGCCCGAGAGTTCGAGCTGTCCCGCCGGTTCAAGGCTGACGGTGCCGTCGGCGCCCTTCATTGCGATGACCTGACCGTTCTCTTCGATAGGCTCCCAGCCAAATTCGCGCAGGCTCAAAAGGATATCGCGGATACCGCCGGATTCGTCATAGGAGGGCGCATGCCGATCGCTGCGTGCGTAGACGAATTTTTCGTGTTCGGTGCCGATCCGCCAATCCGATTTTGGCTTCTCGCCCGCGATCATGGGGGCAATCAGGTCTTCCAGACCTTCGATGATCGGTTCCGGCGCGCCGGAGGATTCTCGTGTGCTCATCAGCCCCTCTTTTTCGCCGCCCTAGGCAAGCCGAACTGGCGAGGGAAGCCCAAATTCGCTTGTCCGCCAAGAAGGTAGACTAATGTCGGCCCCAATCTCCGCTTGTGGCCATCCACACCGAAAGCGCAGCGATAGCGGCGGTTTCACCACGCAAGATGCGCGGGCCGAGCGAAATTGGGAAGGCGGCCGGATGCGCCCGAATGGCTTCACGCTCGGCAGTGTCAAAGCCGCCTTCGGGGCCGACCAGAAGGCCTGCGGGTCCGTTGTGCGAGCTGAACGCTTCATTGGCGGGTTCCCCGCCTTCCTCATCCGCGAAAAAGAGGTGTCGATCGGCGGGCCAGTGATTGAGTAAGGCATTCAGTGTTTCGGGTTCTTGCACCTCAGGCAGGGCGGTGCGGGCGCACTGTTCGGCGGCCTCGATGGTGATAGCGGCCGCGCGGTCGAGGTTGAGCTTATCGGCGACACAGCGCCGTGTGATCACTGGCTGGATCTTCGCCGCGCCCAGCTCGGTTGCCTTTTCCAAGACGAGATCAAAGCGGTCTTTCTTGAGCAGAGCCGGGCAGAGCCACAGGTCGGGCACGTTTTCGCGCGGGGCAAGACGTTGCTTAACCCCAAGCCGAACGTGGCGTTTGGCCGCTTCCACCACCTCGCACGCCCATTCGCCGGTCATGTTATCGCACAAGATAACGACGCTGCCCGGCCCAACGCGCATCACGCGCGAGAGATAATGCGCTTGATTGCCTTCGATCCGCACTTCGCCGCCTTTCTGGAGTTCAGAGGCAACAAACAGGCGCGGCGCGGATTTGGGCGGCCAGGCGGGGATGCGCGGTTGAGGATCGTCAGCCATGGCTTTCCCCTAGTCGCGCGCGGCGTTAGAGAGCAAGGCCATGAACGCACGGATCGCGCAGACCTATATAGCCGCCGTTTTCTTGGGGTTGGGCGGCTGGGCGCTGTTCGGCCCTGGCAGCGTGATTGAGCTGGGTTTCACTGAGAGCTACCGCGAAAACAGCTTCACAACGCGCTTTATCATGGCTTGCTTTGGCGCGCAGGCGGTGCTGTTTGGGTTCATGGCGCTGGTGGTGCAGTGGAAGGCCTGGGCCTTCCTCGCCTTTGCTGTGCTGCTGCTCCCCTTTTTCTGGTTCAACTACCACTTCCACTATGTGGAGCCGGTGCTAACGCGGTATGGCATGATCGATTTCGCCGGAAATCTCACGATGTTCATCGCCGCGTTGATCGGGTGGCGCGCGGCCAAGGCGGGCGAGCGGCGCGCATGAGCGAGACGATTGTCCCGGACACCGAACATCGCGGCTTGATCGAGCGATTGCCGCAATTGCCACGTGATCTGGCGCAATTGGCGCGGTTTGACCGGCCGATTGGCTGGTGGCTTTTGTTCTGGCCGTGCGTCTTTGGTGTTTGGCTTTCGGGCGCGGGCGTGCAGCTGTGGCTGCTCGGCTGGCTGCTTCTTGGCGCCATCGCGATGCGCGGTGCGGGTTGTGTCTACAACGATATCGTGGACGCCGATCTCGACAGCAAGGTCGCGCGCACCGCCGTGAGACCTGTGGCGAGCGGCCGGGTAAGTAAGAAAGCCGCGTGGGCGTGGCTGGTTTCGCTGTGTCTTGTGGGCCTGATCGTGCTGCTCCAACTGCGGCTCGAAGCGCAGATTGTCGCGCTGGCCAGTCTGGCGCTGGTCGCAGCCTATCCGTTCATGAAGCGAATCACGTGGTGGCCGCAAGCGTGGCTGGGCATGGTGTTCAATTGGGGGCTGCTGGTCGGCTGGAGCCAAGTGGGCTGGGCCGTCTTTGGCGATCAGCATTGGGACGCGGTGGCCGCGCTGTATCTGGGCTGCGTCAGCTGGGTGATCGGCTACGACACGATTTACGCGCTGCAGGATCGCGAGGACGACGCGCTGGTCGGCATTCGCAGCTCCGCGTTGCGCATGGGCGCGCGGGTGCACGCCGGGATTGCGGGCTTCTATGCCGCGACGATCGCGCTGTGGTCGCTTGGCGTCTGGCTGTACCGGCCCGATCCCCTGGCGCTGTTGGCGTTGCTCCCGGTGGCGCTGCATCTTGTGTGGCAGGTGGCCACGCTCGACCCACAAGACCCCGACAATCCGCTTGATCGTTTCCGCTCGAACCGTTGGGCCGGGGTGTTGATGGCGGCGGCGTGTTTTGTCGTTGGCAACGCTTATCCTGGCGCGTCATTCTGATGTGCAATCTCTACCGCATGACCAAGAACAAGGACGAAGTCGCCAAGTGGTTTGATATGGTCGATAGCTTGGGCGGGGCCAATTTCGCCGAAGAAGTCTACCCCGGCTATCCTGGCCTCGTGGTGGCGGACGGCTCGGTCAAACAGATGACATGGGGCTTTCCGCTCGTGATGAAGGGCAAGAATGGCCAGCCCCTCAAACCCAAACCGGTTAACAACGCGCGCACCGACAAGCTCGACAGCTTTTTTTGGCGATACTCCTTTGATGAGCGCCGTTGCTTAATCCCGGTCAGCGCGTGGGCCGAAGCGCAAGGGCCCAAAGGCGCGAAAACGCGCACCTGGATGTCTCGGCCCGACGCTGAATTGTTCGCGGTAGCGGGCGTGTGGCGCGAAAGCGATGAATTCGGCCTGTGCTATTCGATGGTGATGACCGATAGCGCGGGCTCGGCTTCTCAGCGTGTACACTCGCGCATGCCCGTTCTACTCGCGCCCGAAGACTACGAAGGGTGGGTTTCCGGCTCGCCTGACGACGCCAAGGCTTTGTGCGTGGCTTGGAAAGGCGATCTCACGATTGACGCTACCCGTGACAGCTGGACGCGGGGGATGGCCGCCCCCAAGCCAGCCGAAAAGCCAAGCCAAGCGAGCCTTTTCTGATCTCTCTTACCACCACCAGAGCGCGCGGTGAAAAGCGGCCTACGCAGAATGATCTCGTTCACGATTGGCTTCCTGCGTAGCTGACCACTTCGAATTCGATCCCGTCCCAATCGAAGAAATAGAAGCGCCGTCCCGGATCGTAGTCGTCGTGCCCAAAGGGAGCGAGACCAGCTCCGGCCACAACCGCTTCGGCGGCGGCCAGGTCATCGACCTGCAAGCCTACATGGTTGAGCGGCTGGCCTTTGGAATAGTCGCCTTTGACGCTTTCATGGGTGTAGAGCGCGATGTACCCGCCGCCGTTTTCCGGTTCGCCGACATGGATGGTTTCGCCTCCAAACTGCGATTGGCCGCGCCAGCGTTCCTGCCAACCCAGTAAATCCTTGAAGAGTTGGGCGCTGCGCTCGGGTTGCGTGACCGAGAGATTGGCGTGTTCGATATGTCCGATGGGCATGGTGGACCTCCTTTGCGTATTTTGAGGCGACCCGGAGCGCTGGTCCGAATCGCCGCTCTTGCCCATGGTGCAACCTCAACCTAAGTTGAGGTCAAGAAATAAATGAAGGAGGTTCAGCTTGACCCGCGCTCTTAATCGAAATGATTTGATCCCGATTGGCGAAATGGCGCGCCGAACCGGCCTTTCGGTCTCCGCGATCCGATTTTACGAAGGCAAGGGATTGATTGAGCCGGTGCGCACCAGCGGCAATCAACGCCGTTTCCTAAGGTCGGACATTCGCCGCATCAGTTTCGTCCTGATCGCGCAGCAATTGGGACTTTCCTTGGGGGAGATTGACGCGCTCATGGCCAGTCTCCCGCACGGTCGCACACCAACGGCGCGCGATTGGCGCAGCATCAGCCATTCGATCCGCGCCCGTATAGAGGAACGCATCGCCGAGCTTGAGCGCACTCGCGACGCTTTGGATGGGTGTATCGGCTGCGGATGTCTGAGTTTGGAACGCTGCGCGATTTACAATCCAGATGACGCCCTAGCGTCAAAAGGCCCGGGGCCACGCCAAATCCTGCGCTAGTGCGCCGGGCCCAGTTCGGCATCAAGATCGCGCGGGCGCGAAAAATGAGCCAGCGTGGCGCAGCGCGGTTTCAGATCCGCCCAGCTATCAATCGCGCAATCCAAAACCGCGAAAGCGGCGGTCGGAAACTTGACGGCGGCCTCTTTAAACAGAGCGTTCTCCCGCGCCGGGGCGACGAGATTGAGAAGCGTTTCTTGCAGGCCCGGATTGTGTCCGATCACAAGAATGGCTTCGGGCTCGTTTTGACTGCCCGCGCCGCTTAGAACTTCCACGATCGTTTCCGGGCTCGCCAGATACAGCCGATCCTCGAAAACCGGGGCAAGACCAAGACGCGCGTGTTCCAGCGTCTCGCGCACGCGGACCGCCGGGCTCGCCAGCGCCAATCCCCAATCGATATCCTCCGACAAAACGTGTTCACCCATCAACGCCGCGCCGCGCCGACCGCGCGCGTTGAGACCGCGGTCAAAATCGCGCTTGACCACGTCGTCCCATTCCGACTTGGCATGGCGTAACAGCCCCAGCCGCTTCATTGCGCGTGTCTCTCTCCAATGGATCGCCAGGCCGCACTCTAATCAGCAAGAGGTTTCAGGCAAGCGGCGATCACGTAGCGAAGGATTGCATAGTCTCTTCAAGGGCAATGCGGCAGCCTCATGACAAAGGCCTTGGGATGGCCGGTGTCAGAGACCGCCGCGAAGCCGCCTGAGGAGTGGCGGCAGATTTGTTTGGAAGCGTCAGGCCAGCGCTAGGACGCCAGTTGTGGTCCACAGGCCCAAAGTCGCGCTCCCCGCGAGCAAGAGGCTGGCCAGGATCGAGATCTGCTCTGCTGGTCGGCCTTTGACGGTCCAGCTGGAAGGCCAAGGCAGGGGCTTGGCGTTCTTGCGGAATTCTTCCTTGTAGCGCGGGTGCTCAGTGCCCATCCAGCGATCCCACCATGTGAAATAGAATCCGAAATTGTGGCCTGATGAATGGTGCAGATCGTGGTGGGTTGTGGTGCTGATCCAATCCAGCCACGGCGTGTCGACCCAACCGGCCGGAAACATCTCGTGACCCGTGTGCGCCATCACGTTGCGAATGATCATGTGCCACAGGAACAGGAACACCGCGAAGCCCGCCATGGCAAAGCCAAACAGGCTGACGCTGAGCAGGAACAAGGGCATAAAGGCGGCCTCAATCACCGCTTCCCACGCGGAAAAGCTGTACGCTGTCCACGGCGTCGGCGTGCGCGATTTGTGGTGGTGCAGGTGTGTGGCGCGGAACAGCGCTTTGGAGTGCATCGCGCGGTGGGCCCAATAGAAATAGGCGTCGTGGACGAGAACGATGGCAATGAAATGCACCACGATAGTTAGCCACGAGGCCGCGCCACCATCAAATCGGATGATGCCCGTTTCCACCCCGACCACCGTAGCTAGCGTGGTCACTCCGAAGAAGAACACGGTGCGCATCGATGAGAGGACTTCGCGCACATAGTCTTTGGTGCTCGCGTGGCGGGTTTGAATCCGCCGATTTCTCGCCCATGTGCGGAAGATGAGTAGGATCACAGTCGCCGCCCCCGCGGCAATCAGATATCGCCCAAGATCAAAATAAAAGACGTTAGCGAAGTGTTCCGCCACGATCTGCGCGATGTATTCCAAGTTGTTGCCCGTCATCTTCACGATCCTTTTCCCGGAGTGCGAGGATCAGATGACGCAGCGTAAACCGGATTTCCGCGCATTGGCGAAAAATCCGCATCAGTTTTGGAATTGATCGCCTTTTTTCAGTTTTGCGCAGTGGCTTCAGTCATACCCAAGCGCCTGTAATCGCTGGGTGTTGTGCCGGTTTCAGAGCGAAACGCGCGATTGAAAGTCGCGAGCGAATTGTAGCCCAAATCCATGGCGATGGTGAGCACAGGTAGGTCGACGCTCTCCTTCTCGGTCAGTTTTTCGCGCGCTTCGGCGATCCGGTGGCGGTTCAAAAAGGCGGAAAAATTGCGGTAACCCAACTTCTGATTGATCAGCGCGCGCAGGCGATGCTCTGGTGTGTTGAGTTGATCAGCAAGGGACGCAATGGTCAGCCCGGTCGTGCGATAAGCGCCTTCGTGCATTGCGGCGAGCAGCTTTTCATGCAGCACCGCTTCGCTCGGAGACAGATCTAGCTTTGGCTTTTCAGTTTGCGCTGGAGACCGTGCTTGGCTTTCGAGCAGAAGTTCAGGATCCGTGCGGAGCAGCGCTAAGCCCGCAAATAGGATTAGAATCAGGATCAGGACCGCGTTCAGCAATTGCAACCACGGGATCGCCAAGGCGTTCGCGGTCAGCATTTCGAGCACCAGAATTCCTCCGGCTTGCGCGGCGACCAACAGTGGCAAGACAAGCCGTATCACGCGCCGCTTCTCGACCAGATCATCGTCGCGGTCGCGCAGCGCGACGCGGACCAGATCGAGAATAAGGACAAGGGAGACAAGATGAACCCAGTAGAAGCTCGCCAAAGCTGCAAAGCCCACAAATCCTCCGAGAAACCAGCCAAGGACCAACCCGACGACCGCGAGCAAGATTGCGCGGCGTGGCGGCTCACGCTCGAAAAGGCGGCGAGCAAACAGCCAGATCCAGAACGGGGGCGAGAGCGAGACCAGATCGACCCATGGGTCGATGGCTCCCGAAGATCCGATCAAGGGGGTCGAGTTGATAAGGTAGCCGACTGTTCCCACCAAAAGCCCGATCACACTGACGCGGATATCCGAGCGCATCTCGCCTTCGACGATCAGGGCCAACAGCATCAAAGAGGCGCCAATGGCGACCAACCTAACAAGAAGGTCAAAATCCTCGATCATGCGAATGTATCTGGAATATCGTCGTCCAAGATGCCAGCGGTTTGGTCCATTTCCGCTGGCGTTTCGCCGATCAGCCCTTTCTGGATCCGCGAGAGCGCTTCGTCCAGCGTAACCCGGCGCACCTGTGTGCCCTTCGGGAACGCGCTGAGCAGACGGCTGGGAAAAGCGGCGGAAAGCACCACGAAATGGCCCGAATCCTCGCGTCCCCGGATAAGGCGACCAAACGCCTGCGCCAACCGGGCGCGGATGATTCGATCGTCGTACGCGCCCCCGCCATTTGCTGCGCGGCGGGCCTTGTGCAGGATATCGGGCCTTGGCCACGGCACCGCCTCCAGCGCCACGCACCGAAGCGAGCGTCCGGGCACATCCACCCCGTCGCGCAGCGCGTCGGTTCCCAGCAGGCTGGCGCGCGGATCGTCGCGAAAGATATCGACGAGTGTGCCGGTGTCGATTGGATCGACATGCTGCGCGTAGAGCGGCAGCCCTTCGCGCGCGAGCCGATCCGCAATGCGGCCATGCACCGCGCGCAGGCGGCGGATCGCCGTGAACAGCCCCAGCACGCCGCCCTGGCTGGCTTCGATCAGGCGCGCGTAGGCGCCTGCAAGCCCGGGAAGATCGCCGCGTTTGATATCGGTGACGATGAGAACCTCGGCGCGCTGCGCGTAGTCGAACGGGCTTTGAGCGGAGGACAAAAGCGGTTCGCTTTCGACATAATCCGCGCCTGAACGCTGGATGGCGCTTTCCCACGCTTGTCCTTCATCCTCGATGCGATCGGTCAGAGTGGCGCTGGTCAGCATGACGCCGTGTGCAGGCTCAAGAACCGTGCGCGCGAACGGTTTCATCGGATCAAGCCAACGCCGATGGATCGCCACGTCGAACTCGCGTGCGTCCGAGCGGTCGACCGCAAGCCAATCGACGAATTCGGGATCGGCGGGACCGCCCAACCGCTCCAGCAGCGATTCCCAAGCGGTCAACAGATCGACCCGCCAGCTGAGCGAATGGCGCGCGCCTTCGATCCGCGCGCGGCCTTGGCCATCGAGCCAATCGGGCGGCTCGGCGATGATAGCTTCCAGCCTTCCTCCCAATTGGATCAGAGGTACACGGATGGCCGCCAGCGCCGCCGCTGCGGCGCCCGCCGCCTCAATTACCTCGCCGGGCAAACCGCTCGCTTCGGTCTCAATACCGTACCCCGCCTCCGCGCCGCCGCTTTCATCGCGCGCGTAAACAGTCTGCCGCGCGTGGGAGAGCAGTGTTTCGATGGGACCAGAAGGTTCGCCTTCCGCGATACGTTGCAGCCAGCCATCGCTGGGCAGCGCGGACCCGGTTTTGCACGCCGTGTCAATCGCTTCGCCGCCCAGATCGTCGTAGCTAGCGATATCGGCCAGCCTCGCGGAGAGACCTCGGCGTCGCCCGCGATTTTTGCGCTCTGGCCCGATGATCCAACGGCGAAGCTCGATCGCCTCTTGCCCCGAAAGAGTCGCGGCAAAGGTGGAATCCGCCGCTTCGAACACGTGGTGTCCTTCGTCAAAAATGACCCGGGTCGGGCGCTGCGCGTGATCGCGGCCTCTGGCGGCGTTGACCATCACCAGCGCGTGGTTGGCGATCACAAGATCGGCCTGCGCGCTGTCTCTCCCGGAGCGCTCGATAAAGCATTTCCGGTAGTGCGGGCAGCCGGCGTAAATGCACTCGCCGCGCTGGTCGGTGAGCGCGGCGATCCCGCGTTTGCGGAACAAAGTGCCGAGCCATCCGGGCAAATCGCCTCCGATCATATCGCCATCGCGGGTGAAGGCCGCCCAGCGCGCGGCGAGCTGCGCCAGAATGGCCGGGCGCCCTTGGAAGCCGCCTTGGAGCGCGTCCTCCAGATTAAGCAGGCACAGATAATTCTCCCTCCCCTTGCGCACCACGACGGGCGGCGTGCCGTCGGGGCGCTTTACCGGCCACGCGCGACGGCTTTCGGCCCGCAATTGGCGCTGAAGGTTTTTGGTGAAAGTCGACACCCACACCGTCCCGCCCGATTGCGATGCCCAAAGAGATGAGGGCGCGAGATAACCCAGCGTCTTGCCGATCCCGGTTCCAGCTTGTGCCAAGGCGATATGCGGCACTTCGCGCCGATCGCGCGGAGCGAAAATGCGCGCGGCGTCCTGCGCGTAATCGCGCTGCCCCTCGCGTTTTTCCGCCTTCTCTCCGGTCAGATGATCGAGCTGGGCGAGAATATCGGCGGGCAGCAGCTCCACTTGGCGCGGCGGCGCGCGTTCGCCCGTTTCCTCCCATTCGGGCAGAGCCGAGAAAAGCCACTTCTCGGCTTTTTCAGGTCGCTTTATGTGGGGCTTGAGCACCTGCGCCCAAGGCCAGCGCAGCCGCTCCAGTGTTTGCAGGCTCGACCACGCGCCCGCGCGCTCAAACCAGTCGGGCTCTTCGACCGCCGCGATCATTGCCCCGGCGGCGCGTTGCAGGAATTCGGGGACGGCCTCGTCGCCCGACGGTTCGCCCATTTCCAACGCTTCCGCCAGCCCGCGCGGCGTCGGCACGCAGAACCGGGCGGGGTGGATGAAGGCGAAGAGCTCCAGAAGATCCAAGCCCGATAGGTCTGGATAGCCCAAGCGATTGGCCACCAGCGGCGCGTTGAGCAGCAGGATCGGCGTGTCGGCGGCGGCCATGATCGCTTCACCCTTGGAAACCGCGCCCGTTTCCGCATTCGCCGCGCGCAACCAATTGCCCCCGTGACTGGCGTGCAGCGCCGGCAGGGGCACGGGAGCGAATAGGGCCGGAGCGGTCATCGACAAGAAAATGGGCGACCGTCGAGGCGTTGTAAACGCCGAGCGGTCACGCTGCGCACAAGTGCAATCACAGCAAAACGCAAACGGCGCGCCGCAGACCGAAGTCCACGGCGCGCCGCCGAGCAATGTGCGTCCTTAGGCGACGCGTCAAAAGCTTTTCTGCACGCCCACCGTAAAGGTGTAATCGGTCGGCATTTGCGGGCCGTTCAGGTCCTGCACGAGGGGTAAGCCCCCTTCGAGACCCAGACGCCAGCCTTTGAGCGAGCCCTGCGTCACCGCAAAATTCGCGCCGACAAAAGCGGTGACGGATTCCCCACCTTGAAAATCGGGGTTTGCGGTTTGCACCGGTCCCATGATCAATGGATCCATCCCATCCACACGACCGATCGTTTCCGCCTGAAGTCGGCCCGACAGCGAGACCGCCTGGTTGAGCGAGAACGCGCCCCATACGGTCGCCATGGCCGTGTCGCCATACGAATAGCCGTTGTCGCTGCCCAAACGGATCGTACCGCGCACCTGTGCGCCCCAGCCGAAGGCGTCGGTCTGGTCGCGATAGGTAATGCCCGGTTCAAGATCGAACGTGCCCGAGCCCAATTGCATCGGATAGGGCACACGCACAGTCGGAGTTCCGCCCATGGGCGTGACGATATCGTCTGTTTTGGTGTTGGATCCGGTCGGCAGCGACACACCTGCGTTCAGATGGATTGTGTCGGTCAGCCCAATCAGCGCGGCGACTTTGGTGTCGCCAAATCCCATCGGGCTGGTTTCAAACGTGTCGAGCCGGTTGGTGCCCATGCCGCCGGCAAAGGTGATGTGGTCCATTTTTTTGCTGATGTAGTTGCCCATTACCATCAGCGTGACCTGATCCGATAGACCGTACATCGCACCGACCATATGCATGTCCATGAACATCTCGGTGGGCACGATGCGCAAGGTGGGCGGCTGACCGGGATTGCCGAAGAAGCGATTGGGCACGGTGGTCGCCACTTCTTCGGGCGTAACGCTGTCGGTCCCGATCTGGATGCCGCCCATGTCCATATGCATGAAGCGGTAGCTGAACATCCACTCGCCCTTTTTGTGGCGGTGATCGCCCATCACGCCAATAGGGGCGTGATCGAGCGAGTCGATGGCATGGCCTTCATCTGCGGAAGCGGGCGCGCCGGTCAGCGCGCACGCGGCGAGTGCGAGGAGTGACCCCGCTTTCAAAAACGATTTCATTGGTTTGCCTCTATGTCAGATCTGAAAATGTCGGTTTCAGATCGAACCAGGCGGTCCTGTCGCGTTGTAAGCGGGGAAGGGTGGGCGCGTGGCCAAGGCCAGGATAGGCGTCGCCACAGGTGTTTCGTGCAAAGCCACTCTGGTGAGCGTGGGTGCGGTGTCGGGCGGGAGCGCCGGCCCGCAGGCAGAGCAGCACGGATTGGCCGAGGGATCGTGCCCGGCGTTCTGTTCGTCTGGTGAACTGTGATGCTGGTGATGCGCGTGCGCTGCGTGATTGGGTTCCTCCGCGCTTGCCGATTCAACACAGCACGGCGCGCCAAAAACGGCGCGCAGGCCAATCGCCAACAGCAAGAGCGCTTGCAAAACAGGGCGTTGAGCGTGCTGCATCACCGGGTCTGCCTAGGCCCCTCTGAGTTAGCTCACAAGGGCCCCTGCACAGATGCCAGGCCGTGTGGCTTCTTGGCCTCAGGCGACCGCTTTCATGATTTCAAGGCCATTCTCACGAACGGCTCCCACAACTCGGTTTCGTCCATCGCGCTTGGCGCAATAAACCGCATGGTCCGCGCGCTTGATGCACTGTTCGATGGGTTCTCCGCTTTCACGCAGATGAAACCCGACACTGGCGGTCACACGAAGATCTGTGATGGCCCCTGCAAAGTCGGTGATGGCTATCGCCTTGCGCAGGGAAATCGCGAGCGCCGAGGCCACCTCGCTTTGCTCTTCGTCGAGCAGCACGGCGAACTCTTCGCCGCCCATGCGGTAGACCCCGCCAAATTTGCCAAGCAGCTTATCGATTCTGGTAGCGACCTTGCGCAGCACATCGTCGCCCACGCTATGGCCGTAGGTGTCGTTGATGCGCTTGAAATGGTCGAGGTCGACGAGAATCACCGCGCCGACCGGACGCGCTCCGCCAGCGTCCTCATCGATATGGCGATCCAGCGCGCGGCGATTGCCTATCTGGGTTAGCTGGTCCACCTCGCCTTCTTCGATACGCAGGCGCACTAGGTCGAAACCGATCGTCATCAACAGCACAATACCCACGGCCATTCCCATCAGCGCACTTGCCGAATGGAAGATGATGTTTAGCCCTTCATAGAAGGCCACGATCCCCTCGGCGCTTTGTCCGATGGGGTTGAGATAAATCGCAACCGTCTTGCCAATGTAGGATATGGCGGCGGCGAGAATGACGCCGAACACCACATAATCGAGCGTTGAGCGACGCCGGAGTGACCAGAGAATTGGCAACCCTGCGCAAATGATGGCGGAGCATACCGCCTGAACGATCACACCACGCAGCCAATACGGCGGTGCCCATGGCATGTTCGGCATAACCATGACGCACGCGAGCGCAACCAGCGCCACAGCAAACTTTGGTGCGCTGCGACCGTGGCGAGATACAAACGCTTGGATCATGATCAAAAGCGGGATGAAGTGGGTTGCTACGGTGAACCATGAGATCCAGCGATCACCGCCCGGTTCACGCATGCCATCCACGGTGATGGATATCCCGGCAATAAGGAAACCGAACGCGGCCCAGCGCGCCGCGACGAGGCGTCGATCGAAAAACGCGATCGTCGTGAGCGCTAGGGTGAAAAGCGCGTACATCGCGGGTATCAAGATAAAGAAGGCGCTCGCGCTCGACATGCTATGCGTCGTAACGCCAAGTGGTTTCCAACCGCCTAAGGATACCTTGTTTCATTAAGATAGTGCTTGAATATCCTTGGCTTTCCTACCTTCCTTCTAGGGCTGTAGCTCGTTGTATGACGCTGCTTACAACAGTGCGCGGCGTTTCTGCTCTCAAAGTGTGTCCACTTCTTGGCGGAAAATGGAGAAGTTGCTCATAAATTCAATGATATATTGAGTTTTCGCAAAGGTGACACGGTGTCACTTTTGTCCGCCATGTTGGAAATTTCTGGAAACCGGATCGCCTCTTCGCGCTTGCAACAAGGCCAACCCGTAATAAAGACCCCTGCACTATGACCGACACAACCCTTCTCGAAGCCGCTAAAAACTCCAAGGCCTGGCCCTTTCAGGAAGCCCAGCGCCTGGCGAAACGGCTGCGCGACGGAAAACCCGGCGGCGAGCCGGTTCTGTTCGAGACGGGCTATGGTCCCTCGGGCCTGCCGCATATCGGCACGTTCCAAGAGGTTCTCAGAACCTCGTTGGTCCGCCGCGCCTATGAAGCGCTGACGGGGCAACCCACCCGGTTGGTCGCGTTCAGCGATGATATGGACGGCTTGCGCAAGGTTCCCGACAACGTGCCCAACAAGGCCTTGCTGGAAGCCAACCTCCACAAGCCCTTGTCGAGGATCCCCGATCCTTTTGAAAAGTACGAGAGCTTCGCCGCGCACAACAACGCGATGCTGCGCGAGTTCCTCGACCGCTTCGGTTTCGATTACGAGTTTGTGAGCTCGTCCGACCGCTACAATTCGGGGGCGTTTGACGACGCGCTGCGCGGCGTGCTCACGCATTTTGACGCGATCATGGACATCATGTTGCCCACGCTGGGCGAAGAGCGGCGCCAGACCTATTCGCCGGTTATGCCGATCAGCCCGAAGACGGGCGCGGTGCTGCAAGTGCCGATCGAAGTGGTCGACGCGGGTGAGGGCATCATTCGCTTCACCGATGAAGACGGCAGCGTGGTCGAGCAATCGGCGCTGTCGGGTATGTCGAAGTGCCAGTGGAAGGTCGATTGGGCGATGCGCTGGGTAGCGCTGGGCGTCGACTACGAAATGTATGGCAAAGACTTAACCGACAGCGGCGTGCAATCGGGCAAGATCGCGCGGGTGCTGGGCGGCAAAAAGCCCGAAGGCCTGATCTACGAGATGTTCCTCGACGCTGAAGGTGGCAAGATCTCCAAGTCGAAGGGCAACGGCCTCTCGATCGAGGAATGGCTGCATTATGGATCAGAAGAGAGCCTCGGCTTCTACATTTTCGCCAATCCCAAAAGCGCCAAGCAATTGCACGCCGGCGTCATCCCCAAGGCGATCGACGATTACTGGCAGTTCCGCGAACGTTTGCCTGATCAGCCGCTCGATAAGCAGATGGGCAACGCGGTGTGGCACTTGCTGCGCGCGAATGAGCGGATTGAGACCCCGGAGGCTCCTGGCGCGGGCGACTCGCTCAGCGTACCCTATTCGCTTCTGCTCAACCTTGTCAGCGTGCTTGGTTTAGAGGCGACACCGGAGAATCTGGCGGAATACGTCGCGAGCTACAGCGGGCAGCCAGTGACCGATCCTGTCCTGCTCACGCTGATTGAGAGCGCGGTGAACTACAACCGCGATTTTGTTGCCCCGACGCTTTCAAAGCGCGCGCCCGTTGGCGGTGAGGTCGAGGCTCTTAAGGACCTCGACGCGCGACTGGCCTCAGCGCCGGCGGCTTCGAGCGCGGAAGACTTGCAGACCATGGTCTACGAGATCGGCAAGGTAGAAGCTTACGGGTTCGAAAGCCTTCGCGACTGGTTCCGCGCGCAGTACGAAACGCTGCTGGGGAGCGAGCAAGGCCCGCGCATGGGCAGCTTTATCAAGCTCTACGGTGTCGAGCCGACCCGCAAGCTGATCGCCGAGGCGTTGGCGAAAACCTAGTCCGACCGCATAAAGCGACGGCGCCCTAGCTCCACTTTCGGGTGCGGTACCATTTGGTGATCACGTATTTGGTGCCCTTCAACACAGGCGTGCCCGCGTGCATCGTGTCGAGATTGGGTGAGCCGTCTTCCAGCGCGTTGTTCCAGATCAGCAAAACGCCAGGCTTGGGTTCGATCTTGATCCCGATATGCGTGAAATGAGTCTCGCCGCCTTCTTCCACCTCGTTGAGGAAGGCCATGGTGGTCCAAGACCGCTGACCGCCGCGTTTGCGTTCGTGCTGCCAATACTTCTCGGTGGTGTAGAACCAATCGTTGTGCGGTTTGAATTCTTGGCCCGGCAGATAACGCTGGCCCTGGATCGCCTCTCCGATCGCCGGGTCAACGCCAAGCAGATCGTCAATCCGGCGCGAGACGCCTTTGACGAAGCTGTCGAGCGGATCGAGGTCGCCCGAATACGAGGTGCGAAAGCCGCTGTCATATCCCACTTCATGAAGGCTTGATGGGCGCGCGGTGTCATCAATCATGGCGCACAACCGGGTGCATTCTTCGGCGGACAGGAAATCGCCGACGGCGAAGAGTTCGGCCTTGTCGGTGTCGACCTTGTATATTCCCGGATCGGCGGCCAATCGCTCGCGCACAGCTTTGCCGACACGGCGAAGGGCGGCGGCGTCCGGGATGTCTTTGGTGGCCATGCGGCGATGCCTAGCAAGAGCGCCGCGCCACAAAAAGCCCCCATCGGGCCGGAGCGCGGCGGGGGCTTCTCATTTTGCGTTGGCTTAGGCCGTTGTCGTCACCAGAAGAAGTTCTGGATCACGTCCACCACTTCGCCGGTGTAGACATCGACGAGCAGGACATCGTCGTAATACCGCACCCAGCGATACGGTCCGTAGACCGGCGGAAGGCGGAAGGCCCATGGGTCGTTGATGAAGAACCTCGGCTGGAAGAACAGGCTATCGAGGAAAAGCCCGATGCGCAGCGGCCGATAAAAGTGCCCACGGAAAGGCGCGTAATAGCGGCCCAAGCGGAACAGACCCCGGTTGGCCCGCCGGAAATTGCGCCAGCCAAAGCGGCGATCGTTGCGCCATCCGCGCCGGTCCCAGCGGCGGAAGTTCCCATTGCGGAAACCCCGGCCGCCTTGGAACCGCCGCTCGGCCCGGCGTCCGGCGCGAAAGCCGCGACGTTCGGCCCGGTTGCGTATCCGGCGATTCTCAGCGCGGTTCCCGCGGCGCTCGTTGCGCACGCCGTTGCGGAAACCACGGCGCTCAGCGCGATTGCGGATGCGGCGGTTCTCAGCGCGGTCGCCGCGGCGTTCATTCCGAACTCCGTCGCGGAAGCCGCGCCGCTCCGCCCGATTGCGGATACGACGGTTTTCGGCCCGATCGCCACGGCGCTCGTTACGCACGCCATCGCGGAAGCCCCGGCGTTCGGAGCGGTTGCGAATGGCGCGGTTTTCCGCCCGATTTCCTCGGCGTTCGTTGCGTACGCCATCACGGAAACCGCGGCGATTGGCTCTTTCGGCCTGGCGATCGACGCGGCGGTTGAGCCCGCGATCGACCCGGCGATCCGACCTCAGGTTTTGCGCGCGGCCCGCACGCGGCGCGGCCCGATTCGCGTTGCGTTCTCTTGGCGCCAGACGCCGCTCGCTTGGATTGCGGACAGATCGGACGTCGCTGCGCCTTTGCTGTCTGTTTGCGCGGTTTTGACGGCGCGGAGCCTCACGCGCCCGCTGGCGGTTGCCGCGATTGGCGCGGTTGCCTTGACGCGCGCGTTGGCGATTGGCGCGATTGTTCGAGCGCGCGCGTTGCCGGTTAGCGCGGCGATCCCGACGCGGCTGTTCGGCCGCCGAGTTGGCGCTGGCATCGCTCGAAGACGCCGCGGCGGCGCTCGTGGCCGCTTGGGCCGGGGTGGCGGTGATCGCAAGAGCGAGCGCGGTGGCGAGTGCCGAAAGCGCGCTGCCCCTGAGCAACAGGGTCAGATCCATAAATGCCTCCAGTGTTGCCGCGCCACCACCTGCGGCCAAGGTTGATACGCTCTGATACAAAGCTCACGCTGTCGGCAGTCTTAACCGCTTTGTAAGGCTTCTGTTCATGTTTGACGCTAAAAACATGAACGGCAGTTGTGAGGCCTTCCTTGCGCTCCACGCTTGCCCTTTTGACCGGGTGCGCCCACATCGCGGCCCATGTTTGACCAGCTTGTCGATATCCGCACCGACATCACCAATCGGCTGATCCGGGCGGCCAAGGATCGCAAATCGCCGATGCACACACCCGCCGTCATCACCAGCGATGTCGACGCGCGTGTGATGGTCCTGCGCGAGTTTGACAGCGCGCACTGGACCTTGCGTTTCCATACCGACACGCGCGCGCCGAAAGTGGCCCCGATCGAAGCGGACCCGCGCGTGGGCGTGCTGTTTTACGACAAGGGCGCCAAGATCCAGATACGCGCGCGCGGCATCGCCGAGATTTTGCGCGACGCACCCGTCACCAACACGGCGTGGGACAACGGCACCAACTTCGCGCGGCGTTGCTATATGGGCGATGGGCCGGGCACAGCGTCCGACGCGCCTACCTCGGGCCTCCCGCCGGAGCTGGAAGGCACCGAGCCGACTGACGAACAATTGGAGCCCGCGCGCGCCAACTTTGCGGTGCTGCGGGTGACGCTCAAGGAGATCGACTGGCTGTATCTCGCGCACACCGGCCATGTGCGCGCCCAATTTTCGCGTGGCGGTGACGACGCGTGGCAAGCGCGCTGGGTCTCGCCCTAAGAGCGTGCGGCCGCAGCGCCGCCTACACGACGCCCAGTTTGAACATCACCCTTTCGGCAAAGTCGTGCATCACGGGCGGTGTGTATTTCCGCATGATCCGAAGGCGGCTTTGCTGGCTTGTGGCCTGATCCGCCGAGCCCGGACGCGGGCGGAACAAGGTGCTGTGGCTGACGTGGCTCTCGGTCCACGTGGCCGTGTAGTAGTACAAGGCAATCGAAAGCCGTGGTTTCCCATCGGGGTGGTTCACCGGGGTCGGATTGCCGTGCATGCTGGTGGATGACGTGCTGAAACAGCACATCCGGTTCATGATCGGCGCAAAGCTGGCAACCTGCCTCTTCATATCATCGGTCCACACTTCGAACGCGCCGCCATATTCATCTTTCCAGTCGGGATTGAGATAGATGAGAACGTTGAGCCGCCGCTCCAGATTCATCTGGCGATGATGGTTGAAGTCGGCGTGGACCCCCAGATAGCCGCCATTGAGGGTCCGGTGGATGCCGCCGCCCTTGAAATAGGGATCGGCGATCAGGCCGGAAATCCCTGTCATTTCCTGCAGGAATTGAATGAAGGACCGCGAATTGAGCGCGTTGAACACCAGCCTTGTGTACGGGGGCAAGGTGTCGGGATTGTACGACGCTTTGAGATGCTCTTGCGCGGAGCTGTTTTGAGCCGGGAGCTCATCGGCCGCGAGCGCCTCTTGATAGACCTTCTCCACCACCTCAGGCGTCAGAAAGTTATCGATGCAGATGTGATGATACGGCTCGCCCGATTGGTATTTCCCGGCGTAGGACTTGGCCAATTCGGCGGCGCGTTCGGGCGAGAGGTAAAGCGTTTCCGCGTCAAGAGGATAGGCGGAGCTGGCTTCGGCGGTCATCTGCTTCAATCCGTTCAATCAAAGCTGGCCTATGCCAAATCCCGGCGGGCCGCAATGGTCGCGGGCTTGGCGCGGGCGAAGGAAAAAGGGTCCAGCAAAAGTGACAAAAGTGACACCGTGTCACTTTTAAGAGATCGCTCCAAAATATTGATTATAATATAAAATGCATCAAATCGCGTCGGCGGACGGACAGCAGGCGCACGCGCAAAATCAGGCGCACACGGGTGCGGCGTGTTGAAAAAGCGAGGTTTTGAAGTGGCTACCTGGCAAGCCGAACCGACGATGCGAATGAGCCGGGGGCAGGTTAACTTGGGGCTGGGGAGTAGGAAACCGGACTCACCTGTCATTCCCGCGCAGGGAGGAATCCGGAAAGCGCCTGAGGGCCAGAGTCGTGGGGTCGCTATCATGCGCCAAAAGGCGCAAATTATCAGGAATCTGTTCAGGCCTATGCCGTTTGTCGCTGGGAGAGCTCTATGCCGAAGCGGCCAGCTCATCTTTGGCCTTGTGTTCTTTGCTTTCGACGAGAACCTGATCTCGCCCGCATCTTTTGGCGGCGTAAAGAGCGTTGTCCGCGCGGCGGAAGAGGCTGTCGTAGCCCTCACCAAACCGGTACTGCGCAACGCCAAAGCTGGCGGTCAAATGCACGTTCAGAGCGTCGCTGCCGAGATCAATCTCGGACGTGTTTGCGCGCAGGCGTTCCGCGAGAATTCCGGCGACGTCCTCCTCGGCGTTCCAGACGAGGATGCAAAATTCTTCTCCGCCGACACGCCCGACCAGATCCGTTGAGCGCACAGTCTCATCGAGCAATTGAGCAAAGCTGCGGATGGCGCGGTCACCAATCTGATGACCCCAGATGTCGTTGACCTGTTTGAAGTGGTCTATGTCGCCGATAACCAACGACACCGGAACGCGCTCCTCAAGCGCCTTCTCCAGGGCCGTTCGGACCTTGGTTTCAAAGGCGTGCCGCGACCAGACGCCAGATAGGGCGTCGCGCGAAACCCGTTCGCGTTCGCGCTGCATAGTGTCGGACACCGACGCGTAGATGATCGCCATGGCGAGGCACAGCGAGTTTATGGCGGCCACGGCGTTGAGGATCGAATAGTACGCGGACTCCCTGTATGTGGCGAATTCGAGCTCCCCTTCGATCATCATCGTGATGTTGGGGCGAACAAAGAACTGAAACGAGGTCGCCGCAATCAGCCAGAATATCGCCGCGTTGGCGGCGCTCTCTTTGCGGCTGGCCGCTGTCGCCTGCGCGCCGATCAAGAAGAGGATCGCGTAAGCGGTGTTCGAGATGTAAAGTTCCGCGTTGATACTGGCGCCGAGCCATTGCTTGGAGACAAGCAAGGTGAGGAGCGTCGCCCCGACCATCAGGACAAGAGGCGCTGGGACCGTGGTCCGCACCCGGCGCGAAACGCCCCAAATGATCATCCAGCTTGAGAAGAAATAGGGGATGTTGGTCAGGTTGAGTAACCACCGCGCGCCGTCAAATGGCACGAATTGCGACCACAGGAAGCCCAGTCCAAGCCCGACATAACCGCCGGCAAAGGCGAGCATTTCCTTGCGTGAACGATCGCGCGACCAGATCACAAGGAACGTCGTCGCGAAGATCAACGCGATCAGCGGATTAAGCAGCCCAAGAATCGCGTCGCGCATGTGTCCTCCAGTCCGAGGAGGCGTCATGCCAAGTCTTGGTTAAATCGCGGTAAAGTGTGTCTGCTTACTCTGATGGCGGTGGGTCTTGAGCGCGGCCAGCGCCAAGGCCAAACTGGGTCCCCGCCTGCGCGGGGATGACGAGAGGATAAAGTAGTGGAGTCAATGATGCCTATAGTCGACGAGTTGGACTAGCCTGTTGCCGCGTAACGGTCCGCATAAGGCACAAATTTCGGCAATTTGCGGAAAAACTGCTCGGTGTCAGCCAATTCATAGAATTGCATCTCCAAGTCATCAAAATCCATCCGATTGTCCGGGTCGCCGACGATTTTGCGCCTTGTATGTTTGTTACCGGGGAAGGGGTCGCCCACCTTCGCAATCGCTTGGGCCACGATGTCACCGACATTACTCATGCCAATCGCCCGAAATCCTCTTTCAGCCTCCGGCGCGGAAGTGCCTGTGGAATTGAAGAAGTACTGCCAGAAACCACCATTGTGCACTTCGAGGTGCAGCCAATGGACCGCGAATAGATTCACGGCCTTTTCAGGAATATTCTCAATCGATGCCAACCAGACCTCTCGCCCTTCGTAGAAATTAAACTCTTCGTTGTAAGGCGCATAGAATTCGGGATAAGCACGAGGTGCATTGAAAAGACCCATCGATTCCTCCTACTTTGAAGTATCGATGCCATCCCTTTACTAAGAAAGGACTGATGGGAGGGTCTAACGCGTCAGCTTCTTATAAGCCAACCGTGTAGGCCGGTCCGCCGCGTCGCCAAGCCTGCGGCGCTTGTCTTCCTCGTAGGCTTCGAAGTTCCCCTCAAACCACTCCACGTGAGAGTTGCCCTCAAACGCCAGAATGTGCGTCGCGAGGCGGTCGAGGAAGAAGCGATCGTGCGAGATCACCACGGCGCAGCCGGCGAAGTTCTCGATCGCGTCTTCCAATGCGGCGAGCGTTTCGACGTCGAGGTCGTTGGTCGGCTCGTCCAGCAGCAGCACGTTGCCGCCTTGCTTGAGCATCTTGGCCATGTGCACGCGGTTGCGTTCCCCGCCGGATAGCTTGCCGACGTTCTTCTGCTGGTCCGCGCCTTTAAAGTTGAACGCGCCGACATAGGCGCGGGTCGAGGTGTCGTGGCCGTTGACCTGCATGTAATCGAGCCCGTCGGAGATTTCCTCCCACACATTCTTGCTCGCATCCAGATCGTCGCGCGATTGGTCGACATAGCCAAGGTGTACGGTGTCGCCGATTTCGATGGAGCCGCTGTCGGGCGTTTCCTGACCCGTGATCATGCGGAACAGGGTCGATTTGCCCGCGCCGTTGGGGCCGATCACACCGACAATGCCGCCCGGCGGCAGCATGAAGGAGAGGTTTTCAAAGAGCAGCTTGTCGCCATAGGCTTTGCTGATGTTCTTGGCCTCGATCACCTTGCCACCCAGGCGCTCGGGCACCTGAATAACGATCTGCGCCTTGCCCGGCGCGCGCGCGCCTTGGGCGTCCTGCAACTCTTCAAACTTGCGGATACGCGCTTTTGACTTGGTCTGGCGCGCGGCGGGCGTCTGCCGGATCCATTCGAGCTCGCGGGCCAGTGCCTTTTGCTTGCCCGATTCCTCGCGCGCTTCCTGTTCCATGCGCTTGGCCTTCTTCTCGAGATAGGTCGAGTAGTTGCCTTCGTAGGGGTAGTAGGAGCCGCGATCGAGCTCGAGGATCCATTCCACCACGTTGTCCAGGAAGTAGCGATCGTGGGTGATCATCAGCACGGCGCCGGCGTATTCCTTGAGGTGGTTTTCGAGCCATTCCACGCTTTCCGCGTCCAAGTGGTTGGTCGGCTCGTCAAGCAGCAGGATCGAAGGCTTCTGGATCAGCAGCCGGGTCAGCGCGACGCGGCGCTTTTCCCCGCCGGACAGGTTCTCCACCGAGGCGTCCGAAGGCGGGCAGCGCAGCGCCTCCATCGCGATTTCGAGCTGGTTGTCGAGCGTCCAGCCGTCGACCGCGTCAATCTTGGACTGAAGCTCGGCCATCTTGTCGCCCAGGGCGTCAAAATCGGCGTCGGGTTCGGCCATTTGCGCGGAGACGGCGTTGAATTCCTCGACCAGATCGGCGGTTTCGCGCGCGCCATCGCGCACGTTTTCGAGCACCGTCTTGCTTTCATCCAGCTGTGGCTCCTGAGGCAGATACCCCACGGTGATGTTCTCACCGGCCCACGCTTCGCCCGAAATGTCGGTGTCGATCCCGGCCATGATCTTCATCAGCGTCGATTTGCCCGCGCCATTAGGGCCGACAATGCCGATTTTCGCGCCTTGGTAGAATTGCAGGTTGATGTTGGAGAGCACAGGCTTTTGAGCGCCGGGGAAGCTCTTGGTCATGCCCTTCATCACATAGGCGTATTGCGCGGCCATTGGGGTCTTGTCCTTATCGAAGCGGGGTAATCGGGTTCGCGAGGTGCGTTTCGTGGGCTCAGATAGGCGTCTGCGCCCAGAGGGGCAAGGTCGCTTCGAGGCACGGCGCGCCTAGCCGGGAATGTGCGAAAAAACGCAACCGATGCAGCGACGCTAAAGACGGCCTTAACCTTATGCGCCCTATGGATTTCGTGGGGAAGTGACTTGGGCACATGCAAACGCATATTCTTGGACTGTTAACGCCGCTGATGGCGCTGTTTTTTGCAGCCACGTTCGCGATATCGTGGCGTGTTGGGCGATTGCGGCGGCACGTGTTGGGCTTTGCGATCGGCTATTTCTGCTTTGCGTGCGGTTTCCTCGTCACGCACCTCTTGCCGGGCGACGCGATCTACGTTTTCCACACCACACAGGCGTTCTACACGCTTGGCACGGTGTTTTTTCTTGGCTCGCTGTGCGACCGGGTGGGGCAGCGGCTCCATCTCGGCAGCATCCTGGCGATCTATGGGCTGAGCGCGGCGGTCCTCGCGATTGCGATGGCGATGACCAGCGACGCCGGGCCGCGTCTCATCCTGATCAATATGGGCTATGGGGCGATGTTTATGGTGGGGCTTACCACCCTGTTGCAGGCCCGGCGCCGGGATTGGATCGATTTCGCGATCATCGCCGTGCTCGCCATGCAAGCGGCCGATTTCTTCATCCGTCCGACGCTTTCGGTGGCCTACGAGCAGACCATTCCGGCCGCAGCCTACCAGCAATCGGTCTATTACTCGCTCATCGGATTGGTGCTCGGCGTCAAATCCATCGCGGTCGCCATGGTTCTGTTTGGCGCGACCATCGTGGAATGGACAAGCTCCGTGCGCGAGAGCGGAGCGCGCGATCCCTTGACCGACCTGCTCAATCGCGGCGCTTTTGAGCAGCGCATGCAAGGTCTTATCACACGATCGATATCCGAAGCTCGATCGCTCAGCCTCGTGGTGGCCGATATCGACCACTTCAAGCAGGTCAACGACATCTGGGGGCACCAGGCGGGCGACCGAGCCATATCCGAATTTGGGGCTCTTCTTGAGACGATGATCCGCAACTGCGACGTCGCCGCGCGGATTGGTGGGGAAGAATTCTGCATCGCCGTGTGGGATTGCGAGGTTGGCCCCGCCGGCCGCCTGGCCGACCGGATCCGGCAAGCGTTCTTCGGGATGAAACACGCAGGCATCAGCGAGGATGTGCGCCTCACCGCCAGCTTTGGTGTGGCGCAGGCGCAAAGCGGGGAAAGCTACGAGGCGCTGTTCAAGCGGGCGGACGCCGCCTTGTACAAGGCGAAGCGCGCGGGTCGCGATCGTGTGGTTTTGGCGGAGCCAGAGGCGCGCGTCGCGCCATCAAACGCGAAAAGCAGCCAAGGTCGCAAGACGGCCGAAAAAGACCGTGGCGTGCAAGAGGTTGACGTTTTTGCCCTTAATCAACGCGCTTCTGAACGGGCGTGATCGTCGTAGAAGCGCTTTAGGAACCTGTTATTATTGCCAATTTTTGACATTCAGCCTCTGGCGAACGCTTAACCGCATCTTTGGAGAGGATTAACCTCATTATGCGATAGCTTTTCCACGCATACGTCAGGGAAGGTAATGCAGGCTCAGGTCCTCACATTTGTGATACCAGCGATCGCGATGATTTTCGCGGCGGTTTTCGCTGGTCTGTGGTGGCAGGACCGCGCTCGTCTGCACATCGCCGCTTACGCGTATTGCTACGCCGCTTTGGCCGCTGGGGTGATGATCAATATCTGGATTCTGCGCGATGTCGGGCCCGTAGGAATCGTGTCGTATCATCTGCTCTCCATGTCCGGCCTGATCGCGCTGTTGTGGGGAACAGCTGCCCGTGTCGGGCTTAAAACACCCCTCGCGACCTACGCGGTAACGGTGGTGTTCACCTGCGTGATCCTGGCGCTGGCGGCCAACGCTGGGGACCGCAACACAATGGTGATTGCACAAAACACCAATTCGAGCCTCTTGATGGCGCTGACCGCTCAAAATCTTTGGCACGCGGGCTCGCGGCGTGTGTCGGATCGCGCGCTGATCTGGGTGATCACTTTGTTCGCGGGCTTCGGGTTCATTCGCCCCCTGCTTGCGGCGTTTTCCGATACGCTGTTCGGGCCGGGTGAAGAAGGCGCTGCGGTGTTTTTTGCGATCACGGTTCTGGCCTTGGCCATCTTCCTTACGCTTCAGGCGCTGGCGCTTATCGCGACGGTGCTGGTCGACAAGGCCGAAACCGATCGTGAAATGGCGGCGCTTGACCCGCTTTCGGGTCTGCCCATGCGCGCTATGTTCGAACGCGAGGCCTTGGCGATGCAAGCGCGAGCAAGGGACAACGGCGTCCCTCTAAGCCTTGTTATTGTGGATCTGGATCACTTTAAGCGGATCAACGATACGCATGGCCACGCGGCGGGCGACAAGGTCATTGCGGAGTTTGGCAAGCTGATTGCCGGAGAAATCCGGCCGCATGACATTTGCGGGCGCATTGGCGGCGAAGAGTTCTGCATTCTGGCTTACAAATGCGACGGGACCAACGCGCGCTCCCTCGCTAACCGCATTCGCAACGCGACCAACGCCTTAATGGTCCCGTGGTCGACTCAAGAACTGCGCGTCACCGCAAGCATCGGAGTCGCCCAGTGGGACGCGCACGCGCCCTATGGCGAAGTGTTCAAGCGCGCCGACGACGCCTTGTATTCGGCGAAGAGAGCGGGCCGCGATTGCGTGGTCGTCGCGGGGCTTGCTGATCCGGACGAGACGGAAACGCCAGGTGAAACGAACGCTCCCGACTTCTTGGGCCAAAGCGAACCCGTCGCGGAGCCGGTCGCGAAAAGGGCCTGACCGCCGCAACAAAGGCGTAATTCTGGACAGGGATGGGCAGGCGGGATAGCGCGTCAGCCTATGACCATGATTTTTCGAACAAGCGCCGCTCTTGCGTTAGCGCTTTCGCCTTTTCCTTTCTCTTCCATCAGCGCGCAAAGCGCCTTTGAGGCCGCGCAAGGGCGTGGACAAGAAGCGATTGAGGCGAGCACTCCTTCCACTTCAGCCTCGCTTGAAGCGGTCGCAACGTCCGCTTTGGAAGCAGACACGATTGCGTTCGATTTTGTCGAAGGCATCACCACCGAAGTCGGCCCGCGGCAGGCGGGCACCGAGGCGGAAGCGCGCGCTCGCGAATGGGCGATGGCGTGGCTGAGAGCGCGCGGCTTCGCCAACGTCGCCGCCGAACCGTTCGAGATGGAGACATGGGTCCCGGGGGACACGCACAAGGCCCAAATCCTCGAACCTTTCCCGCAGCCTATGGTGGTCCAGCCGCTGGGCAACAGCGCGTCGACCGGGGCGGAAGGGATCGAAGCCGAAGTCCGCCTGTTCGAAAGCGTTGCCGCCCTTTCCGCGCTCGAAGCGGGCGAATTGGACGGCAAGATCGCCTATATTACGCACCAGATGCGGCCTTCGATGGACGGGTCGCATTATGGATTTGCCGGGCCCGTTCGCTGGTTTGGCCCCAGTATCGCGGCTAGCAAGGGCGCGGTGGCAACGGTCATTCGCTCGGTCGGCACCGATCGCAGCCGCAACCCGCACACCGGCGGCACAAGCTTTCCCCAACGCACAAGCCCAATCCCGGCGGGCGCGCTCTCGCTGGCGGACGCCGACAATCTGGAACGAATGTTCCGACGCGCGGGCGACCGTCCGGTGCGCATGAAACTGGTGCTTACGCCGCGCTTGTTGGGCACAACCCAAAGCGCCAATGTGGTGGGAGAAATTGTCGGGCAAAATCCCGAACTGCCGCCGGTTCTGTTGGCGTGTCACCTCGATAGCTGGTGGAACGCGCCCGGCGCCTTTGACGACGGTGCGGGATGCGGGATTATCACCGCCGCGGCGATGCACGTTGCCAAAAGCGGTCAACCCCTACGCACAATTCGAGTGTTATTGGCGGGAGCCGAGGAGGTCGGGCTTTGGGGCTCCAAAGCCTACAGCGCCGCGCATTTGGATGAACCGATTGCGGTGGGCCTCGAAAGCGATTTTGGCGCGGATCGAATCTGGCGCTTTGAAAGCAATTTTTTGGAGAGCAACGCCGATCTGCACAAACGGCTTTCCGACGCGGTGGCGCGCTTTGGCGTCGCGAATTCGAGTATCACGGCCAGCGGCGGCGCGGACATCAACATCGCGCGCGATCAGAAAACCGCGATCATCGATCTCCAGCAGGACGGCACGCGCTATTTCGATTTGCACCATACGCCCGACGACACGCTGGACAAGATTGATCAGGCGCAGCTGCGCCAGAACGTCGCTGTGTGGACGACGATTGCGGGGCTTCTTGCCAATGAACCCACCTCCATCTTGACAGGCGAAAGCGCCTCGACCCCGCTTGCGAGCGCTGCGCCTTGAAGGCGCTCCATTGGGGTGAAAGTCCAGACACTTGATATTGGAAGTCGGCCTAAATGTCGCACGTATTGAACGGTGCGCCGTTCGCAGAATAGCGATACAGCCAACCGATGGTCTGGCTAATAGGCTGGTAGAAATGAGTTAAAGCAGGGGAAGAGTATGAAAACGCGGTGGCTTGCAAGCGCATTGATGGTGACGAGCGTTTTGGTGGCGCCCATGGCGGCGGCCCAGCAAAGCGAGACAAAGCTTGTTCGCGACCCCGCGCTTTCCGATGACCGTCTTGCCTTTGCCTACGCGGGTGACATCTGGATCGCGAACACCGATGGCAGCAATCCTGTCCGGCTCACGTCCCATCCGGCTGATGAGCGCGATCCCTTCTTTTCGCCTGATGGAACCAAGATCGCTTACACCGCGAATTACGACGGCAACACGGACGTCTTTGTCGTCGACGCGCGCGGCGGAGAGCCGCAGCGCCTGACATGGTATCCCGGCAGCGACGAGGCGATCGATTGGGCGCCGGGCGGCGAAAAGATCGCCATCGTCAGCACGCGTGGGCGGCGCTCGGGCCGCTCGGGACAGCTTTATCATGTCGGTCTCGATGGAGGCTTGCCCGAGAAAGTCTCCGAAGCGGTCGTAAACGGCGGCGCCTACGACGAAACCGGTCGTGTGTTTACCAACGTGCCTTGGCGTTCGGGCAACGCGGTTCTGATGGGAGGGGTGAACGGATGGCGTGGTTATCGCGGTGGTCTAACTCCTTCGCTGCAATTGCTCGACTTTGAAGCGGGCAGCCAAACCACCATCCCCGGCGAGCGTACGACCGAGTTCGACCCTGTGTGGATGGATGGCCAGCTCTACTTTCTCTCGGATCGCTGGAGCACGCGCTCCAACATCTTCCGCTACGATCCCGCTTCGGGCCAGGTTTCCCAACTGACGCAGGTCACCGATTGGGACATTCGCAACATCACCGCCAAGAATGGCCGAATTGTCTACG
Organism: Pseudomonadota bacterium; assembly: GCA_039186235.1. Classification (GTDB taxonomy): domain Bacteria; phylum Pseudomonadota; class Alphaproteobacteria; order Sphingomonadales; family Sphingomonadaceae; genus Erythrobacter. Next base: position 59,371 of record JBCDAE010000006.1, on the reverse strand, counting down.
AAGCGGGCGGATCGTTCTATTCGCTCGATGTCGCGAGCGGCGCGACCACGCCGCTTCCCATTTCTCTGGTGGCCGATCTGCCTTCGCGCCGGGCGGGGTGGAAAGGCGTCGGGGATCAGATGACGAGCGCGGCTCTGTCGCCCTCGGGCAAACGGGTTGCGATCACGGCGCGGGGCGAAGTCTTCACCGTCCCCTCGGATAAGGGCAGCGTGCGCAACATCTCGCAAAGCGCGGCCACCCGCGATTACGGCGCGATCTGGTCGCACGACGGCACGCAGATCGCTTACGTGACCGACGACGGCGCGAGCCAAGTGCTGATGATCGAGGATCAAAGCGGCATCAAGCCGGTGCGTAAGATCCCGCTTGGCGAACGGTTCTACCAGCTCATCGCGTGGGGCAATGAAGGCAAGACGATCGTCTATTCGAGCAGCTCGCTGACGCTCAACGCCATCGACGTGGCGAGCGGGGCCAGCTGGCAGATCGCCACCAGCCCGCGCCGCAACGGAGATTTTGACGCGGTGCTTTCTCCCAAGGGCCGCTGGATGGCCTTCACCACGCGCGGCGGCAACAATAACGGGGCGCTGAACCTCTATGATCTAGACACGCGCCAGACCTATTCGGTGTCGCGCGGCTACGCGAATGTGGGCTCGCCGGTGTTCTCGAAGGACGGCAAGCTCTTGTTCTTCACCGCCTCGACCAACGCAGGATCGGTCTATGGTGGTCTCGATATGACCACGCAGGACCGGCCCTACCGCGCGGCGATCTACGCCGCCGTGCTGGAGGCCGATGGCGAATCTCCGCTCGCGCCGATCCTGGCTGACGAAGAAGCGCCCGATGAATCCGAGAGTGACGACAAAGACGACGAAAACGGCGATGACGACGCGAAGGGCGTCGCGGTTGATCCCAATGGGATAGAGCGCCGCATCGTCGCGCTCCCCATGGCCGAAGCGCCCTACAGCAGTCTGGCCACCGCCAAGGACGGCGCGCTGTTCGTCGTCGAAGAAGTCCAGCCCGGAGCCGCGACCGGCCCCGGCAGCGGCGGGGAACGTTCGCGTCTACTGCGCTTCGACTTCGAAGAGCGCAAAGCCGATCAGGTCGGCGATGGCATTTCTTTCGTTTCGACCGATGCGGATGGCGACAAACTGCTCTTGGTTACGCACGATCGCAATCTGCTGACCGCCGACGCGGCCAAGAAGTTGGAGCCCAAGCCGGTTAGCCTTTCGGGCGCGCGCCTGTTTGTCGATCCGCTGGAGGAATGGACGCAGATTTTTGGCGATGTGTGGCGGATGGAGAAGGAATTCTTCTACGATCCCGGCCTTCACGGGCTCGATTGGGACGCGGTGCGCGCCAAGTTTGAACCGCTGCTGCCGCATTTGGGCCGCCGCGAAGATTTGAACGAACTGCTCGTGGAAATGACCGGCGAAATGGGCGTGGGCCACAATTACGTGGCGGGAGGCGACACCTACAACAACAGCGACGCGGCGCCTGGATTGCTGGGCGCGGACATCGCGCTGGAAAACGGGCGCTACCGGATCAAGCGTATCTACACCGGAGAGGAATGGAACCCGTTCCTCGCCGCGCCGCTGGCCGCGCCGGGCGTCGACGTCAAAGAAGGCGACTACATCATCGCGGTGAACGGCACCGAGCTGACGGGCGAGGGCAACATCTACGCCGCGCTTTCGGGCGCGCGCGGCACGCAAATCGCCTTGACGGTGGCCAGCGCTCCCGACGGCGAGCGCCGCACCTCGACCGTCGAGCCGGTGGGCAGCGAATACTTCCTGCGCCTGTGGTCATGGATCGAAGACAATCGCCGCCGTGTGGATCAGGCGACCAATGGGCGCGTGGCCTATGTCTACATGCCCAACACGGCCGATGCGGGCTACACGCTCTTTAACCGCATGTATTTTGCCCAGACCGACAAGGACGCGCTGATCCTGGACGAGCGCTCCAACGGAGGCGGCCAAGCGGCGAACTACATCATCGATGTTCTCAGCCGCAAATGGCTGGCGGGTTGGAAAGATCGTCAAGGGATCGATTGGGCGACGCCGGGTGGCGGCATTTACGGGCCCAAGGTTATGCTGATCGATCAGGACGCCGGATCGGGCGGCGACTGGATGCCTTACGCCTTCCGCGAAAGCGGGCTGGGCACGCTGGTCGGCAGGCGCACCTGGGGCGGCCTTATCGGCATCAGCGCCAATCCCGGACTGATGGACGGCGGCACGCTGACGGTCCCGTTCTTCCGCTTCTTCGACACGAACGGACGCTACACGATCGAGAACGAAGGCGTCGCGCCCGATATCCGCGTGGATCTGGATCCCTTCGCCGCCGATCGCGGGCAGGACACGCAACTCGACGCGGCGATCGCCACCGTCTTGCAGCAATTGGAAACGTCCGAAAGCCCGGTTCGCCCCGCGCCGCCTTACCCGACTGAAATCGGCAAATGAGGCGCCGCGGAACCGTGCTGATTGATTAGAGAAAGTTGGTCGGGGAGACAGGATTCGAACCTGCGACCCTCTGCTCCCAAAGCAGATGCGCTACCAGGCTGCGCTACTCCCCGACACTTTTCTTCGACCGATCATTGCATATCGGTGGGCCCGGCAGGATTCGAACCCGCGACCTAGCCGTTATGAGCGGCCAGCTCTAACCGCTGAGCTACAGGCCCTTGGCCGATATGCCTTCGGCTTTCGCCAGATGCGCCCCCTAACGTGAGCCTCCGCGACTTACAAGCGCGAGTTGAGGCGCTGTGCCCGCTCGTGATTTCACCCCAAGTTCCGACCCGTTAGCCAGCCGCCTTCTGTGGCGGGGCAGAGGCGTCTGGCGTGGCCCGTGACAGAGGGACCGTCAGCGCGAGGCGGTTTCCCTCTCGCACCAGATCGCCGCCGCTGCTGCGCGCTTCGGCTCTGGCCAGCCTCAGCGCGAACCCCGCCCCAAACGCGCCCGCGGTGATCGCCGTGATCTCCGGCTTTGTGGTGGCGGAGAAGATGTCTTCGCTTTCGGCCAGTTTGGTGGGAAGGTCGCACATCAGTTTCGCGTGGTCTGCTTCGACGATCAGGCTGGCTTGCAACGCGTCTTTGGGCGCGCACCCACTGCATAGGTTGGCGACAAAGCGCCAAACCAGTCTTTCGGCGTCTTCCGCGTTGACGCTGATGGGTACCGCTTCGTCCGCGCTCATCTCGATCGACATGGTAGCCCCTCGCGATCCCAGAACCGGCGCCAGTTGCGCTTCAATCCGCCGCGACAACGCCGCTAGATCGCATTCACCATCCTCCATTTGAATGGCGCCCATCTCGAGCCGGGCCAGCCGATCCAGCTCGTCAAATCCCGCCAGAATGAACGCGGCGTCGGCGGCTATGGAGGCGGCTAACGCGCGGTATTCGTGCGGCGCGGGGCCGAACAATTGCTGCTGGATCACCTCTGAGTAGCCCTGCACCGCGGTGATGGGAGTGCGCAATTCGTGCAGCATCTGGCGGATGCGGTCCGCTTCTTGCGTTGAGCTGTCGAGGTCGTCGGCCTCATCCCCCGATACACGCCGAAACCGCCCGACATATCCGGTGAAATGCCCTTCGAAAGCAAAGTTGGGCTGCGCGTCCACACACCAACGGCCCGCAACCGCGGGCGCGCCGCCGAGATATAGGACCGCGCCTTCGATAGGCTGACGCTGGCGAAAGGCGCGTTCGATCGGAGTTTCGGCGCGCGCATCCGTCAGCGCCCGCGTCCGGATCAGCCGCTTGCCCACGATCATGGGCGCGACTTCGGAATCGGTCCATTCGATGCGGCTGGCGACATCGGAGGCGAAGGCAAAACCCGTTGACCGTTTGACGCGAGGGGCTTCCGCTTCGTCCAAGGGCAGGCGCGGGCTGCGATCGAGATCGGCGGGATCGCTGCCATCTTGCGCTTCGCGCGTGCGCCGGAACTCGGCGATCCGTTCGACCAGAGCGGAAATCTCGCTTCGGCCGGTTTCAATTTCGGCGTCTTCGGCAGGGTCGTCCGCGTAATCCGCCGGGGGAAGAATCGCGCCCAAATCCAGTTCGAGCGGTTCGAGCGTGTCGTCGCGGTAGGCGGAGCCTTGGTCTGCGCTGGATGGCGGGCTCTCGGGACGCGTTTCGCTGGGGGAGGGCAAGCCGCGATCCATCACGCCCAATTGATCGAGGAGGACTTCGACGTTGATCGGGAAGTCCTTGCGCAATCGCAGAAAGCCACGCGCTCGAACGGGCAATCGCGGGATAAGGTCCGTCCATTCCTGCGCTGTCAAATCGGCGCGGTTGAGCGCGGCGGAGACGACTTCGGGTTCAAAATCGCACAAATGGGCGGCCAGATCGGCGCTGCGAAACCGCCAGCTTGGCTCGCGGATCATCGCGGCGCGTTCGGCGGCGGGCAGGCTGGCGCCCAAGGCGTCCATCCGCAGCCACGCGGCGGCGACGAGGCTTTGATCGCGGCGACCGACGGGGCCAAATTTCCGATTCCCCAGAATATCGAGCAATTGGCGAAATTGCGTGCGCTTGGCCGCATCGGTTGAGGCCTCCTGCCTCAGCACGGTGGAGAGGCGGTCATCGAAGAACATCAATCCGCCTCCTTTCCGTTGTGTATGCAGGGATTTGACCCGGTTTCCAGCGGCGTTTGAGCGGATAACGGGCGCACCTGTGGGCGATTCTGTTGGGTTGTATCAGGATGCCGCCTTCCCGGCAGCTTGTCACACGCTGTGCGTTGCAAAGCGGGACAATTGCTGGCAGACATAATAATATTAGCCAAGCAGGCGGATCCTTGCTTTGGTTCTTACATTCTATTGTTACACAGCGCGCGATTTTCATCGGCGTTCGGCATTGAAATTTCGGAAGGGCGTCACCTATGGCCAATCTAGATGAGATCGACAAACGCCTGCTCAGCGAGCTTCAGGCGGAAGGTCGCGTGACCAATGTCGAACTGGCTCAGCGGGTCGGCCTGACCGCGCCGCCCTGTTTGCGCCGGGTGCGCGGGCTGGAAGAGGACGGGGTTATTCGCGGTTATCACGCCGATCTGGACCCGTCCAAATTGGGCTTTGCGATCACCGTGTTTGCGATGGTGAGCCTGAAGAGCCAGGCCGAATCCGCGCTGCGCGAGTTTGAAGAGCATATGCGCGGCCTGCCCGAAGTGCGCGAATGTCATATGCTGAACGGGGAGATCGACTTCATTTTAAAGATCGTGAGCGAAGACCTTCAAAGCTTTCAGGAATTTCTCACCGGAAGCCTGACGCCCGCGCCAAATGTGGACAGCGTCAAAACATCGCTGACGATCCGCACCGCCAAGCACGAGCCGGGCGTGCCGCTCTGACAGGAGATCGGTCGAAAAAGGGAAGGCCCCCGACATGTTTGAAGAGCCTCCGATTTCCACTCCGCCGGATCAGCCACCGGTTGCCGAGCGCGTTGTCGAAGCGCCCAATTGGCCAGCGGGCCAGACTTTGCCTACGCAGGTGCGCGATGATGGAACCCTGGTGATCGATCTGATGCCTCTGGCCCCAGTCGAGGCAACGTGCGCCGAGGAACGGCCTGACCCAATTAACCCAGCCATCGTGGTTTGCGCTCGAACGCAGCCAAATCCGCGCTTAGGTGCTGTCCTGCCATCTATTGAAGATATCGATTTCGCCAGCGCCATACCGCGCGCTCGACTCAAATTGTCCGACGAAGCCGAAGCTCAGGCGAACGCGATCAAGAAGAGCGTTGGCGGGTTTGACGCCGACGGTGCGGAAGTCCGCCTGAAGATTGAATTCTGACTTATCGGGCGCTGGTGCTCAAGCCTCGCGCTCCTCCAGCCACTTTTCCAGCCACTTGATCGAATAATCGCCGTGTAAAACGTCGGTCTGGTGGAGCAATTCCTGGTGGAGCGGGATGTTAGTCTTCACCCCTTCGACCACCATTTCCTCCAGCGCGCGGCGCAGGCGCATGATGCAGCCTTCGCGGTTGCGGCCATAGACGATCAGTTTGGCGATCATGCTGTCGTAGTAAGGCGGGATCGAATAGCCCGCGTAGAGGCCGGAATCGACGCGCACATGCATCCCCCCCGCCGGGTGGTAATAGGTGACCTTGCCGGGGGAGGGCGCGAAGGTGAACGGGTCTTCGGCGTTGATGCGACATTCAATCGCGTGGCCGGTGAAGCGCAAATCTTCCTGCGCGACCGACAACGGTTTGCCCGCCGCAATCCGGATTTGCTCGCGCACCAGATCGACGCCCGTGATCGCTTCGGTCACGGGGTGTTCGACTTGGAGCCGAGTGTTCATTTCGATGAAGTAGAATTTGCCGTCTTCCCACAGGAATTCGATCGTGCCCGCGCCGCGATAGGCCATATCGCGCATCGCTTTTGAGCACACTTCGCCCATGCGCTCGCGTTCTTCGGAATCGATAACGGGCGAGGGCGCTTCTTCGAGCACTTTCTGATGGCGGCGTTGCAGCGAGCAATCGCGCTCACCAAGATGAAGGGCGTTGCCGTTGCCATCGCCAAAAACCTGAAATTCGATGTGGCGCGGGTTGCCGAGATATTTTTCGATATAAACGGTCGCGTCGCCGAAGGCGGCTTTCGCTTCCGAGCCCGCCTGGCTCATCAGCGTCTCGAGTTGGTCTTCGCTTTCGCAGACTTTCATGCCGCGGCCCCCGCCGCCCGAAGCCGCTTTGATAATCACCGGATAGCCGATTTCGGCGGCGATCTTGCGGCCTTCTTCGGGGTCGGAAACCGCGCCGTCGGATCCCGGAACCAGCGGCAGGCCCAGATCGCCAGCCGTCTTCTTGGCCATAACCTTGTCGCCCATCGTGCGGATGTGCTCAGGCTTGGGCCCAATCCACGCAATGTCGTGCGCTTCGACGATTTCGGCGAACTTGGCGTTTTCGGACAGGAAGCCGTAGCCGGGGTGAATGGCGTCGCAGCCCGCGACCTCGGCGGCGGAGATGATCGCGGCGTGGTTGAGGTAACTTTCCGCGGCGGGCGGCGGGCCGATGCAGACCGCGTGATCGGCGAGGCGCACATGCATGGCGTCGGCGTCGGCGGTGGAATGTACCGCCACGGTTTCGATCCCCATTTCGTGCGCCGCGCGATGGATTCGCAGCGCGATTTCGCCGCGATTGGCAATCAGAATGCGTGAGATGCCCATCGAATGGCTTATCCGATGACCAGCAGAGGTTGGTCGAATTCGACCGGCTGGGCGTTTTCCACCATGATCGCCTTGATCGTGCCCGACTTGTCGGCGGTGATCGGGTTCATCACCTTCATTGCCTCGACGATCAAAAGCGTGTCGCCTTCCGACACGGTGTCGCCCACTTTGATGAAGTTGGGTTTGTCGGGCTCTGGCGCGAGATACGCGGTCCCGACCATCGGAGACTTGAGCGCGTCGGCTGTGTCCGCGCTCTCCGCTACAGGCGCGTCGGAAACGGGGGCTGGAGCGGCTGCGGCGGGCACAACCGCAGGCGGAGGGACCATTGCTGTCGCGGCCATCGGCGCGGCAACGGCGCCGCCGCGCGCCACGCGGATTTTGCGGTCGTCGTCCTCAACTTCGATCTCGGTCAAACCGGTTTCGTTGAGCAATTCCGCAAGCTCGCGCACCAGCGCGATGTCGATATTCATGCCGGTTTTGGATCCGGCGGTCGGCTTTTTCTCAGCCATGCATGCCCCTTGTTTTTGACCCTCTCAAAGAAGAGTGGCGTGACTATTCACGCGAATTGCGGCTGGCAAGTGGCAATCGGTCACAATTCTTGCGAGCCGCCGTGTCCCCAGCGTTAGCTTCCGCCCGACGCGACGTGTTCCAGCGCCAGCCGGTAGCTGTCCGCGCCGTGCCCCTCAAACGTCCTTTCGGCGGCCATACCGATATAGGAGACATGCCGGAACGGCTCCCGCTCCTTAGGGTTGGAGAGGTGCACTTCGATAACCGGAGTGGTTATGGCTCGCGCCGCGTCCAAGAGCGCGATCGACGTGTGGGTGTACGCGCCCGCGTTGATGATGATGGCTTTTGCACCCTCGGCTTGCGCTTCGTGCATCCAGTCGACCAGCATACCTTCGTGATTGGTTTGCCGGGTATCGACGGCGAGGCCGAGCTCGCGCGCGCGATCTTCGAGCGTCCCGGCGATATCATCGAGAGTGGCCGTGCCGTAGATTTCGGGTTCGCGCAGGCCCAGCAGATTGAGGTTCGGCCCGTTTAGGACATAGACGAGGTTGCTCATGCGCTAGGCCATTAGACCCATTGCAAAAGCGAAGCAAAGCCCGAGCCCGATACAGGGCGGGGTTCCTTTGGCTTAGTCCGGGTCTTGATCGCCCGGCACGCGGACGGTCGCCCGGCGATCACGTCCGGAGCGCCGATTTTCGGCGGCCCGGCGATCGGGCCCCTTGAAGTCGCGCTGCGACTGGCGACGGTCATCGCCCCGGCGGTCGGAGCGCGCGTCTGAATTCTCGGACTGTGTCATCCTAACCCCCAGGTTGGCTTCGGGATGCGCCGGGATAACCTGAAAAGTGCAAATTTTGGTTAACGCCGCCGGTTTGGGATGGGCGCGCGCACTTGAGACCTGCGGGCCTATTGATCGACGCCCTTGATTTTCCCCCACTGCCGCGCCGCTGTGTAGCCGAGGTAGCCGGTCCCGAACAAAGCGTAGAGCGGTTCGGGCAGTCCGTTCAGATAGGAATTCATGCCCTGCGCGATGTCCCGCGCCGCCTTGGGGTCAAACGCCGCTAAAACGCCCATGGGCAGCGCCCACAGGATCATGATGTACATGATATAGAGGAAGCTGGGCCGTGCCCGGCTGGTCCAAGGGTCTTTCGATTGCGCTTCGGCGACGATGGCTTGCAGGCGCGCTTCGATCAGACGCATTTCCTGCGTGCCTTCAAGTCTGATGAGTTCCAGCTTGGCCTTGGCGCGCGCTTCCTTGTCGGGAATGATCTTGTCGATAATCGATGTGATCGGGCCGATTAGAGTCTCAAGAATGGCCATGTCTGCGCGCTCCTGTGTCGTAACGAGTCGCGCCTCACTAACCAAAAGGGTTCAAGTAGGAAAATTCAGGATGTCGCGCCCGCGTCCGCGAGCAATCGCTCAGCCAAAGCCAAATGCGGTCGGTCCAGCATGGCCCCGTCTATAGCGATTGTCCCCGCGCCCGGATTGTCGGCGAAGGCCTTCACGACCGAACGGGCGTGTTCGATTTCTTCTAGGGACGGAGTGAAGGCCGCGTTGATCGGCTCAATTTGGGCAGGGTGGATGGCCAACATTCCCCGAAAACCGGCGGCGCGTACGCTTCGGGCACGTTCTTCGAGGGCGGCGAGATCGCGGAATTCAGGCTGGACCGTCTCAATCGGAGCAACGCCCGCGGCAACGGCGCCAATCAGACACAGGCTGCGCGCCATTTCGTAGGTGTGCGCGTATTCCCCCGTCGGCCCGCGTTGCTCCCGCGCGCCGAGCGCTGAGGACAGGTCTTCCGCGCCCCAACTCATCGCGACCAGCCGCTGAGAGCCGGGATACTCGCCGGCGTAATCGCCCGTATTGAACATGGCCGCCGCTGTCTCGGTGACGATGGCGGCGACCCGGGTTGATCCCGGTTCAAGGCCACGTGCCGCCTCGAGCGCGGTGAGATAGTGGTGCAATTGCGAGACGTGATGCGCGCCCTCGGCCTTCGGCAAAAGCACGCCGCCGGGGCCCGATGGTATGACCGCGACAAGGTCTTGCACCGCTTCCTCAGTGTCCAGCGGGTTGATCCGCACCCAGACGCGCGCTCTATCGTCCGCGCCGTTCAGGACGGCTGTAACCATTTCTCGGGCTGCCGCTTTGTTCTCGGGCGTAACGGAATCTTCCAGATCGAGCAGAACGATGTCGGCCTCGCTGCTGACCGCCTTGTTCATCTTCTTCTCGCTGTCGCCGGGGGCAAACAGCCAACTGCGCATTCGAAGCGTCATCACGCTCTCCCTCAAGTGAAGAGAGCGGTAGGCGGGCTAGAACGAGCCTTCAATCTCGAATGTAAAGATCGTGCCGAATTCGCGGTCGCGATCTTCGACGAAATCGACGATCCCCGCCGCGCGATCCACAAAGACGGTGCGATCAAAGCGGTTCTGGCGATTGTTGAGGTTGGCCACGGCCAAACGGAGGGTCAGGCCACCGACATCCTTGTTTTCGACAAACACGCTGGTGAAGCCCGGGAAGCTCTCGTTGCGCACGAAGATCTCATCGAGCCGCACGTTGTCCGCTCGGTCATCCCAGTTCGCGCTGCCGCCAATGGCCCAACTGGTATTGGGAAAATCGTGGCGTATGTCCGTGCCGAGCGAAATCGTTTCGTTGCCGGAGATTTCACGGTCAAAGCCGAGCAAGGGGTCTTCGACCGAGCTACCACTGGCCGCGACACTGAGATCGAGACGCGTGCCACGCCATCCAATGCCTTCGGATAGCAGGGTGAGATCGCTCTCAAATCCGTACAAGGTTGCGGAATCGATGTTACCCGGCGCCTGACCGCCGCCTTCGATCGGGATCTGGTCGACAATATCGGTGATGTCTTCATAGAACGGGCGCAAGTTCAGCGTACCCAGATCGCCCAGACTGATATTTGCCTCGATTTCCACCCGCCAGCTTTGTTGCGGGACAAGATCGGCGTTGGTCACATCCTGCCGATCCTGATTGAGGTCGACCGAGGCGATGAATTCAAAGAAGTTGAGCTGGCCCACCAGCCGTTCGACCCGCGAGGCGATGTTCACGCCGTCGCGCACCTTCCAGTCGAGCGAGACAAAACCCTTGGGCCTGTAAAAAGTGCGCGTCTGGCCCAGCGGGCCGCTTTGGCTGAGGCGCGAATACTCCCCCGCTAGGGACGCCTGAAACTGCAGATTGCTGGCAAGCGGGCGGCTGTAGGTCGCTTGCAATTCGGCGCGATCTTCGTCGACCCTGGCGGTCGCCCCTTCCAATTCGACCGGGATGAACTCGCCGCTCGCGTCGAGCTCCTTGAGCGTGCTTTCAATGTCGAGGAAGTTCTGCACACCTTCCGCCGCCAGCAACAATTCGCCTGCTAAGGCGGGGAAGCTGTATTCGGCGCGAGCGATGGTTTCGCCTTCGTCCGCGTCGCGCGTGAAGCGCGTGCCAGCCGGCAGGCTGTCGTCGGCAAAGCTGGTTATCGAGGTCGAGACCGTGGGGCTGTCTTCGTATCGGTGATAGGCGATCAGCTTAAGTCGGCCCGGGCCGAGCTCGAACTGATAATCGACGCCCACCTCGAAATTGTATTCGTCTTCCTTGAAACGAAAGTCGCGCACGCGATCGACCGGATCAATCAGGCCGGACCGTTCCGAAATCTCGTCTTCACGGAAGATAAAGCCTGCCACTTGGCCGGTAAGATTGAGGACGTTCCCGTTGTCGGCGATGCGGGTGTAGGAGCCCGACAGGCTTGGATTGTCCGTATCGGCGGTGCGTTGTTCTTCGCGGGTGTCGATCAGAACGCCCATGCCATCGAAGACGAGCTCAGGTCCTTCGTCTCCGCGGCGCGCTGAATTGTTCTCCAGCGCCAGCGTCCAGTCGGTCTTTTCCCCGCCGCCGGCGATAGCGACGCGGCCTTCGTACAAACGCGGGTCGGTGCCGAAACTGCGGATTTGTGGCGCGTAACGGAACTGCCCGCTGATCCCACCACCGCTCTGGGTGATAACATTGAGCACCTGACCCGTTAGTCCGCCGATATCGAGGCTGGCCCCATCAACTAGTTCTAGCCGCACGACCTCTTCGGTGGGAATGCGCTGGAGGGCGGCCACGGGCCCATTCGACTTGCCTGATATCCGTCGACCGTTGATCAGAACATTGGTGTCCGCCTGGCCAAGGCCGCGCGCGCCATCGCCTTCGCGGATCTGAAAGCCGGGGACTTGGCGCGCCATGTCGAGCGCGCTGCGGGGGGCGAAGCGGGCGAAATCTTCGGGTGTGTAGCTGCGGCGGGCGATTGTACCGCCCGACTTTTCTTGCATTCCTTCGTCGCGTTCTTCGCTGTCCTCAGCGGCAACTTGGACCTCTTTCTCCTCGGTGCGCGCGTGCAGCGGTGCGGCGATGAGCGCAGTTGTCAGCGCGATGAGCGCGCCGCTTCGGAGGAAAAAAGTATTACTCATCGGGGATTTTGTAATAACCACGGTCATAGGGGAAAGTTCCGTGGTCGCTTAGAGGGCGAAAGGGAAGCCGTAATCGACGAAAGCCATATATGGTCCACTGGTCGGGAAGACAGGATTCGAACCTGCGACCCCCACACCCCCAGTGTGATGCGCTACCAGGCTGCGCTACTTCCCGAGACCAGTGGAGGCGCGGCCTATAAGGCTGGCCTTGGGCTGTGGCAAGCGCTGAAACCGCGCGACCTCGCAGCTTTATGGTGGGGTCAGGTGGTTCCCACACCGCGAGATAGGTGTGATGCGACTTTCCCACACAGGCCGATGGCTGTCCCCGCGGCAATTGCCGGGTGGTTGAAAGGCTGCTAATCGCGCCCACTTGATCGATGAGAGGGGAGCCGCGCGCGACCTTGGACCCTGTGTCCAAGGCGGACTAGGCGCAAGTTTTCCACCTCACTTTTGTTTTGTCACGAGTTCTGAAAGTCAGACGACACGATGTTTGATATCCTTATCGCCGCGGCCGCTCCCGCTGAGCCGCCTGCCTGGCTTACCTTCCTGCCGATTATCGGCATGGTGGTGATCTTCTATTTCCTGCTGTTCCGCCCCCAGATGCGCGCGCAGAAAGAGCACAAGGAAAAGATCGCCTCAGTGAAAAAAGGCGATCAGGTCGTCACCGCGGGCGGCCTCGTGGGTAAAGTCGTCAAAGTCGATGACAATTACGCCGAGATCGAGCTCGCCAAAGACGTCCGCGTCAAAGCGGTCAAGCAGACGATCGGCGATATTATTCCTCCCGGCGGCACCCCGGCCAACGACTAACTCCCCATCATGGCTCTGCGCGCGGATGGCGCGGGCCGCGATGCGTTTAGAAAAAGACACGCACGCCTCATGCTCGATTTCCCCCTTTGGAAGAGAATATCGCTTTGGGTCATCACCCTGGCGCTTGCCGCGCTTGCGCTGCCTTCTTTGATCAGCGCGACCGGGATGGTCGCTCTTGATGATCTGGAAGAGGCGCCGCAGGTCAATCTGGGTCTCGACCTGGCGGGCGGTTCGCACCTGCTTTTGGAAGGCAGCGAAGACTTCGTCGCCGCCAACCGGCTCGACAATCTGGAAGAAAACGTGCGCGTGGCCATGCGCAACGCGGAACCGCGCATCCGCATCAGCGATATCTCGACCGCCGACGGATCGCTCTCCTTCCTGCTCGACACGCCCGCCAATATTGACCGCGCTCGCAGCGCGATCGAACCGCTGATCGCAGGGCAGGGCATCACCGCTGAGTGGGAGCTCTCGGTAATTGACACGCAGCGAATGGTCCTTTCGCCCACCACAGCAGGCCTCGCCAACGCGCTCGACACCGCGATGAATGGCGCGGTCGAGGTTGTACGCGAGCGTATCGACCAACTCGGCACGCGCGAGCCGACGATCATCCGCCAAGGCGATCAGCGCATCGTGGTGCAGGTACCCGGTCTCGAAGACCCCGAAGCGCTCAAGGAGCTGCTTGGTGAGACCGCCGTGCTCGAATTCAAGCTGGTCGATAAAGACGCGCTCCCCACCAATGTGCAGGCCGGCATCGCGCCTCCGGGCAGCGAGATTTACCCCTTCGTGGACGACAGCCAGTTCGCCGGAAGCTCGCTCGCGGTGGAACGCTTGGGCGGCATCCGCGGTGACAATCTGACCGAAGCGAACCCGGGCAAAGATCCGCAGACCAACCAGGACGTCGTCAACATCCGGTTCGACAGCCAGGGCGCGACAAAGTTCGCCAAGCTTTCAACCGAGAACGTCAACGAGCGCTTCGCCATTATTCTCGATGGAAAGATCCTGTCCGCCCCCGTCTTCAACGAGCCCATTCTCGGCGGATCGGCGCAGATTTCGGGCAGCTTCGATCCCGAGACCGCCAAAAAGCTGGCTATCCAGTTGAACTCGGGCGCGCTCCCGGTGGAACTCACCGTGGTCGAAGAGCGCACCGTGGGGCCAGACCTTGGCGCGGACTCAATCCGCAAGGGCCTGATCGCGATGCTGATCGGCTCGATTGCGGTGATCACCCTCATGATCGCGACCTATGGACGTTTCGGCGTCTACGCGACCATCGCTCTGTTCTTCAACGTGCTGATCCTGCTGGGCGTGATGGCGGGGCTCAACGCGACGCTCACCCTGCCGGGCATAGCGGGCTTTGTGCTGACGGTTGGCGCGGCGGTCGACGCCAACGTGCTGATCAACGAGCGTATCCGCGAAGAGCGCAAGCGCGGGCGCAAAGTGCTCGCCGCGGTCGAAACCGGATATAAAGAAGCCAGCCGCGCGATTTACGATGCGAACATCACCAACTTCATCGCCGGAGCGCTGCTGTTCTGGTTCGGCTCCGGGCCCATTCGCGGGTTCGCTATTGTCCTGGTGATCGGTCTGGCGACCACCATCTTCACCGCTCTGTTCTTGACGCGCATGTGGGCGTCGAGCTGGGTCAAATCCCGCCCGGCTGACATCAACATCTGATATTTGCGAGCCTTCGACCTATGAAACTCCTCAAGCTCGTCCCCGCGGATACGAACATCAAGTTCCTGAAACTGCGCGTGCCGTTTTTCCTCCTCAGCGTTGCGCTGATGATCGCAAGCTGGGGCCTCGTTCTGACGCAAGGGCTCAACTACGGCGTCGATTTTGCAGGCGGGCAGGAAGTGCGCCTGACCTTTGAGGAACGCGACGAAGCGCCGATCCCGGCCCTGCGCGAGCTTGTCGGCGGGCTGGGCTACGGAACGCCGGTGGTTCAGGAATTTGGCGCGCCCAATCAGGTTTCGATCCGTGTGCCGCTGCCTGAAGAGGTCGAAGCGACGCCCGGCGCGGCGACCGAAATCGGCAACCAGGTGATCGCCACGATTGCCGAGGAGTTCCCCGGCGCGCGCACCGACGGCAACGACACCGTCTCCGGTAAGGTCGCGGGTGAATTTCGCGAGGCGGCCTTGCTGGCGCTGATCGCGGCGATGGTCGCGGTGGCGCTGTATATCTGGATCCGCTTCGAATGGCAGTTTGGGGTGGGCGCTTTGTTCGCGCTGTTCCACGATGTTTCGCTGACGCTGGGCCTGTTCGCGCTGTTTCAGCTGGAATTCTCGCTCCAGATTATCGCGGCGATCCTGTCGATCATCGGGTATTCGCTGAACGACACGATTGTGGTCTACGACCGAATTCGTGAAAACCTAAAGAAATTCCGCAAAATGCCGCTGCCCGAATTGCTCGATCTTTCGATCAACGAAACGCTGGCGCGCACCGTGATGACCTCGCTTACGCTGCTGGTGGCGCTGTTGCCGCTGTTGCTTTTCGGGCCGGCCAGCCTGTTTGGCCTCGTCGCCGCAATCACGGCGGGCCTGTTTATCGGGACCTATTCCAGCGTCTATCTGGCGAGCCCGATCCTCATCTGGCTGGGCGTGAACTCGGACAGCTTCGTGCCGCCCGAAACCGAAATCGAAAAGCAGGAAAAAGCCGCGCGCGATCGGTCTCGGGGCGTCGTCTAGACTTCCTAGACCGCGCCTAGGCTAGAGCTTGCGCACCAGCATTTCGGTGACCGCTATCCAAGGCGGGCTATCCACGACCTGCTGTTTCTGACCGCTTTGAACCGGAAGCAGACCGACCAGCGATCCGCTGGTGTCGATCAAACGGCCAAACACGAAACGCCCGCCCGATTTGGGCACCAGGCAATCGCGGTTGATCGCGCTGCTCGCGTCGCCGGGGTCGAGCTGACGCAGCCAGATAAGGTCGCCGGGGCGATACTCGCTGACGGCTTCGGTAACTTCCATCACCATCATCGGTGCCTCACCGGGCCCCTGCGCCAATTCGTGCGGCAACACGGCTTCGCGCGGGGTGGCGAGCGAGGTCGCTTCATCCAGGCAAAGCTGGGCGATGATGCGCGGGCGCTCCTGCGTTTCGGACCGCACAAGGCTCTGTGGATCGACGGCCAACGCCGCGCCAATTCGGTCCATCCATTTGACCGAAAGCGTGCGCATTCCGGTTTCCAGACGGCCAATTGTTTGCGCGGTGGTGGCCGGTTCGCAGGCCGCCGCGAGGTCGGCCAAGGTCAAGCCTTTAGCCTTTCGGATTTCTCGTATCCGGTTGATCATGAGCGGCCCCCTGAGATCGCACGCTGGCAACGAACCAATTTGGTTTTCTCTTTCCTACACAAGGGCGTCTTTGGCAAGCCTCGCCGCGTTGGCCCAGCCGCGCCATCCGCCATGGGAGAATCAGGAATGAAGCGCGAATTGGTCGAACGCGAGCTGACGAGCGAGGGACCCAAGCGCAAAAGCCGCGCTCAAGGCAAACGCCGCACGGTCACCGTCAATATCGGCGAATCTCCGATCGCGTGGCTGCACGCGCGCGGCCATTTGGAGGATCGCTTGTTCGACGCCGGCGAGGCGCTTCGCGGCGATTACGAACGCGCGCAGATTGCCCCGAGCGTAACGATGCGGTGGGACCCGGTGCGCGTGAAGACGCAGCGCGGCTCGAGCGATGTGGGGCTGTCACCGACGGAAAAACAGCTAGCCGCGAAGCGCCGGTTCGAAGCGGCGATGGCGCAGGCAGGCAAGGGGCTGGAGGATGTGCTTTGGCGCGTTGTGTGCGCGGGCGAAGGTCTGCCCGACGCGGAGAAATCACTCGGCTGGCCCGCGCGCAGCGGGAAGCTGGTGCTGCGGCTCGCTCTGGACCGCGTTGCGGACTTCTACCGAATCCGCTGAGCCGCACGTGTCGCCTTTGCCGCTTAGATTAAGGTTTATCTTTTTAGAAACAGGGATTTAATTCGAAGGTCCAAAGGCGACAGGGTGTCGCCTTTGTCACCTTTGTAAGGCGGTTTGGACCTTGCGGCGCAGCGCTGGAAGCGTGTCCGCTTCGAACCAAGGGTTCTTGGCTATCCACATGCGCACGCGCCACGCGGGGTGCGGCAACGGTACAATGGGCGCGAATTCCTCACCTCGGCGCACGCGCTCGGTCATGGAGAGCTTCCTTGTGTCGGGGTAGATAGGCAGCCTGCGCGTAGGCTCCAACCAACAGGGTCAGCCGATCCAGCGGCAATTGGTCAAGGATACGCTGGTGCCAGGTGGGCGCGCATTCGGGGCGCGGCGGGGCGTCCCCGCCGCTCGCCTTGCCAGGATAACAGAACCCCATCGGCATCAGCGCGAGGACGTCGGGATCGTAAAACGCGGCTGTGTCCAGTCCCAGCCAATCGCGCAGCCGATCGCCGCTGTCATCGTCCCACGGGACGCCGCTGGTGTTCACTTTGGTGCCCGGCGCTTGGCCGATGACGAGGATACGCGAGCGGGCGGAGAACTGAACGACAGGGCGCGGGCCGAGTGGCAGATAATCGGCGCACAGCGTGCAGGCGGCGATTTCGCTTTGAAGCGCGGCGGCGCTGGCGTCGCTCACCCTTCGACCTGCTCGGCGATATTTAGCCAGCGTTCTTCCGCCGCATCCTTTTCAGTACGCGCGTTTTCGAGGCCCTCGGAAATGGTGGCGAAACGTTGCGGGTCTTTGGTGAAGAGATCGGGATCGGCCAAGATCGCTTCGCCCTTGGCGATGGCCGCTTCGAGCTCTTCAATGCGCGCCGGAAGGAGCTCGTAGTCGCGTTGGTCCTTATAGGAGAGCTTATCGCTCTTCGGAGCCGCAGGCGTCGGCTTGGGCGCGGGCGATGGCGCGGCGGCCGACTTGGATTTGCCCGCCACGGGCTTGCGGCGCTTGGCCTCCCAATCCTCGTACCCGCCGGCCACGATATCGACCCGCCCCGTCCCGTCGAGGCCCAGTGTCACCGTGACTGTCTTGTCGAGAAAGTCGCGATCGTGGCTGACGATCAGGACCGTGCCGTCAAAGTCGGCGATCACTTCCTGCAGCAGGTCGAGGGTCTCAAGATCGAGATCGTTGGTCGGCTCATCGAGGACGAGCAGATTGGCCGTGCGCGCAAACTCGCGCGCGAGCAGCAATCGCGAACGCTCTCCGCCCGAGAGGATGCCGACCTTTGTGTCGACAATCTTGGGGTCGAACAGAAACTCTTTGAGATAGGCCTGAACGTGTTTTCGTGCTCCGCGCACATCAATCCAGTCGCCGCCCTCCGCCAGAATATCGCGCACGCTAGCGCCCGGTTCAAGCAGGCGGCGCTGCTGGTCGATCATCACCCCGCTCAGCGTGCGCGCGTGGGTGATGGTGCCTTCGTCGGGCTCCAGCTCGCGCGTCAGCATTTTGAGAAGCGTCGTCTTGCCCGCGCCGTTGGCGCCAACAATTCCGATCCGGTCGCCGTTCTGGATGCGCAAAGTGAATGGCTTGATGATCGCGCGTCCGTCATAGCTCTTGGAGATGCCTTCGGCGACGATCACCGACTTGGACTTGAAGTCCTCATCATTGGCCAGTTTCAGCTTGGCCGACCCGCTGTCCGAAATCATCGCTGCCCGCGCGGCGCGCATTTGAAAGAGTTTCTCAAGCCGCCCCTGGTTGCGCTTGCGCCGCGCGGTGACCCCGCGTTCCAGCCAATGCGCTTCCAGCTTCAGCTTCGCGTCCAGCTTTTCCGCCGCGCGCGCTTCTTCGGCGTAGACTTGTTCTTCCCAAGCCTCGTAGCCGCCAAAGCCCACTTCCTTGCGTCGCAGAGTGCCACGGTCGAGCCAAAGGGTCGCGCGGGTCAGGCGTTTGAGAAAGGTCCGGTCGTGGCTGATCGTGATGAACGCGCCCTTGTAGCGGGTGAGCCAGTCCTCCAGCCAATCGATCGCCCCCAGATCGAGGTGGTTGGTCGGCTCATCAAGCAGCAGCAAATCGGGATCCTGCGCCAGAGCGCGCGCGATGGCGGCGCGGCGTTTCTCGCCGCCCGATGCGGTCGCCGCCTCACGGTTCATGTCTATGCCAAGCTGGCCGGCGATCGCCTCGACCTCATGCGCCGCGGGCGCGTTCTCGCCGGCCAGGGCAAAGTCCATCAGCGTTTCGAAGGGTGTGAAATCGGGCTCTTGTTCAAGGAAGACGATGCGCATGTTCGGCTTCACCCGGCGCGTGCCGCGATCCATTTCGATCCGGTCGTCGATCAGCTTGAGCAATGTCGTTTTGCCAGCCCCATTGCGCCCGATCAGCGCCAGGCGGTCTCCGGGGAGCACGTGCAAATCAATCGGTTCCGCGCCCCCAGACTTTTTGGCGCCGGGCTTTGGCCCGCCAAAAAGCCAGCGGCCGCCTTGCTGCAGGCCAAGCCCTTCGAGGCTCAAGATCGGTGGTTGCGCCATGTGCCGAGGCACGTAGGGGCTTGCGATCCGCGTCACAAGTCGGTTCAGTGCTGGGTAAGGGATCGCCGATTACATCTCGGCCAGTTGGGAGGGTTCAGTTATGTTCGATAACGTATTCAAGGCGGCCGCCTTGGCGCTGGCGGCGGCGACCGTATCGCTCGCACCAGCGCGCGCCGCCAATGTCGAGATTGAAGCCGAAGGCCCGGTGATCGAACTGCGCATCACCGAAAGCGTCGAAGCGGAACCGGATTTGGTGACCATTGGGGCCGGAGTGTCGACCGACGCGCTCACTGCCGTCGAGGCGCTGCGCGCCAATTCGGTGCAGATGCAGTCCGTGATCGACCGGATCAAAGCCGTGGGCGTCGACAGCAAAGACATACAAACGACCGGCGTCAATCTGAACGCGCGTTACGATTACGAGCGTCCGGCGAACAGGCGGCGATTTGTTGGTTACACCGCCTCCAATCGCGTCAGCGTCACCCTTCGGAAAATCGACGAAACCGGCGAAGCTCTGGACGCTTTGGTGGCGGCTGGCGCGACCGACCTGAGCGGCCCGAGTTTCAGCGTTGAAGATGACACCGCCGCCAAGGCGCAAGCGCGAACGCGCGCCATCGAGCGTGCGAAGACGCGTGTCGAGGAATACGCCGCCATGTTGGGCTACGACACCTACCGCGTTCTGGAGATCAACGAGGCAGTGCAGGGCAGAAGCGCGATTTACGCGGAATCGCTCCGGGCTGTGAGCAGCGATGTTGCAGCCGCGCCGCCGGTCGAGCCTGGCTTGGTCAGCACGGGCGTATCCATCACCGTCAAGTATGAATTGCTGAACGACGAGGCGGCGGAGGAATGAGATTCGCGCATTCACCGCATGTTCAACGCCTCACGAGTAGCTTTAAGGGCATTATGAAGAAAGGTCGTCCCCTGGTCATCGCTCTGACCGGCGCGCTTGCGCTGGGAGCTGTTGGCGCGCCCGTTGGGGCGGCGACCCTGCTTAAAGCGTCCTATTCCTCCCAGTCAAAACAGCATGACGATCAGGGCGAAGCGCGCAAAGAGATGAAGGCGGGCAATCAGCTCTCGCTGAGAGAGATAGAGCGCCGGGTGCTGCCGAAAATGCGCGGGGCGGAATATCTTGGGCCGGCCTATGACGCTGTGGCCCACGCATATCGGCTGAAATTCATCAAAGACGGACGCGTGATGTATCTTGATGTGGATGCGCGCACCGGCGAGATTATCAAGCGGTCCAAATAGTATCCACGCGCCCTTGCTTGACCTTATCCATCCAAACGCGCACCAGTTCGGTGCCATTCACTCACGATCAGACGGGGACTCATGCGGATCCTAATCGTTGAAGACGAACCCACTCTGGGGCAGCAGCTTAAGACGACGCTCGAACAAACCGGCTACGCCGTTGATTTGTCGACCGATGGTGAGGACGGACACTTTCTGGGCAGCACCGAGGATTACGACGCGTGCATCCTGGATCTGGGATTGCCGGAGATCGACGGGCTGAGCGTGCTCGGCATGTGGCGCAAGGAAGGCCGCGATTTCCCCGTGCTCGTTTTGACCGCGCGCGACAGCTGGTCGGACAAGGTCGCCGGTCTCGACGCGGGGGCGGATGACTATCTCGCCAAGCCGTTTCAGACCGAGGAATTGATCGCTCGCCTGCGCGCGCTGATCCGCCGCGCTTCGGGCAACACGTCCTCGGAATTGACGGCTGGCAATGTGCGCCTCGACACGCGTTCGGGCCGGGTCACGCTGGATGGTGAGCCGGTCAAATTGACGGCGCAGGAATACAAGCTCTTGAGCTATCTGATGCACCACAAGGGCAAGGTCGTAAGCCGCACCGAGCTTATCGAGCACATTTACGACCAGGATTTTGATCGCGATTCCAATACGATCGAGGTCTTTGTGACCCGCATTCGAAAAAAACTCGGCGCAGATGTGATAACAACGATCCGTGGCCTCGGTTACAGCCTCGACGACCCGGCAGACGCCCCCAGAGCGTAAAACGACGCTCGGCTCTGGCCGCGAAGATCCCAAAGCGCTCGACGCGGTAATTCCGCCTGCCTCACTGGAAGATGGTGCTCAGGAGGCGGAGGACGATGTAGAGGCCGTTGAAGCCTCCAAACCGCGCGCCAGTCTCGCGCGGCGCATGGGTCTCATTGCGACGGCGTGGATCATTGTCCTGCTGCTTGGAGGTGGGATAGCGCTCGACCGAACGCTTGTCGGGCAGGTCCAGAACAACTTTGACGAGCAGCTCGAATACATCCTCAACGCGATGATCTCCTCGGCGGAGATTGATCCGCTGGGCGATGTTTACTTTGAATTGCGGCTGGGGGATCAGCGCTTTCTGGAGCCGGGAAGCGGTGTGTATTGGCAGGTCAGCGGGGGAGAATCGCTGCCTTACCCTTCGCGCAGTCTGTGGGACCGCGAGCTGACCGTGCGCGATGTCGTCGACGCGCAAGGCGATTTTCCGGACGAAGCGATCTTCTACAATTCGGCCCAGTTCGCCGATGAGCCATTGCGGATCGTCCAGCGCACGGTCGTTTTGCCGGGAAGCGAGACCCGGTGGACCTTCGCGGTCGCCAGCGCGCAAGACGAAACCAACCGCCAATTGCAGCAAATCCGGTTGATCCTGATCTGGAGCTTTGCCGTCCTCGGGCTCGGCTTGATCGGTATGGCGCTGCTACAAATCCGCTACGGTCTGTCCCCGTTGAGGCGGGTCCGGGCGGCCATTTCCAAACTGCGGACGACCGGCGCCAATCGGATCACCGAGCCGCTACCGACCGAAGTTCAGCCCTTGGTGGAGGAAGTGAACGCGCTGCTTGATCACACCGAACGCCAGGCGGAAGAAGCGCGGACGCACGCGGGCAATCTGGCGCACGCGCTCAAGACCCCTCTCACCGTATTGACGAACGCGGCCACCGCGCGCGATCCTGATATCGCGTCGGCGGTTTTTCGCGAATCGCGCACGATGCAGCGCCATGTGGATCATCATCTTGCCCGCGCGCGCGCTTTGGGTCGCCGCGCCGTCGGCCACGCTCGGACCAACGTAAACGCAAGCGCGTTAGCGGTGCAGCGGGCGGTCGAGCGCCTTTACCCCAATGGGCGTCTTGATATCGCCGGAAACAAAGACGCCGACGTTGCGGTCGAACGGCAGGATCTTGACGAGATACTCGGCAATCTGATCGAGAACGCGGCCAAATATGGCGGTGGCAGCGTCTTTGTGACGATCGACGCGGACCGCAAATCCAAGCCTTGCCTCATCTGGATCGAAGATGATGGCGAGGGCATCCCGGAAGGCGAGCGAACCCGGATATTCGACCGGGGCGCTCGGCTGGACACTGGCAAGCCGGGCACCGGCCTTGGCCTCGCCATCGTGCGCGACGTGGTCGAAATCTACGGCGGCTCGGCGCGCTTGGCTGAGAGCGAGGACTTAGGTGGGCTTTTGGTCGAACTGAGCTTGCCACGCGCCTAGCGGCCAGCGGATCGGAGCTATTTGTTTCGGGCGCTTTCGTGGTGGCGGATCACTTCATCGATGATGAAACGCAAGAACTTCTCGCTGAATTCCGGATCAAGATCCGCCGCTTCGGAGAGCGCGCGCAGCCGCTCGATCTGACGTTTCTCGCGGTCAGGATCGGCGGGGGGAAGCGTGACCTTCGCCTTGTACTCGCCCACGGCCTGCGTGATGCGAAACCGCTCGGCCAGCATATGGATAAGCGCGGCGTCGATGTTGTCGATGCTTTTGCGATAGACCGCGAGAACCGGATCGGCTCCGCTTTCATCGGTGGGGGCGCTGGGCATTTCAGGTTGCGTTTCGTGCGACATAGGCACGCAAATACGCGGCAATTGAAGGCTTGCCAAGCGCTTGGCAGCCGCCCTAAGGCGCGATGTGATGAGTGCCGAAGTCGTACCTCTGCCGCGCAAGCGTCCGTCGCTGGAGCCGATGCTCTCCCTCACCGCGTCGGGCATGAATTCGGTGAACACAGTCATTCTTGATCGGATGCAGAGCGAGATTCCTCTGATCCCGCGTTTGGCTGGGCACCTGATTTCCGGTGGTGGCAAACGCCTCCGCCCGATGCTCACCCTCGCGGGCGCCGAGTTGGTTGGGTACAAGGGAACCCGCCATCACAAGCTTGCAGCGGCGGTGGAATTCATCCACACCGCCACGCTTCTCCACGACGATGTTGTTGATGGCAGCGAGCTGCGACGGGGAAAGGCGGCGGCCAACATTATTTTCGGCAACCCTGCGACGGTTTTGGTTGGCGATTTCCTTTTCAGTCGCGCGTTCGAGTTGATGACGGAGGATGGCTCCTTGCGTGTCCTCAGCATTCTGAGCCGCGCCAGCGCGGTCATCGCCGAAGGCGAGGTTTCACAGCTGACCTCGCAACGCCAGATTGAAACCAGCGAAGAACGATATCTGCATATTATCGGCGCTAAGACTGCCGCCTTGTTCGCCGCCGCGAGCCAGATCAGCGCTGTTGTGGCCGAATGCAGCGAAGAGCACGAGCGCGCCTTGGAAGACTTTGGCCGCAACCTCGGCGTCGCCTTCCAACTGGTCGATGACGCGATTGACTACGATTCCGACGCCGCTGAAATGGGCAAGGACCAAGGCGATGATTTTCGCGAGGGCAAAATGACGCTGCCTGTCATCCTGGCGCACGCGCGCGGTGATGAAAAAGAGCGCAAGTTCTGGAAGGACGCAATTCTGGGGCACCGCAGCTCGGATGACGATCTCGCCGAAGCGGTCGCCCTGATCCAGAAATACAACGCGGTCGAAGACACTCGCGAACGCGCGCGGCATTTTGCCCAGCGGGCGATCGACGCCATCTCGATCTTCCCCGATGGCAAAGCGCGCCAAGCCATGGCCGAAGCCGCGCAATTTGCGGTCGCGCGCGGCTACTGAGCGCGCTAACCGGTTTGGCGTGAGCGCCGACCTTCCCATCAACTCTGTCCTGCCCGAAATTCAGCGCGCGCTGAGCGGACCGGGGGCTGCTGTGCTTATCGCTCCGCCCGGTGCGGGCAAGACCACGGCCGTGGCTCCGGCCTTGCTGTCTGAGGACTGGTGCACCGGAGAGATCATCCTCACATCACCGCGCCGGGTGGCCGCGCGCGCCGCAGCGGAACGCATCGCCGAAACCTTGGGTGAAAAGCCCGGTGAAACGGTGGGGTATCAAACCCGCATGGACAGCAAGGTGTCCAAACGCACGCGAATCCGGATCGTTACGGAGGCGATCCTTGTGAACCGGCTGGTTGAGGACCCTGAACTGCCCGGTGTGTCCGCGATCCTGTTTGACGAAGCGCACGAGCGGCATCTGGACAGCGATCTGGGTCTCGCGCTCGCTCTGGAAACGCGCGCGGTGTTGCGCGAGGATCTGCGTGTGATTGTCATGTCGGCGACGATCGATGGAGCGCGCTTTAGTCGCCTTCTGGGCGAGGATTGTCCAGTTATCGAAAGCGAAGGGAGAAGCTTTCCGCTGCAAATCAAATGGCTTGGCGCAAACCCTTCAAAGTCGATCGAGGATCAGACGGTTGAAGGCGTAGCGCAGGCCTGGAAAGAGGAGGAAGGCG
Source organism: Pseudomonadota bacterium (assembly GCA_039186235.1). Lineage (GTDB taxonomy): Bacteria > Pseudomonadota > Alphaproteobacteria > Sphingomonadales > Sphingomonadaceae > Erythrobacter. The sequence goes on along the minus strand of JBCDAE010000006.1, from coordinate 34,535 downwards.
ATCTCTTAGTCTTCTTGCCCGGTGTTCGTGAAATAGAACGCGTGCGCGAGCGTCTTGAGGGACGCTTTCCTTCAACGCCTACTCTGCCTCTGCATGGTCAGATCGAACCGGTAGGCCAGCGCGCCGCGATCCGCCGTGATCCCGATGGCCGTCGGCGGATCGTTCTGGCGACCGCGATTGCTGAAACGTCACTGACGTTGGATGGCGTGTCGTGCGTGATCGACAGCGGCCTGGCGCGGTTTGCCGAATTCGACCGCGCGGCGGGTACGACGCGGCTCGTCACGCGGCGAGCCAGCCAAGCGGCGGCGGCTCAAAGGGCGGGACGGGCCGCGCGCCAATGGCCGGGGACAGCCTACCGCTTGTGGGAAGAGGCCGGACACGCGGGCCGCCCGGAGTTCGCGCCGCCCGAAATCGAAACCGCAGACCTTTCGAGCCTTATTCTGAAGCTAGCCTGTTGGGGCGCGACGGACCCCACCGATCTGCCATGGCTTGATCAGCCACCCAAGCCTTCGATCGAGGCGGCGCAATCAAGCCTGCAAGCGATTGGAGCTCTTGACCACGACAAGCGGGTAACGCCGCTTGGAAAAGCGATAGCGAGTTTGCCCATGGCTCCGCACGAAGCGGCGGCTCTGCTGTTCGGCGCGCAAGGCGGTGTCGCGGCAAAAACGGCGCAACTTGTTATGCTGATCCAGGAGCGCGGGCTTGGTGGGCGAAGCGAGGATCTGGCCCAAAGGCTTTCGCGTTGGCGCACCGATACGTCGCGCCGAGCCGAAACGGCGCGCGCCATAGCGCGAGGATGGGCGGACAGGGCCGGCAAAGCCAAGCTAGATCTTCATAGTGCGGTGAACGGTCCCGAAGAGGCACTGGCTCTGGCGCGGCCCGCTTTTGTCGCACGTCGGCGCGATTCGAGCGGCGAACACTGGATCAGCGCTGGTGGTCGGGGATTCACACTCGACCCCGCTTCGCCCCTCGCAAGGGCGGAGTGGATTGTCATCGCGGACGCGCAAGGCGCGGCGCGGTCCGCGCGGATCACTGGCGGCGTTGAGTTAGAGGCGGATCAGGTTGAGCGGCTCTTTGCCTCGGAGCTCGAAGAACGCTCCACCGCGCGCTGGAACGACGAAAGGAAGCGCGTGGAGGTGCGTCGCGAAAGGCGCCTTGGCGCCATCAGTCTATCGAGCGCGCCCGACCCAAATCCCGATCCGCAACTTGTCTTCGATACGCTTCTTGAGAAGGCGTGCGAAGACATCTCAGCCCTTTTCCCCGCCGGCTTTCTCGAACGCGCGCAATACGCGGGTGTCGAGGCTCTTGAGAGAAAACGGCTGGTTGAAACCGCTGATCTTTGGCTTGCCCCCCTTCTTGAAAGCCGGCGCGATCTCGATCTCAGCCCGCAGCGCGTTGTTGAGGCCGCGCTGGCCCAGCTCGATTGGTCCATCCGCAAAGAATTGGACGAGCGTGCGCCCAACCAGTTTGTGTCGCCTGCTGATACGAAGCACACTGTGGATTACACGGGCGACGACTCGCCGAGTGTCGAGGTTCGCGTGCAAGCTCTCTTTGGCCTCGATCAACACCCGATGGTCGGACAAACACCTCTCTTGCTGAAACTCACCAGTCCTGCGGGGCGACCGATTCAGGCCACGCGGGATTTGCCTGGATTCTGGCGAGGATCGTGGGCCGATGTCGCCAAGGACATGAAGGGTCGTTATCCCAAGCACCGATGGCCCGATGAGCCTTGGCTGGAAAAGCCGAGCCTCAAGACCAAAAACGCCTTCAATCGCCAATGATATTGGATTAGTAGGACGACCATGGGATTAAACGGTGAGCGACGGCGGACCGCAAGGCCGACCGGCCGCCCGCAGCGATGCGATCTTGGATCGTAACAAGCTAGGAAAACAAAGAAGTGCCAGCGCGAATCTACCAAACTCCCAAAAGCGCCATGCAATCGGGCAAGGCGAAGACCGACACTTGGGTGCTCGAGTTCGAACAATCCGAAGCGCGCAAAGCTGATCCGCTTATGGGGTGGACGGGCAGCGGGGACACGCAAAGCCAGGTCAAGCTGAGCTTTCCGACTAAAGAAGCGGCCAAGGCCTACGCCGAAAAGTATGGGATTGCGGCGCGGGTGCACGCGACGCCGACCAAAGCGCTCAAGCTGCAAGCCTACGCCGACAACTTTCGGTAATTGATTTTTAGCGACCGGCTCGCCATATGCGCGTTCGGGAGTCGGGTGGACGTTTGCGTTCGCTCACCGGGTCAGGTCCGGAAGGAAGCAGCCCAGGTGAATTGCGGCGGGTCGCTCGGCTCCTTAGTTTTCCCGATCAGCGCGATGACAAATGGCTCACCAACGCCTAGCCTACGCCCGTGACTGATTCCGATCCCAATCTGCCTGATACCGAAGAAGAGACGACGCCCAGCGCCGCTGAGTTGGAAGCCGCTGGTCAAAACTCTATGTTTGGCGGTGATATGGGTGAATCGCACTCTCCGCAGCCAAGCGAGCCCACATCGACACCCGAACAACCGGCCACGCCTCAGACTCAGGCTGTAGAAGGCGCGCAGCCCTATCGCGTATTGGCGCGCAAGTATCGGCCTCAAACCTTCTCCGAACTGATCGGGCAAGAGCCGATGGTTCGCACTTTGGCCAACGCGATTGAGCGAGATCGGCTCGCGCACGCGTTCCTCATGACGGGCGTGCGCGGGGTGGGTAAGACATCGACCGCGCGCCTTATCGCCAAAGCTCTCAATTGTATCGGCCCCGACGGGCAGGGTGGCCCCACCATTGATCCGTGCGGCGTGTGCGAGAACTGCGTGGCTATCGCAGAAGGCCGCCATATCGACGTGATCGAAATGGACGCGGCGTCCAACACCGGCGTCGACGATGTGCGCGAGATCATCGAAGCGGTGCGGTACGCCGCCGTCTCGGCCCGCTACAAGATCTACATCATTGACGAGGTCCACATGCTCTCGCGCAACGCTTTCAACGCGTTGCTGAAAACGCTTGAGGAACCTCCCGCGCACGTGAAATTCCTGTTCGCGACCACCGAGGTCGACAAGCTTCCGGTCACGGTGCTCAGCCGCACCCAGCGTTTTGATCTTCGCCGCATACCGGCAAGTCTGCTGGCCGATCACTATGGCCATGTGTGCCAGCTCGAAGGGGTGGAGGCCGAAGAAGAGGCGCTGCGTATCATCGCGAGCGCTGCCGAAGGGTCCGCGCGCGATGGCCTATCAATCCTGGATCAGGCGATTGCGCACGCCGATCTGGATACCGACGGGAAAGTCAGCGCTGAACGCGTGCGCGACATGCTGGGCCTTGCCGATAAGGGCGCGCAGCGGAAGGTTCTCAACCACGTGTTGCAGGCGGACGCCAAGGCTCTCCTCCAAGGCATTGATGAGCAATACGCCCTTGGGGTGGAGCCACTCGCGCTGATGCGCGCGATTATGGATCTCGTTCACAAGGTCACGGTTGCGCAGGTTTCGGGCGCTGAGCCCGACGCGCCCAGCGAAGAAGAGCGGGAAGCGCTGGCCGATTTCGCCTCAAGATTGACGGCTGGCCAATTGCACCGCTTGTGGCAATTGCTGCTGAAGGGGCACGAGGAAGTGCGGGTCGCGCCCGATCCTTTGGTGTCTCTGCAAATGGCGCTTTTGCGCGTTCTGCACGCCGCCGATATGCCCGATCCGGGCAAGCTTGCGCGCCGCCTTGATGAAATCGCGTCGGCTGCTTCGTCGCCTGCCAGCGTTGCCCCAAGCTCGACACAGACGGTCGGGGCCGATGCGACAGTGGCGCCGGTCTCTCACCATCACGTCGATTGGGCGCGGCTCGTCGAGGAAGTCGATCGGTCGGGCCATATGCACGTTGCGGAGATGATGCGATCGCGCATGCGGGTGATTGAGCTTGCGGAGAACCGCTTGCTGTTCGAACAGGCGGACAGTTTCCCCGATGATCCCGGCCCGGAAGTGAAGGACGTCTTGCTCAAACTAACGGGCAAGCGTTGGCAGGTCGAAAAGGGACAGGGGGAAGCACAGCCCAGCCTACGAGAGCAAGCCGAGGCGGAAGCTAAGGCCCAGCGCGACGCAACCTTGTCCGACCCGCTGGTGAAAGCCGCGTTTGACGCTTTTCCTGGCGCAGAACTGATAGAGACCCCATCTGAAACGGATAGCGCGCCCGAACCGCGTTCAGCTTCGGGTGCCCCATGGAATTAAACAAAGGAACACCAGGCCGATGAAGAGCATGGAAGAGATGATGGCCGCCGCGCAGCAAGCGGCAGAAACCATTCAAAACCAAATGAACGATATGCAGGTCAAACTCGATTCCATCGAGGTTGAAGGTCAGGCGGGGGGAGGTCTCGTAAAGGTGCGCGCGTCAGCAAAGGGCCGCATTCTCGGGGTGTCGATTGATGAAAGCCTGATGAAGCCTGACGAAAAGGGCATCGTTGAAGATCTCGTCACCGCCGCCTTTAACGACGCGCGCGACAAGGCGGATCGCGTCTCGGCGGAGCAGATGAAGGAAATGCAGGGTTCGATGGGATTGCCTCCTGGCTTCAACTTGCCGGGCATGGGGTGATTCTCCGCTCCCACGCATCCACAGCTTCCTAGGGGCAGCCATTGCGGCCCTGTAACTGCCTACCCATATTCGTTGCAAAGGCGCGCCCATAAGGCGGCCACGGATATTGATACATGACTGAACAATTCCCTCTTCTCCCCTTGCGCGACATTGTCGTTTTTCCCGGCATGGTTGTGCCACTCTTTGTCGGCCGCGAAAAATCGGTCGCCGCGCTAGAAGCCGCGATGGACGCGTCCAAGGACATCTTCCTCCTTGCCCAGCTTGATCCCGGTACCGACGATCCAGAGGGCGATGACCTTTATGACACCGGCGTCATTGCGCAGGTCCTCCAGCTTTTGAAGCTACCCGATGGCACCGTTCGGGTGCTGGTGGAGGGAACGCAGCGTGCAAAGCTCGCCGGTTTCAAAGAAGAGGCCAATTATGTCCTAGCCGAGGTCGAACATCTCGAGCCGGAGACCGTTGGCGGCAGCGAAGTGACCGCGCTCATGCGCCAAGTCGTCGATCAGTTCGGCGAGTACGCCAAGCTCAACAAGAAAATGGGCGACGATGAGAACAGCGGCGTCGATCTTTCGGAAGTCGACGACGCGGGCGAATTGGCCGACACGATCGCGGCTGCGCTGAGCGCGAAGGTGTCTGACAAGCAATCTTTGCTGACCGAGCCCAATCCGCTGAAGCGTCTCGAACTTGTGATGGCCTTCATGGAAGGCGAGCTGTCTGTGCTGCAGGTCGAGCGGAAAATCCGCGGCCGAGTGAAGCGCCAGATGGAGAAAACGCAGCGCGAATACTACCTCAACGAGCAGCTCAAAGCGATCCAGAGCGAGCTCGGCGGAGGCGATGATGGCGACGTGGACGAGATCGCCGAGCTGACCGAAAAGATCGAGAAGACCAAGCTTTCGAAAGACGCCAAGGAAAAGGCAACGCAAGAGCTCAAGAAGCTCAAAGGCATGCAACCGATGAGCGCCGAGGCGACGGTCGTGCGCAACTATCTTGACGTTTTGCTTGGGCTGCCGTGGGGCAAAAAAAGCCGGGTCAAGAAGGACATTGGTAAGGCGCAGGAAATCCTCGACGCCGACCACTACGGGCTTGAAAAGGTCAAAGACCGGATCATTGAGTATCTGGCGGTGCAGGCCCGCACCAACAAATTGAAAGGCCCTATCCTGTGCCTCGTTGGCCCTCCGGGTGTCGGTAAGACCTCTTTGGGCAAATCGATCGCCAAAGCGACCGGGCGCGAGTTCGTGCGTCAATCGCTCGGAGGCGTGCGCGACGAGGCCGAAATTCGTGGCCACCGCCGGACCTATATCGGGTCCATGCCGGGCAAGATCGTCAACAACCTCAAGAAAGCGGGCACGTCCAATCCGCTCTTCTTGCTCGATGAGATCGACAAGCTGGGCCAGGATTTCCGGGGCGATCCCGCTTCCGCGCTGCTCGAAGTGCTGGACCCGGAACAGAACGACAAGTTCCAGGATCATTATCTCGAACTTGACCTAAACCTGTCGGACATCATGTTCGTGACCACCGCGAACAGTCTCGACCTGCCGCAACCGCTGCTTGATCGGATGGAGATCATCCGCCTCGAAGGCTACACCGAGGACGAGAAAGTCGAGATTGCGAAGCGTCACTTGATCGCCAAGCAAGTGCGTGACCACGGCCTGAAAGAGGGCGAGTTTGAGCTCACCGAGGAAGGTCTGCGCGACCTCATCCGATACTACACGCGCGAAGCGGGCGTGCGCACGCTGGAGCGTGAAATCGCGCGGCTGGCGCGCAAGAGCCTTCGCCAAATCCTGGAGAAGGAAGCGACTTCGGTCACAATCACGCCGGAGAATCTTGGCGAATTCGCCGGAGTGCGCAAATTCAAACACGGCATGTCCGAAGACGAAGCGCAGATTGGCACCGTCACCGGCCTCGCCTGGACGAGTGTGGGCGGTGAATTGCTCACAATTGAAAGCGTCACAACGCCGGGTAAGGGCGAGATCAAGACAACCGGCAAGCTGGGCGAGGTGATGAACGAAAGTGTCGCCGCGGCCTTCAGTTTCGTGAAGTCGCGCGCGCCCGGTTACGGTATCAAGCCGAGCTTGTTTCAGCGCAAAAACGTCCACATCCACTTGCCCGAAGGCGCCGTGCCTAAGGATGGACCAAGCGCAGGTGTCGGCATGGTAACGTCGATTGTGTCGACCCTGTCGGGTGTGGCGGTGCGTCCGGATATCGCCATGACCGGTGAGGTTACGCTGCGAGGCCGAGTCCTTGCCATTGGTGGCCTCAAGGAAAAGCTGCTTGCCGCTCTGCGCGGCGGTATCAAGACCGTCCTCATCCCTGAAGAGAATGTGAAGGACCTCGCCGAGATTCCCGACAACGTGAAAGAGGGTCTTGAAATCGTGCCGGTCAGTCATGTCGATCAGGTGCTCGAGCGCGCATTGGTTGATATGCCTTCGCCCATCGAGTGGAGCGAAGCCGACGATTTGGCGAGCCAAGCAGGTTCTGGGACGAGCGGAAATCAGCCCAAGCCGGATGTTCCCACCGCGCACTAATTTGCGGGAAGCCACCGAAAAGCGCTGGCCAAGAACTTGTCCCGTTTTGGACGGCCGTTGCGCATTTCATCGCAAATGCTCGAAAATGGCCGCAAACCGCCATTTTTGGCGCGATTTGTCTTTGACACTCTATTCAAAAAGGTCTCAATTTATGAGCTTTCGGGCAGGCGATTCACCGAAGAACACTCAGGCTTAGAGATAGGGGACACTTAATGAACAAAAATGATCTGATCAGCGCCGTCGCTGAGACCAGCGGACTTTCGAAAACCGACACAGCCAACGCTGTGGAAGGCGTCTTTGACGCGATTACGAAGGCTCTTTCTGGTGGCGATGAAGTGCGCTTGGTCGGGTTTGGTACCTTCTCCGTGGCTAAGCGGAAAGCGTCCACCGGACGCAACCCGCGCACGGGCGAGCCAATGAACATCCCCGCTTCGACGCAGCCCAAGTTCAAGGCCGGCAAGGGCTTGAAAGACGCCGTCAACTGATACTGATGGGCAGGCGTCGCGCCTGACGCTGCCAAAAAAATGGAAAAGCCCCGCTGATCGACTGGATCAGCGGGGCTTTTCCTTTTCTGGAAGGGGTAGACCCTGCAGCGTGCCTACCGACCTTACTCGCCGAGTTCTATAAGCGCAGTCGGCGCGGCCTTGGTACGAGGGCTAATCTCCCAAGCCAAGACTTCGCCAGAAGAGGCAGACGTCGCCCCTTCATCGGTGTTGTTAGCGCGGATCGTCATCCCCTCGCTTGTGCGAATGGTGAACGTGCCCTCGATCGTGGGAAAATCGGGCATGCCTCCCTCAGGTCCCGAGCCTTCTGGCGCCAGAGCGGCCATTCCCGCCATTCCGGCGAGACCTCCCATCATCGCACCAAGCGGATTGTCATCATTCTGCGCAGAGAAACCCGGAGCGTTGATCCTCGCCACGTTGCCATTGCGCAGGAAGATTTGAACGAAAGGATTGGTGGAAGGGACATCCTCAATCACAGGGAACATGAAATCGTGCGTCAGTTTGCCGGAAAGCGAATAGCTTACATCAAACACGCCATTCCCTTTGTCTTCGACCCGGTTCCAACCGTTCTGACGAAGCAGAAGTTCGATGAATTTGGCGGTCGCTTCCGGGTCGTTGGCGTCGATACCGCCGACCAAAGCCGACATCTGTTCCGCCTTTTGCGCTGCCTCAGCCGCGCGTTGATCCGCGCCGGCGTCCCACGCTGAGCGCTGACCCTCAAGTTCGTTGGCCGTGCACTCGCGTTCTTCAAATGTGCCGTCAACGTAGCAGGGCTCGGGCGTGAACTCCTTTGCCCCTTCGCTCATTTCGGCCAGTTGCGACAAGCCCAGAAAGAAGATTTCGCCATCATAGGTGAAGGTGAAATCCTGATTAGGGCCGAGCACCAGTTCGGAGGTGAATTTACCGGGTGTTATGAAGCAGCCCGTGAGCATGAGCGAGAGGCTGGCGAGCAATGTCGCAGCGGCCGCGCGCCACGGACGTGGAGTGTGAGCAAATTGTGTCATCGTGATCTTCCCTCCTGAAGAACGCATGTCCATGTCATCTTAGTCGGAGCGTGTTGCTGTTGCGTAAAGAGCGATGGCGGCGGCGTTGGACACATTCAGGCTTTCAATGTCCGAGGTGATCGGCAATCGGGCGAGCGCGTCGCAATGTTGGGCAATGTTGTGGCGCAACCCTTCGCCTTCGGCCCCGAGGACCAGCGCCACTGGGCCTTTCGTGAGTGTCTCTGCCAAGGTCGCGTCCACTTCACCAGCCAGACCAATGCGCCAATAGCCAGCCTCAGCCACCTCGTCGAGCGCGCGCGCCAGATTTACAACTCGCACCCATGGTACCGTTTCGAGCGCGCCCGAGGCGGATTTGGCCAACACTCCGCCTTCGGGCGGAGCGTGGCGATCTTGCGTGACGATAGCGGCGGCGCCAAAAGCGGCCGCGGATCGCAGGATCGCGCCCACATTGTGCGGATCGGTCACCTGATCGAGTATCACGATTGGACGGGCGGGATCGCCCGTTGCTACTTCGTCGAGAAATACCCCTTCTAGCGGCTCGCATTCCAGCACCAATCCCTGATGCGGTGCGTCTTTGGCTACGAGCCGGGCCAAGTCTTGAACATCGGCGTATTCGACCGGAAAATCAGACGGCAGCTCGCCGTCAAGACTGTCGATCCCTTCGCGTGTCGCCCACAGCTTTCGGTGGGTCCGATCTGGGTTTTTCAGCGCGGCTTCGACCGGATGCCGGCCCCACAAACGCACATAACCAGCGGTGCCGCGGCCAGATCCACGCCCGCCTTTCATCCGCCCGGCACGACCCCGTAACGCTCGCTTCTTTTCGCCCTTGGCCATCGATGCCCCTTGTTTCGTAACGGTCTGAGCCGATTAATCTCGGCTCCCTGCCAGTCGCCCCATTGACAGGCAAGGCTCGCTTCGCCAAAGCGCGCCTCTCGGCAATCGAGGGAGCGCCCAGAAGGCACTTTCTCGAAGGCAATAGGACGCTTCTGAAAGCGCTGAATTGCACTATCGCGAGCGATCGTGTGGACAGGTGGCCGAGTGGTTAAAGGCAGCAGACTGTAAATCTGCCCGCGCAAGCGTACGCTGGTTCGAATCCAGCCCTGTCCACCATCTCGCCGGCTAGCAAGCGTAACCCTTCTCAGACTTTGGTGGCCGCCTTTTTGATCGCACGCCGTATGCTCATATAGGTCGCGCAGCGGCACAGATTGGTCATCGCCGCGTCGATATCCTCATCGCTCGGATTGCTGTTCTCCGCCAGAAGCGCGCTCGCCGCCATGATCTGGCCGGACTGGCAATAGCCACACTGCGGCACGTTATCTTCGATCCAAGCATCGCGAATGGCGTCAGCGGCGCGACCGTCCACGCCCTCGATGGTGGTGATCTTGGCGTCTTCGAGCGCGTCGTGCGGGAGGACGCAGGACCGCGTGGGCGCGCCGTCGATGTGCACTGTACAAGCTCCGCACTGCGCCACGCCGCAGCCAAATTTGGTGCCGGTCTTCTTAAGGTGATCGCGGAGCACCCAAAGCAGAGGCGTTCCTGGTGCGGCGTCGATGGTTTCGTCTTTGCCGTTGATGTTCAGCGTGATGGCCATGGTGTCTCTCCTTGCCAATCAGGCGGTTGCGGTTTCGGCGGGAAGGGGAAGGCGTGTGCCATTCGCCCCGATCATCGGCAGCGTCCGAAGCCGCGCCCCGGTGGCTGCGAAAATGGCGTTCGCCAAGGCTGGCGCGGCGGGCGGTGTGCCCGGTTCGCCCACTCCGGCGGGTGGTTTGTCCGACCGGATAACCTCAACCTCGAAATTGCGAGGCGCTTCCGCCATTTTCATAAGGCGCCACGATGGGAAGTTATCCTGCACAATCGCGCCGTTCTTGGCGGTGATTTCCCCATAGAGCGCGTTGGACAGCCCGTAGATTGTTCCACCTTCCATCTGCGCGCGCACATGGCGTGGATTGATCACCGTGCCAGCGTCCACCGCGAGCCACACACCCGGGATGGTGAGGTCGCCTTCGGGTGAAACCTTCACTTCAACCACGGTGGCGACGTAGGCGAGGAAGGAACGGTGCACCGCGATGCCGAGGCCGTGACGATCCGGCAGCTGGCGCCCCCAATTCGCCATGTCCGCCGCTTTTTCGACGACGGCTTTAAGCCGGGCGGTCTCTATCGGATATTCCTCGGCTGATCCGCCGTAATTCCCGTATTCGGCGCCTTCCGCGGTTGGATCAATGATACGATCTTCGCCGATGAGCTCGAGAAGGTAATCCTTCTGATCGCGGCCCGCCGCCGCGGCCATTTCGCCTGCAAAGCTCTGCACAGCAAAGGCGTGGAACACGTTGCAGACTGACCGGAGCCAGCCTGTGCGCACATGGCCTTTCGCCTCACCCGATTCCACCTGCAGGTTGGCGGCATTGAATGGGACGTCGGTTGCGCCAAGACCCAATTCGCCCGCGCTCGGGCTGGTCACGCCGTTGGCAAAGGTCGACGAGATGGAAGGGAAGGTCGTGCGGTGCAGGTAGCTGGTGCATTGGCCGCTGTCATCTAGACCCGCTTCCAAGCGCTGCGCGCTGACGGCGTGATAAAAGCCGTGTCGCACATCATCTTCACGCGTCCAGGTGACTTTGACCGGCTTGCCAACTTCTTTCGCCAGCAGAGCGGCTTCGATCATGAAGTCGGGCTTGGATTTGCGGCCAAACGCACCGCCCAGCCATGTCGGCTTCACGGTGATCTTTTCTTTGTCGACGCCCAAAACCTGACTGAGCACGTTGCGCGTTTCCTGAGGGTCTTGGACGCAGCCCCAGCACTCCAATGTGTCGTCCGTCCACCGCGCCGTGCCTGACGGCGGCTCCATAGGTGATTGGGTGAGGTGAGGAGCGTAGTATTCGGCTGAAACGGTCTGCGCGGCGGCTTCCATCCCCGCATTCACATCACCGCGCGAACGACGCACCGTACCTTTGCGACGCGACGTTTCCTTCAGCGCCTTACCGTAACTCTCAGAATCGTAGGCGGCGTTTGGTCCATCGCGCCAACCTAGTTTGAGCGCGTTGCGCCCTTGGATCGCGGCCCAGGTGTCTTTGGCGATCACGGCGACGCCGCCCATCGGCTGGAATAGCGCGGGCGGCTTGGGATCCGGCAAGCGCACGGTTTGCAGCACGCCGGGCACCTCAAGAGCGGCGGCGTCATCCACGGTTCCTGTGCGGCCAAAGACTTGTGGCGGGCGAGCGATGACGGCGTAGACCATATCTGGCACATCCACGTCGATGCCGAATTCACCTTCGCCGCGCGTAATCATCGGGATCGTCAGCGAGGGCACTTCTTGCCCGATGAAACGCCAGTCTTCTGGGTCTTTGAGCTTGATTGCGTCCTCAGCCGGCACCGGAAGTTTCGCAGCCAGTTCGGCGAGGTTGCCATAGGACAGCGTTTCGCCGGTTTCGTTGTTGCGAATTAGACCAGGCTCGGCGGTGCAGTCAGCCGCCTCGACTTCCCAATACAAGGCCGCCGCGTCGGTCAGCATCATGCGCATCGCTGCGCCGGCGGTGCGGAGCCGGTGGAAGTTGTAGCGTACCGAGCGCGATCCATCGGTGTTCTGGTCGCCATACCGTTCATGCCCTTCGGCTTGGACGATCTGGACTGTGTCCCAATCCGCCTCGAGTTCGTCCGCGACGATCTGCGCCATCGAGGTCCAGACTTGTTGGCCCATCTCCGAACGGTGGCAGGTGATCTTGACCGTGCCGTCTCCTTCGATGGCGATCCACATGCCGGGAGTCGCGTCACCGCCCGCGACCTCGGTCAGCGGGCTGGGGCCGGAATCGCCAACATCAAACGCGTCGGCATCGACCTCCGGTTCGACGTAAGTATTGCATCCAGCAAGTGTGAGCCCGAGGACAAAAACGCCCGAGACGCCAAGCATATTGCGGCGACTGAGGTTGGTGAGCGCGGCGCGCTCTTGACCGACTGGCGCGGCGTCAGCCGCTCCCGGAACTACTCCGATTTCGCGTAAAAACATGCGGTCTCCTGCTCCAGACCCTCGCTAACGTAATTGGTTTATTCGGTTTCGGGTTCGGCCTCCGGCTCCGCGGGCGCCTCTTCCTCAACCGTTTCCCCTGCGTCAGGCATAGCAGGCGTCCACCAATTGATCGACTCCACATCGTGCGCCGATGTCCACACCCCCTTTGATGTGTAGCGGATAGCGCCGCTTCCCTCTGGCCGCCCGACACGCGCTAGGATCTCATTGGTCCCTGCGTCGATGACGACGAAGGTCTGATCGTCGGTGGTGCGCAGCCAGACTTTGCCATCAGCGACATCGATGTCGCCGTATTTGAGATTGTCGCCCACCTTCACGCGGGCCAGCACCTCAAGGCTGGCGGGATCGACCTTGGCGACCGTGCCGTCGCCCTGTTCTTGCACCCATACTGCGCCGTCTCCAGCGGTTAGGAATCCGGGCGTGTCGCCCAAGGTAACCGTGCCGGTTACAGCGTTGGTCTCCGGATCAACCCGCTGTAGTAGACTTTCGCCGCTGGCGACCGCCCACAAGGCCCCTTCGCCAAAAGCGAGGAAGGCTGTGCCAGGGGCCACTTCGATCTTCGCGATAGATTCGTCAGTGGTCGGATCGATCCGTGTGATCTCACCTTTCGCGTTGCTGGGCACCCAGACCGATCCAGCGCCGGAGACAACGTTGGTCTCACCGCTCGGTTCGGCGAGGCCCGTGTCCAAGATCGCCACGATCTCGGCGGTTTCCTTGTTGATCTTGTAGACCTTAAGTTCCGGACAACTCGCTTGCCAGATGTGCCCCTCGGCGATGGCCATCGTCCCGCACGGGCGCGGCATATCGACCGACGCGACTTTGCCTTCGGTTGACCATTGCTCAAGCATGCCTTCTTCGCGCGAGGTTGCGTTGGTTGCCCAAACCGTCTCGCCGTCGACGACCAGGAAATCGACAAAGCCGGGTACGGCGATGACCTTTTCGTCGAAAGCAAGCTTGCCTGGGTCCGGTGGCGGAGGCTCGGAGGCGCACGCGGCCAATGCTGCAAGAGCGGTCAGCGTAATTACTCGTTTCATATGGTCATCTCCGGCAAAGACGCAGCGCATTGTGCGCAAAAGACGCCGTGCGGCACGCCCTCCCAGACCTGCGTTTTGGCTGGCCCCGTCATTCACCGCAGGACCTTTTGAGCAACATATGAATAATACCAAAGATGGCAACGGTAATAATTTGCCATGGACATGGCGTCCAATTACCGCGATGCTGCACTTGCGAAAGGAAAACGACTCATGCTGAACGGTCTGCGCCGCCTTCTCTCTTTAGCGGCGATCGGCTTCGCCTTGGCTTTGACCTCCTGCTCGGAGGCTCCAGATGAAGGCTCTGCGCAGCGCGATACCTTCAGCATCGGTTGGTCCATCTACGCGGGTTGGATGCCCTGGCCTTACGCAGACCAGGCCGGGATCGTCGACAAGTGGGAAGAGAAATACGGGATCACGATCAACTTTGTTCAGGTGAACGATTACGTTGAGTCGGTGAACCAATATACGGCCGGCCAATTGGACGGCGTGACGGTGGCCAATATGGACGCGCTGACAATCCCCGCCGCCGGCGGCAAGGATACCAGCGCTATCATTGTTGGCGATTACTCCAACGGCAACGACGGTATCCTTTTGAAAGGCTCGGACAGTGTCGGCGCGCTGAAAGGTCAGCAGGTCAACCTAGTCGAATTGTCGGTTTCGCATTATCTTCTGGCCCGCGCGCTTGAAGGCGCGGAGCTGGCTATGACCGACGTTAACACAGTCAACACTGCGGACGCGGATATCGCTGGCGCATTCACCTCAGATGACGTGACCGCCGCTGTCGCTTGGAACCCGCAGCTCGCGACGATGAAAGCGACCGATGGCGCGAACCTTGTGTTTAGTTCGGCCGACATTCCAGGTGAGATCGTTGACCTCTTAGTGGTCGACACCGCCTTGATCCAGGCTAACCCTAAATTGGGTCAAGCGCTTGCCGGCATCTGGTACGAGACGATGGCGCTGATGGCGCAAGAAACCGAGGAAGGCGAGGCTGCGCGTGCAGCCATGGCAAGGCTCGCGGGTACAGATCTCGAGACTTTCGAGGGGCAACTGGAAACCACCTATTTGTACGCGGAGCCGGCAGCGGCTGTGGCCGCAACGTCGGACACGGCGCTCATCGAAACGATGACGCGTGTGCGCGATTTCAGCTTTTCGCAGGGGCTGTTTGGGCAGGGTGCCCGTTCCGCCGAAGCGATTGGAATGGAATTCCCGGGCGGCAAAACGCTGGGCGACGCGGAGAACATCACGCTGCGTTTCGACGCAAGCTTTATGCAAATGGCAGCCGACGGCGCACTGTAAGCGACCTGAAGTTGCGAGGCTAAGCCCCCTTTGGGATCGCGGGGCTGGCGATAAGGAGTTCTATGAGCTGGCTGACAAGCCGAGATTGGTCCGCGGGATTTAGGGGGAACAAGGTTCTTCTAGGCCTTCTGCCGATCCTCGCGCTGCTGGTTCTTTATCTTATCGTCGCGGCCGACCGGAACGCCATCAACCCGGCGGAAAAGATCACTCCAATGCCTTCCGCCATGCTGGAGGCGATGTGGTCGCTGGTGTTCGAGAAAGACCAGCTATCCGGGCGGTATCTTTTCTGGTCCGACACGCTTGCGAGCTTACAAAGGCTAGCCCTTGGCCTTGGCATTTCCACTCTCACAGCGTTGGTGGTTGGTCTACTGCTCGGCGTTCTGCCGACCTTTCGCGCGACCTTCGGGATGACGGTGACCAGCATCGCGGTTATCCCCCCGATTGCGTTGTTGCCCATCCTGTTCATCGTCTTTGGTCTTGGAGAAACGGCCAAAGTGGCGCTGATTGTGGTCGGCATTGCCCCATTCATGGTCCGCGATCTGGCCGCCTATATTGGCGACCTACCGCGAGAACAGATTGTGAAGGCGCAAACGCTGGGGGCAAGCACGTGGCAACTCATGCTGCGCTTTGCCCTGCCACAGGCGATGCCGCGCCTGATCCAGGCGCTTCGGTTATCTTTGGGGCCGGCTTGGGTGTTCCTTATTTCAGCGGAGGCGATCGCGTCCGACATTGGGCTGGGCTATCGCATCTTCCTTGTGCGGCGTTACCTCGCGATGGATGTCATCCTGCCCTATGTTCTCTGGATCGCAATTCTCGCCGCGTTGATCGATTGGTTGCTCGCTGAAAGCAGCCGCCGGCTTTACCCTTGGGCGCATGGGAGCGAACATTGAGCGCGGCGCTGTCTCTCCAGAACGTGTGGGTCGAGTATGGCGACAAGATCGTGCTCGAGCGGATCAATCTCGACATTGAGGAGGGCGCGTTTGTTTCGGTCGTCGGACCTTCTGGCGCGGGCAAAAGCAGCCTGCTGAAACTGGTCTTGGGCCAAGCGGCGCCGTCTCGTGGGAAGATCACCCTGGACGGTGCGCCGCTCAAGGCCGAATGCACGCCGGAGCGCGGCGTTGTGTTTCAGCGCTATTCGGTGTTTTCGCATCTGACGGTGCTGGGCAACACGATCTTTGGCCTCGAATGTGAACAATCGCCGATCATGGGCCGCCTATTTGGCGCCAAGCGCAGGGCGGCGGTCGAACGGGCGACTGAAATGCTTCAAGCGGTGGGGCTGGGCGACGCGCTCAACCTCTATCCGGCGCAAATGTCGGGCGGGATGCAGCAACGTCTTGCGATTGCGCAGGCCTTGATCAAGCGCCCGCGGATTCTGTTGCTCGACGAACCCTTTGGTGCGCTCGACCCAGGCATCCGTGCGGACATGCACACGCTCATAACCAAGCTTTGGCGAGAGTATTCGCTGACCATTCTAATGGTCACGCATGACATACAAGAGGCGTTTTCTCTGGGCACCCGGGTGCTGACACTCGATAAGTCACGGGTCGATCCGCACGCACCCAATCGGTTTGGCGCGACCGTGGTTTACGACCTTTCGCTGGATCGAAAGATTGCTCGCGAAGCCGAGCTTGCGGGGCAACAAGTTGATGAGGCACATTCGGGGCAGAGTGAGTTAGCGAACCCGCCATCCCAGTCGAGTATTACGATTGACACAATAAGTAATAAATGAGAGGACCAACTCCCATGGCCACCGATCCCTCCACTCCTACAAACCCGGCGAGCCTCGCGCGGCTATCGATGAGCCTGCCCTCCGATTTGCTGCGCCATTTGGACGTCATGGTGGAAGAGCGCGAGATGCCTTCGCGGTCGCAAATGATCGCGCAACTCATCCGCCACGCAATCGCCGAGCACCAGGCGCAGCGGCACCCATACGAAATGCTCGCGGGCACGATTACGCTGGTCTATCGCGGCGATCAGGGCAACGCGCGCCAATTGCTCGCCAGCAAGCAGCGCGAATTCCTGAAAGAGGTCATCTCCTCGCAGCACGTGTTTCTCGAGAACGACCAGTCGCTTGAAGTGCTGCTCGTCCAAGGCCCCGCACGCAGACTCGAAGAATTGTGCGACGCCCTGCGCTCGGTACGCGGGGTCCGCCAGCTGCAGCTTGTGACCACCACTTCGCTTCTTCCGCCGCTGCATGAGCAGGGCGAGGAACCCTCGAACCCTCAGCAAGGAGTTGCCGCGTGACGCAGCCTGAACTCGCCGATCCGATTGCCGCCAAGGAGCACGCTCGCTCGCTTGGCAGCACGGTTGTCGAGTCCATGCCGATCCTCCCGCCCAAGGCCGACGATCTGCCCGAAGGTGTCGGCCAATCAGATCTGATCTGGGAAGAGACCATCGCGGCCGGTGGCTACGCCATTCGCCGGATCAATCGCGGTGGGCGCCTGCGCCTGATCGATCTGCAAGGCGACGCGTGCGCCTCTTTCCAGATTTTCAACGCCGAAATGCCGACCGAGCGCTTCAACATCGCCGACACGCAAAAGGTGCAGTGGAACGGCTATTTCGGCACGGGCGAGGGTAAGGCGCGCCTGTTCCTGTCCGACATGGGCCGTGTGCTTATGAGCATTCTTGAGGACACGGCAGGCACGCATGACGGCTTTTGCGGCGCCTCTAACGAGGAGCTCAGCGGCGCCAAATACGGCAAGGGCGAGAAGAAAGGTCGCTATTTTCTTAACACGCGTGATCGGTTCCTTCTGGGGGTCGGTAAACACGGCCTAAGCCGCAAGGACGTCCACCCCTGCATCAACCTGTTCAAAGGCGTGGTCATCGAAGAAGACGGTAGCATCACCCCGCAAATCGGCCCGTTTGAGCCCGGCCGCCAAGTGATCTTGCGCGCCGAAATGGACCTTATGCTGGTGATCGCCAATTGCCCGCACGTGATGGACCCGCGCGAGGATTGGACCGTCACGCCGCTGCGCGCGACCGCGTGGCGTGGGCCCACTGCGTTCGAAGATGATCCCGTGCGCAACAGCACCCCCGAGGCGTATCGCGCCTACCTCAACGTCGACGACTACTATCGTCGATAGAACCGCCGTTAATGGAGTGAACACTGTGACCACCGACACATTGATCAACGACAAAGCTCTCGAAGGCTTGCCCGGCGAGGTCATCTACGACCAAGAAGTCAACGCGCGCCATTTCTGGGTCCACACCGTCAAGAAAGGCGAAACGCTGCGCATCGTCGATTTGGAAGGCAATCAGGCGGTCGACCTGCTGATGTATTCCGAAGCGGACGACACCGAGCGTTACAGCGCGCAGGATACGGTGGCTGCTCAAGGCAACCTGTTTCTTAAGCAAGGCGCAGTTCTGCGGTCGAACGAAGGCCGCCCAATGATGACGATTACCGACACCTCGGTCGCCTATCACGATACGATTGGTGGTGCGTGTTCGGTGGAATCGAACGCGCTGCGCTATGGTCATTTCACCAAGTCGCAGCACGCCTGCGTTGAGAACTACCTCAAGGCCAGCCTGCCCGAGGGACGCACGAAGCGTGACATCGTCTCCAACATCAACTTCTTCATGAACGTGCCGGTGATGGAAGACGGCTCTTTGGGGATCGTCGACGGCATCTCTGCGGCGGGTCTGACCGTCGATGTGCGCGCCGAGATGGACGTGGTTGTGATGGTGTCGAACTGTCCGCAGATCAACAATCCGTGCAACGGCTTTAACCCCACCCCGGTCCGGATGATTATCGCTAAATGAACCCGACCACCGTCCTTGTCGCCAATCGCGGCGCGATAGCGACACGGATTATCCGGACGCTCAAGAAGATGGGGCTGAAGTCGGTCGCCATATATTCCGAAGCCGACGCCGGATCGCTGCACGTGGCTCAAGCGGACGAAGTTGTGTGCGTGGGGCCAGCGCCAGCAGCGGAGAGTTATCTCAACGTTGAGGCGATTATAGCGGCGGCCAAGCAAACCGGCGCGACGCTGATCCATCCCGGCTACGGCTTTCTTGCGGAGAACGCCGATTTTGCCGAAGCCTGCGCGGCGAACGGCATTGGTTTTATCGGGCCGAGCCCGGACAATATCCGCACATTCGGCCTCAAACACTCGGCGCGCGCGCTGGCCGAAGCGAACGGTGTGCCGTTGGCGCCGGGCACCAATTTGCTGACTGACGCCGATGAGGCCGCCGCCGCCGCGAACGACATTGGTTACCCGATCATGCTGAAGGCCACCGCCGGGGGCGGAGGCATCGGCATGCGCGTGTGCGAAAACGAAGGCGATGTGCGGGAGGGCTTTGAGACCGTCGCGCGGTTGGGCAAAGGCAATTTCGGGGACGCGGGCGTCTTTCTTGAGCGGTTTATCGCCGAAGCGCGCCATATTGAGGTGCAGGTGTTTGGCGATGGCGAGGGCCGCGTCATGCCCTTGGGAGAGCGCGACTGTTCGCTCCAACGCCGAAACCAGAAAGTGGTCGAAGAGGCGCCCGCGCCCGCTTTGTCGGACGAGGTTCGCGCCGGGCTAATCGCGGCGGCCGTTCGGCTGGCCGAAGGCGCGAAGTACAAGTCCGCCGGAACGGTTGAATTCCTCTTCGATCCCGCCAGCCAGGAATACTACTTTCTGGAAATGAACACCCGGCTTCAGGTGGAGCACGGGGTGACCGAAGAGGTCATGGGCCTTGATTTGGTGGAATGGATGATCCGGGGCGCGTGCGGTGATTTCGCCATGCTGGAACGCGAGCCACCCAAGCCCAATGGCCATGCGGTCCAGGTGCGCCTTTACGCGGAAGACCCGGCACAGGATTATCGACCCACGACGGGCACGATCACCAATCTGATCTTCCCGAAAGCTATACGTGCCGACACGTGGTGCGAACCCGGCAGCGAGGTAAGCGCGTGGTACGACCCGATGATCGCCAAGCTGATCACGCACGCGGATACGCGCGAGGCGGCGATCGGGGGGATGCAGCACGCGCTCGATGAGAGCCGTCTCGATGGGATTGAGACCAATCTACGCTGGCTTCGCGACGTCGTGCGCAACGCCGAATTTGGGGCGGGGCAAGTGCACACCAAACTCTTGGAAGGCATCGACTACGCACCCGCCAGCTTTCGCGTTGTTTCAGGCGGCACCGCCACTTCGGTGCAGGATTGGCCGGGCCGACAAGGCATGTGGGACGTCGGCGTTCCGCCATGCGGCCCGATGGACGATTACTCGCTGCGTCTGGGCAACCGCGTGCTGGGCAATCCGGAAGGGACAGCCGGGCTGGAGGTCACCTTCACTGGGCCAACGCTGGTCTTCAACGCGCCCGCGCGGCTGTGTCTGACCGGCGCGGATTTCGGCGCGACCCTCGACGGCGAACCGGTGATCCGCGGCGCGCCGTTCGATGTGGCCGCGGGCCAAACGCTTGCCATGGGGCGCGTTTCGGGCGGCGGCGTTCGCGGCTATATCTTGTTTGCGGGAGGGCTCGATATTCCGAGCTACCAGGGCAGCCAATCCACCTTCGCGCTGGGTCAGTTCGGCGGCCTTGGGGGCCGCTGTCTTGTGGCAGGCGATACGCTGCATCTGGCTGGTGAGCCTCTGAGTGATGCGCTTGCGGCAAGCGACCCTCAAGCCTTTTCGGACGAGTGGACGATCCGCGTCATGTACGGGCCCCACGGCGCGCCGGATTTCTTCACCGATGAAGATGTGGCGACGATTGTCCATGCCGAGTGGAAGGTTCATTACAACTCGAACCGGACCGGGGTTCGGTTGGTAGGGCCAAAACCCGAATGGGCGCGCAAAGACGGAGGCGAAGCGGGCCTTCACCCCAGCAATATTCACGACAACGCGTACGCCATCGGCGCGGTGGATTTCACTGGGGACATGCCCATCATCCTTGGACCTGATGGGCCGTCTTTAGGCGGCTTCGTGTGTCCGTTCGTCGTAATCGCCGAAGATCGCTGGAAGATCGGACAATTGGCTCCGGGCAATCGCCTCAGGCTTATTCCCGTCGACGTGTCGGGCAACGAAGTCCACGATTTCAGAGTCCTGTCGCCGATTCTTCACGAGACACCGGAACAAGGCGATCGCCCGCGCACGGTCTATCGCCAGCAGGGCGATCGCAACATTCTGGTCGAATACGGGCCGATCGTGCTCGATCTCGAACTGCGCATCCGTATTCACGCATTGATGAGCGTGCTGGAAGAACAACAGCTCGACGGCGTGATCGACATCGTCCCGGGTATTCGGTCGCTCCAGCTGCATTTTGACGGCGTGAAGCTAGACCAAGCAGGTGCGCTCGCGGCATTGCTGGTGGCGGAGGAGAAGCTCGGCGATCTCGCTGATTTCACAACGCCCTCCCGCATTGTCCACTTGCCGCTAAGCTGGCGCGATCCTTCGACCACTCAGACGGTTGAAAAATACATGGCCGTCGTGCGCGATGATGCGCCTTGGTGCCCGGACAACATCGAGTTCATCCGCCGCATTAACGGTCTCGAAGACCAGAAGGCGGTCGAGGACGTCATCTTCAACGCAAGTTATCTCGTGATGGGCTTGGGCGATGTTTACCTGGGTGCACCGGTCGCAACGCCGGTTGACCCGCGCCACCGCCTCGTCACCACCAAGTATAACCCCGCGCGAACATGGACACCGCCCAATGTGGTGGGGATTGGTGGGGCTTACATGTGTATCTACGGCATGGAAGGGCCGGGCGGCTATCAGCTCTTCGGGCGAACGATCCAAGTCTGGAACACCTACCGCCAGACCGATGCCTTTATCGAGGGCAAGCCGTGGCTGCTGCGTTTCTTTGACCAGATCAAGTTCTTCGAAGTCACACCGGACGAACTTACCGAATGGCGGCGCGACTTCTATTCGGGGCGGCGCTCGATCGAGATCGAAGAAACGACCTTCAGCCTTGCTGAGCACCGCGCTTTCCTTGCCGAAAACGCCGCCTCTATCGAGGCCTATGAAATCTCTCGTCAGGCCGCCTTCGACGCCGAGCGCGCCGCCTGGGAGGCGAGCGGAGAATTCGACCGCGTCTCACAGCTTAATGAAGAAGCTGTCGGAGGCGCAGAACCCGAGGCGATCGATGTACCCGACGGTGCGCAATTGATCGAAGCGCCTTTCGGTGGAAGTGTTTGGAAGCTGCTCGTCAAAGAGGGCGACACTGTTGAACAGGGCCAGACCATCGCAATCATTGAGGCGATGAAGATGGAAAGCCCGCTCGAAAGCCCGGCCAGCGGCACCGTGGCGGCGCTGTACACGCAAGAGCGCCAGCCTGTTGAGCCCGGCGCGGCCATGATCGCGCTCCGCCCAGTAGAGAAAACGGCGGCGTGACCGACCTATCGCGCCTACATCCCAGCGCCATAGCGGGCCAAGTGCAAAGCGGCGCGACCAGCGCGGTCGGCGTTGTAGAAGAAACTCTGACCCGTATCGACGTGTATGATGCGGTCCAACCCCAAATCTGGATCAGTCGTTTTGCGCCCGAAGCCCTGTTGGACGCGGCGCGAGCGGTCGATGGGCGCGTGGACGCCGGCGAAGACCTGCCGCTCGCCGGTGTGCCTTTTGCGGTGAAGGACAATATCGACGTCGCGGGTCTCGAGACGACCGCCGCTTGCCCGGCTTTTGCTTACGCGCCAACGGATAACGCGCCCGTGGTTGAGCACCTCCTCGCTGCCGGAGCGATCTGCGTTGGCAAGACCAATCTCGACCAGTTCGCTACGGGTCTGGTCGGAACGCGCAGCCCCTATGGCGTCCCCGCCAACGCTTACAACCGGGTGTATGTGAGCGGCGGATCGAGCTCAGGTTCAGCCGTGGCCGTCGCGGCGGGGTTGGTGGGGTTTGCCTTGGGCACCGACACCGCCGGATCGGGCCGCGTTCCCGCCGCCTTCAATCACCTGATTGGGTTCAAACCGACAAAGGGGCGGTGGAGCACATCGGGGCTTGTCCCGGCGTGCCGGACGCTTGATTGCATCACGGTCTTCACCGATCGCATAGAAGACGCGCGCCTCGTCGATCAGGTGGTGGCCGGATTTGACGAAAGCGATCCCTATTCGCGCCCGCTCGAGGACCGCGCCCTGTCCCCGAGGCGGATCGGCGTTCCGACACCAGACCAGCGCGCCTTCTTCGGCGATGCGGCGTCCGAGTATTTCTACGATCAGGCGCTCGAAAAGCTGTCGCAGAAGGCCGAGCTTGTTGAACTGGATATAACATTTCTCGATGAAGCGGCGACGCTGTTGTATAACGGTCCGTGGGTCGCTGAACGCACGGCGGCCATTGAAAGCCTTCTGGTCAGTCAGCCAGATGCGATGGACCCGACCGTGCGTGAAGTTGTGGAACCAGGGCTGTCGATTGGCGCGGTCGAGGCTTTTCGAGGCGCCTACCGCATGGCCGAGTACAAGCGTCGGGCCGATATGATGTGGGAGAGAGTCGATGCGCTGGCCTTCCCGACCACAGGCACAACCTACCGCATTAGAGAGCTCGCGGAGGCTCCGGTCACCCTCAACAGCCACTTCGGGAAGTACACTAACTTCGTGAACTTGCTCGATATGGCAGCTGTCGCAGTGCCCGCTGGCGCGCGCGACGATGCAACAGGCTTTGGGATAACGTTTATCGGGCCAGCGCACACGGATCACGCCTTGTTGGACATGGGGCATACCTATCTGGAAGCGGCGGATCTGCCCGCGCCGCCTCCGCTCGATTTGGAGGGACGAATGGAAACCGTAAAACTGGCCGTGGTCGGCGCGCACCTGGAGGACATGCCCCTGCATTGGCAACTGACTTCGCGAGAGGCGACCTTCGTCGGAGCTTTTGAAACCGCTGCAAACTATCGCCTGTACGCCATCGCCGACAGCATCCCGCCAAAGCCTGCTTTAGTCCACGATGAAAGCGGCTCGTCGATCAAGGTTGAGGTCTATGAGCTAGGCGTGGAGGAGTTTGGCAGCTTCACCGCCGAGGTCCCGGCACCATTGGCCATTGGGACGGTCACCTTGGCTGATGGATCAAGCGTTAAGGGCTTTGTCGCGGAACCTCGCGCGACAATTGGCGCCGAAGACATAACCGAGCTTGGCGGGTGGCGCGCTTTTATAGATCGATCGTAGACGCGCAACAATATTACGAATGTGCGTCAAAATTGCAACAAAATCGACTTTCGTGGCGGATTAGCAGCAATGTTACGCTTGACGCATTCGTTAATATCGATACCGATTGCTGCGTAGCACAATAAAAATTGCGCACGGGAGAGGGTTGACACTTTTTGACCGCTTTTGCGGCCAAGACTTTTGACGTTTTCGGGTCTTTGGGCCCATCTACCGGGGTAGCTGCATGGCTGGTGTGCAAGTTGGAAATCGGATTATCGGAGCGGATGCCCCGGTAACGGTTGGCTGGGAAAATATCGGCCGCGTCGAAGGCGGTCCTATACGCCAATTCGTTTTCACGTATTTTCAGCCCTTCTGTCTCTTTGCGATGCTCGCCTTCGTGTATTGGGGGCCGAACTGGCTGGTTGTGGCCTCGACCCTGTTCATGATCCGTCTTGGTTTTCGTGTGCTGCTGTTGGCCCTTGAATGGGTCAATCCACGATACGACAGTTGGAAGCTGACCTGGAAAGAGTTTGCGACCGACGTGTTCTATGTTTCGCTCGGCTACACGGTTTTGCGTATGGCCGACGCGTATATTGGCAACTCGGTCATGGTGGAGGCCATTCAGGGTTGGTTCTCGTGGGAGGACTTCTCCTGGTTTACCGGCATGCCTCTCATTGTTCAGGCCTTGCTGATTTCCCTCATTTTTGAGTTCGGTCAGTACTGGATGCATCGTGGGATGCACAATTGGTACCCGCTTTGGCTGACCCACGCGCCGCACCACTACATCACCCAGCTCAACATCAATAAGGGCGCCGTCGGCAACCCGATCGAGTTGTTCCTTATCGGACTGGGTGTAGGCGGGTTCTTTGACTTTCTACCACGGGCCTTTTTGTTGGCCGGTGCCATCGGCATGACTGTTGGCATTTATCAGCACATCAACGTGCGCTTCAACACGCCTTCTTGGTGGCGTTACATTTTCAACACGGTGGAGCATCACAGCGTCCACCATTCGCAAGACTATGAAGCCACACGCAGCAATTATGGTGCGAACTGGATCATTTTTGATCGGATGTTTGGAACGTGTGTCGATGGCGAAGCTGAAAAGCTTGGCATGGACGGCGGACGACGGATGGATATTCGCGAAACGATGCTTTTCCCCTTCATCGAAGCGATCAATTCTTTCCGTGGTGCCAAGGATCGAATGAAGTCCGCTGGCACCCCAGACGATCATTTGGAAAGGGCGCCGGCCGAGTAACCGGCAACCAAGGCCTAAGCCGCCCCGACAATGATGGCGGCAGGGCAACCCCGCGCGAGAGGTGAGTTTTTTGGCCCACAATTGTGGGAATGGGAGGCTCATGCCTCTCAACGGAGATTTGCGGTCGCTTATGCGAGCTAGAGTGCCTTACGTTGACTGGATTTGGCGAGTGAAGAGCTCTCTTGAGCTCGACGAACCCCTCACATCCAAAGAAGTGTTCAAAAGGCTTGACCCACTGCTCCAGGCGCAAGGCACGGATTTTCGGATTGACGGTGACGCACTGACCTATCTGAAGACCAATCCGAACGCGCAGGATAAGCTCGCCACGTTCACTGCGGGCACGCTGACAGTCGAAAACGAGAGCAATCCTAGTCGCCTCTCATACAACGTCACCAGCACCGCGCTCTTCTTATGCTTCTTGGCGCCCCTATTCTTCCTCGGTGTCGCGGGGATTGCGGTTCTAATTAATGAAATCGAGAAGCCGGGCATACTCGCGGAAATGGCCGAGAAAGAGGCCGAGAAAGAAGCCGAAGAAGCGGAGCCGATCGAGCTTCACTGGATCGATCAAATGTTGGGCGCTCCCAAGCCGAAGCAACCCGGCGAAGAGGAGGAAGATGAGTCCGAGCGTGAAAACACGCGCGGCGAGGATGATGAAGAGGACATCGACTACAATCACTCGCCGAACACCGCCTACGCGTTCGCGGGTATCTTTTTCGCGATCTATCTCGTTGGCCGAGTGCTGGAGCCGTATCTTTTGAAGCGCACCTTCCGGGCGGCGTTGGCTTCACCGGCGAGCGACCATCAACCCAATTTAGCTTCAATGAATTCAGCCGGGGGGGAACCCGCTGAAAACAGGAGGGAATACCGTGAACTTTAAGAACCCAAACCAAAAAAAAGGGGTAGCTATGAAAAGTAGAACCAATCCAACGAGCCGGCCGAAGCT
Source organism: Pseudomonadota bacterium (assembly GCA_039186235.1). GTDB lineage: Bacteria > Pseudomonadota > Alphaproteobacteria > Sphingomonadales > Sphingomonadaceae > Erythrobacter. The sequence goes on along the minus strand of JBCDAE010000006.1, from coordinate 8,356 downwards.
GTTCGCAGCTTCGTTGCTATCAGTCTCCAGCGTCGCCTTGATGGCCACGCCTGCGATCGCGCAGGACGCCGAGGTGAGCGAAGAGGACGACGCCCAGCCAATCGTCGTCACGGGTTCACGTATTGCCTTGGATTCGCCGATTGAAGCGGCGAGCCCGATTGAGGTGGTCACAGGCGAGCGTATCCAAACGAGCGGTGAAGCCGACCTCGCCACCCTGCTGCGCGACGTTCCAGCGCTGCAAGCCTCTCTTCCGGGGATCGATTCTGTTAACCAGACGCCAGCAGGCCAGACCGGTGACAGTTCGGACCTTGGCTTGAGCCTACTTAACCTGCGTGATCTCGGCACCGTCCGGACACTTACGCTGGTCGACGGACGCCGCCATGTCCCGGGCACCGGCGGTTCAGCGGCTGTCGATATCAACGCCATTCCCTCTTCGCGGATCAAGGCTGTTGAAGTCCTTACCGGTGGCGCGTCGTCGATTTACGGCGCGGACGCGGTTACGGGTGTTGTGAACTTCCAGCTGCGCACCGGTCGTGATTTTGATGGCATCGAATACAATGTCCAGGCTGGCATCTCGGACGAAGGCGACGCCGAAAGTTACAGCGCGGCGGTCGCGTTGGGCGGCGAATTTGCTGATGGCCGCGGTAGCGCGGTCTTTTCGGCCGAGTACCGCAAGACGACTTCGTTGATAGCCTCGGATCGTGACTTTGCAGGCACCGGCTTCTCATCATTGAGTGCGGCTGGCCAGAACACTCTCGATCTTCTTGGTATCTCAGCGAGCGAGCTTGGGCTTCCAGACGGTGAAATTCCGAACAACGCGTTTGTGCCGGACAACACGCTGCCGATTACAAGTCCCTTCGGTCTCATCTCGCTTCAGGGATCTGGCTTTGTTGCCGGTCTTGACGCAGCGGCCGCGACGGGTGGCCCGCCCCCGACAATCGCGGGCACGGACATCCCGGTCGCGCAAGTGTTCGCGGATGGTGTGTTGCGTCCGTTTGATCCCGGCGTCGCGGTCGGTGGCTTCGACTCTTCCGGCGGTGATGGGATTGGCCAAGATCCCAACGCCATCATCTTGCCCGAGCTTGATCAAGTCGTCGTGAGCGCGGGTGCGGACTACGAAGTGACGCCCGGAATCGAGGCTTTCTTCGAAGGTTCGTTTGCGTTTACGGATGGCATCGATCAGACGGGCACGCCCTTCAGCGATGATATCCCGATCCCGATCGACAACCCGTTCATTCCGCCAACCTTGCGGACGCAGTTCAACACTCTTGACGGACTGGGTGAAGACCCGGCGATCGCGGTCTCGCGCGACATTCTCGATCTTGGTGTTCGGTCGGTAGAGAACACGGAACGCACAACCTGGCGGCTCGTCGGTGGCCTTCGTGGTGAATTCGAAGAGCTCGGCTGGGATTGGGAAGTGTCCTACAATTATGGTCGAACGGAAATTGAATCCGTCTTCACAAATGTTCGTCTCGAAGATCGCTACTACTACGCCATTGATGCCGTCGCGCTTACTGCGACCGACCTTGATGGCGACGACACCAATGGTGAGTTCGCTCCGGGCAGCACGGTACTTGCAATCCGCGATAGTCAGGACATCGAAATCACGCCAGGCACGGCGCAAGTCGGCGACGTGGTCTGTCGTTCAGAGCTTGATGGGACCGCGCCTGGTGTGTCACCGTTCCCTCAGCCACCTACCGATGCTAACGGCTTGGGCCTCGCGCTCAGCTTTGCGCCGCAGACCGGACAGTGTGCTCCGATCAACATCTTCGGTCGTAACTCGATCCAAGGCGCGGGTGCGGACTTTGCATTCGTGAACATTCTGAACTCAACGGTTCTCACGCAGCAACAGCTTCTTGCAACGCTTTCTGGCGATACGGCCAGCTTCTTTGAGCTGCCGGGCGGCCCGCTTGGGTTCGCGGCAGGCTTCGAGTATCGCGAGGACACGACGCTGTTTACACCGTCGTCACTTCAGAACTCACCAGCCATCACTGCAGGCGCCGTGAATGGTGGTCCGACCTTCATTTCGCCGGACCCTTCGTTTGAGGATCCGTCGTTGGAAGTCTATGAAGGCTTCTTTGAGGCACGCGCTCCGATCTTGGCGGATATGGAGTTTGTCGAGCTTCTCGAACTGCAGGGCGCTATCCGTCTATCAGACTACAACACGATCGGTTCAACAACGGCTTGGTCAGTCGGTGGTCGGTACAAGCCGACCGAAAGCCTGACTTTCCGTGGGACATACTCAATCGCCGTCCGCGCGCCGAACCTTGCGGAACTGTTTGGTCCGCAATCGCCAGCGACGATTGGACTTCGGGCGGACCCCTGCGATGCAGACAACATCACGGCGGGAAGCTCTTTCCGCGAGGCAAACTGTAACGCTCTGGTTGGCCCAGACTTTGATCCAACACAGTTTGCGTCGGCATTCCGTCCGGGCGTTACAGGTGGCAATCCGGATCTTTCTGAGGAAGAAGCCGAGACCTTCACCTTCGGTGCCGTTTGGCAGCCGGCAGGTGGCCCACTCGATGGGCTGACCGTAATCGCGGACTATTACGATATCACGATCACGGACGCTATTGCATCGTTGACTGGCGCTGCGATTGCATCCGCGTGTGTCGACTTGCCTTCACTGGACAACCAGTTCTGTGGTCAGGTTGACCGGAATCCGACCACGGGTGTGATCGACTTCTTCCGCTCAGGTCAGATCAACCTCGGTTCGATTACGGCTCGCGGTGTCGACTTCTCAGCCGCTTACAACTTCGACATGGATGGGCTGTTCGGCGGCGATGGGGGCGCGTTCAGTCTTTCGCTTACGGGCACCCACTTCCTTGAGAACGAAACGGTTTTCGATCCAACTGCAGGCGCTACCATCGCGGATATCGAAGACCCGTTGGAAAGAGAACAGGCTCAAGCTTCGGCTGATCTCACGAACGATCAGCTTGGCGAACTTGGTCGTCCGGATTGGATTGCCAATGTCGGCGTTACCTACCGGGCCGATAATTGGTCGTTCGGTTGGCAGGGCCGCTTTGAAAGCAGCCAGCTTTCACCCGGTATCGATAACAACGAAGCGTTCAGCGCCGACATCGAAGGCAATGAAGTTGTAATCAACCAGGACAACTCGTTTGTTGCGCTTCCGCAGCGTAAGACCGGGTCTGCCCTCGTGAGCGATTTCACTTTCACCTACGATGTGGTTGACGAATTCAACATCTATGGCGGCATCAACAACGCGTTCGACCAAGATCCCTTCCTTGGGTCCCTTGTGCGTCCGATTGGTGTGCGTGGCCGCTACTTCTTCCTCGGCTTCCGGGGCGCTTTCTAAGCTGATTGCCTAGCCAATCAGCTGCCTGGATTGGGGCGTGAGTGTTTTCCCTACTCACGCCCCATTCTTGTTTGGAGCGCCTGAGATCTTGCCGTTCGAGACTTGGAGCGCTTGGTCGCGGTCGGCCTATCCACCACGTCCATAGACTGTCACTTGAAGCGAACCCTGCGGCGCATTAAAGCCCGCGTCCCATGACCACTATCGCATCGAGCGCGTCCGCTTTAACCGGCCGCCCAGTCATTTCCGCCACGGGGCTCTACACCCCTGAAGAATCGATCACGAACGAAGAACTCGTTGCCAGCTTCAACGAGTTTGTTGATCGCCATAACGCCGCGAACGCTCAGGCGATTGAGGCTGGCGAAGTGGAAGCGTTGTCGCATTCGTCTGTGGAATTCATCGAGAAGGCGAGCGGGATCAAGGCGCGTCATGTGATGACTAAAGCGCCGATCCTGGACCCGGACACGATGTGCCCTCGTATTGAGGATCGCGCGAATGACGAGCTGTCCATTATGGCAGAGATTGGCGTAATCGCAGCGAAGCAAGCGCTCGAACGCGCCGGGCGCGCCCCTGAGGATGTTGACGCTGTGCTGTGCGCCGCGTCAAACATGCAGCGCGCCTATCCCGCTATGGCCATCGAGATCCAGCAAGCGCTGGGCATCGAAGGTTTTGGTTTCGACATGAATGTAGCGTGTTCGTCGGCCACATTCGGTCTTCAAACGGCCGCGGACTATGTCCGAGCGGGCAACGCGAAATCGGTGTTAGTGGTTAGTCCGGAAATCACTTCGGGGCACTTGAACTGGCGCGATCGCGACAGCCACTTTATCTTTGGCGATGTGGCCACCGCGGTTCTGGTCGAAGACGCGGCGATTGCTCCAGCGGAACACTGGGACATCTTGGGCACAAAGCTGAAAACGGTGTTTTCGAACAACATCCGCAACAATTTCGGCTTCCTCAACCGTGCCAATCCCGAAAGCGAAGGCACCGCCGACAAACTCTTCGTCCAGGAAGGGCGCAAGGTTTTCAAAGAGGTCGTGCCGATGGTGGCGCAGATGATCCTTGATGAAGCGGATAGGCTCGGGATCGAGGCCGCCGCTCTGCGCCGCATGTGGCTGCATCAGGCCAACGCCGGCATGAACCGCCTTATTGCGCAGCGGGTTCTGGGCCACGAGGCGAATGAAGATGAAAGCCCAACGGTGCTCGACACCTATGGCAACACATCAAGCGCAGGCTCAATCATCGCTTTTCATCTCAACAGCGGCGATCTGGCTGAGGGCGACACTGGCCTAATCTGCAGCTTTGGCGCTGGTTATTCGGCGGGCGCCGTCTTTGTGCGCAAGGCCGCGTGAGGTTGCGTCAGGCTTTTGGAACGGACGGCTAACCAGCGGTCCCAAAACCAAATAATCCGTTCTGACAGCGCCCATATCGCCGCAATAGCGGCGAGCGAGACCAGACCATCAACGGCGTAGTGATAGGCGAGGTGGACGCTGCTGATCCAGATGATCAGCGCGAAGACGCCGAAAGCCGCGCCCCAGCCACGGTGAAGTCGGCGCACAGCCAACCAATAGAGAAAAGCGATAGCGCAGTGCATGCTGGGCATAGCGGTGATCCCGCTGCCGAGACCGTTTTGTGAGGTTTCGTGCCATTCCAGCAGCATCTCCTGCACCGGCAAGACCATGATCGGGATGTCTTCATTTGCGGCGTAGAGATAAGCCATCTGAGCGTTAAAATGGGCGTTGCCCGTCATCGGTTCTAGGAAACACGGCCCCACCGAAGCCAACCATGTGGCAAGCCCGCCGCCGATCAGCGACCAGCTAAGAAGGTAGCTCAGGAAGAACTGCCGTCTGACATCGTTATCCATGCGGGCGAACGCAAAGTACATAACTCCCGGATAGAGGAGCAAGAACCAGAGGTGATACAAGAAGGCGAGCGAGGCGCTGACGATCGGATAGCCAAGCGCCGGTTGCAGAACCTGCCATGCGTCATAGCCAAAAAAGAGAGCCCGATCCCATTGGATGAAGGTTTCGTCCCAAGTGTAATCGTTAAACAGCGGGATGGCCGATTTCATTTCGGAAAAGAAGGGCAAGATCACCGTCGCTACCGCGATGAACGGCAGGCCGGCCAAGATCGAAGACCACAGCTTGGGCGCCGAATAGCGGGCTTTGTAAAAGGCAATGGGGCTGTCTGGGCGATGCCGGACGAGAGACCAGACGGTGTCAAAGAACGCAAGAATCACCGCAAAGATAAAGAAGATGCGCCCGCTTGAGAAAAGTCCGCCTAGACTAACTGGAACGCCCTTGTTGAGCAGCAGCGCGATGCACAAACTCATGAGCGCCAGGCCAATAATGTAGATTGGCGCTTCCCCAGCCCATCGGCTGGTCAAGCGTGTTGAAGCCTCTTTGGCCGGGATCGAAGGCGCCGCTGTGGTCATTACGCGCTGAGATTTAAGGTAAACATCTCACTAAAGTGTGAACGATGGGGGAGCAGTGTTGGATGTGGCTTGCCTCGCCTTCACCAGATGACTGCCAAGGCCTAATTGTCGGTCGCTGACCTTTTCCTGTCGCGAAATGGTCACGTTTGCTTGCGGCCTGTTCTGGCTCTGCCTAAGTGCAGGGCTATGGCAGGTGAAATTCTTGATAATCAGGGGCGCGGAGACGCGGGCTGGTCGTGGCCCGCCATTCACCCCGAAGGTCGCAAATTTGGTGTTATCGCTCTGGGGATCAGCCTTGTTCCGCTGATCTTTGGCTGGGTGTTTGGCTTTGCCGTGATGCTGGGCATTTCGGCATGGGTGTTCGCATTCTTCCGCGATCCCGAGCGCGTGGTTCCGCAATCGGAAAACTCGATTGTCGCTCCGGCGGACGGGGTGGTCTCGCTCATCAGCCAAGTGGAGCCTCCGCTCGAACTGCAGGTGGAAGATGGATCGGGCACGCGTGGGTTGCCGCCAGGGCCGGTCACGCGGATTTCCATCTTTATGAGCGTGTTCGATGTTCACATTAATCGCGCGCCGATCGCGGGCACGGTTCGGCGATTGGTGTATATTCCCGGTAAGTTCCTGAACGCTGACCTTGATAAGGCCAGCGAAGAGAACGAGCGCCAGCATATCCTGGTTGAGCGCGGCGACGGGCAATTGGTCGGGTTCACCCAGATCGCCGGCTTGGTCGCGCGCCGGATTGTGCCGTTTGTTAAGCCCGGTGACACGGTGGCCAAGGGGCAGCGAGTCGGATTGATCCGATTTGGTAGCCGGGTGGATGTGTATCTTCCGGCGGGCACGGATCCGCAAATTCTCTTGGGCCAGCGGATCGTGGGGGGCGAGACCATTTTGGCCGAACTCGGCACGCAAGGCCTCCTCGAAGGAATCGCGCAATGATCTTGGCGCGCGCAGGGTCAGGCTCTTGAAACGCCCTTTGGCCCGTAAGACGCGGCCACCGTTCGCTGCGCGTCTGGGGCCCAAAGCGGCTGAGGACGAAGACGGGCGCGCGCAAGGTGATGGCTCGGGGTTGAGCCTGCGCGCCATGCTTCCGAACGCGATTACGGCCGCGGCGTTGTGCTCGGGACTTACCGGTGTGCGCTTCGCAATTGACGGCCAATGGGCTTACGCCATTTTAGCCGTCATACTGGCGGCGGTATTGGATGGGATCGATGGGCGTATAGCGCGCCTTTTGAACGCGCAGTCTCGCTTTGGAGCCGAGCTGGACAGTCTGGCGGACTCGATCTCGTTCGGTGTGGCCCCGGCGCTGATCCTGTTCTTGTGGTCGCTGCAGGATCTGGCGCGGTTTGGCTGGTTTGCCGCGCTGCTATTCGCCATTTGCTGCGCGCTGCGCCTCGCGCGCTTTAACGCTCAGATTGACACGGATGAGCAGCCGCACAAATCCGCCGGTTTCTTGACCGGGGTTCCCGCGCCGGTTGGAGCAGGGCTCGCCTTCGCGCCATTTTATGTGTGGCAAGAGACCGGACTAGCGATTTTCCGCGATTCTTTGCTGATCGCCGTCTGGGTGGCGGCCATTGGCGTCTTGATGATTTCCAACATGGCCACGCTGAGTTGGGGGGCGATACGACCAAGGCGTGGTATTCGCCTCTGGCTGATTGTGGTCGTGGCGCTGATTTTCGCGGCGCTTTTGCTCGAACCGTGGTGGTGCCTTACCGTGATCAGCGCGACCTATTTGCTGCTGATGCCTTACGCGTTGATCAAGTACGGTCGGATCAAGCGGCGTCGCGCGCTGGCCCAGTCGAAGCTCGATTGAGGCGCGGCGCAGAAACGCGGCTCGGCACAGCCAGCGCGTCGTAGCGCACACGCTTGCGAGGGCGATGCTCCACCGCCGCTGCCATAGGCACAAAGCCCGCGTCCAGAAGCGCGCGCTCCTGTTGAAGCGCCTCAAAAATGAAGCGGCCGCGGATCCAGCAATCGACCAAGGTCAAAGCGGTCGCCACCGTGACAAGTGCAAACAGCGCGCAGAGTGTGAGAGTGAACATCGTTCCGCTTCCTTTTTCCGTACCATCTTTGTTCCAGAACCTCTGTTCACTAAGTGTTCCATTGGGTCAAGCGATTTGTTCCGCTTGTGTTCCGAAGTTTGCAATAGGCACTAGATTTTGTGGTCCGGCCCGGCTAATGGCGCGGCCTCGCTGATGACGCGGGCGCGAATCATGCGCTCGCACCGCAGTGAAATTCACATGGAAGGCGCTTCATACCGGTGCCGTAGGCGGGATCTCCGCCAACGCGGTCTCCCTTGCCTTCCAGAGGACGAACCGGAAAGGAATTGAATTATGGCGGCCACCACCGTCACCATGCAGCAATTGATCGAGGCCGGGGCACACTTCGGCCACCAGACTCACCGTTGGAACCCGCGCATGAAGCCGTACATCTTCGGCGCGCGCAACGGCGTTCATATCATTGACCTGTCGCAGACCGTGCCGCTGTTCGCGCGCGCGCTCGACTTTGTTGAGCAGACTGTCCGTGCAGGCGGCAAGGTGCTGTTCGTCGGCACCAAGCGTCAAGCGCAAGAGCCTATCGCCGAGGCCGCGCGTCAAGCGGGTCAGCACTTCGTG
>JBCDAE010000005.1:0-119787 GCA_039186235.1 Pseudomonadota bacterium | reverse complement strand
GACGATTTGGATGGCCCCATCCAAATCGGCGTCCAAGGCCGTGAGGCGCGCCTTAAGGATCGAGCCGAATTCGTTATTGGGGCTTCGAGCGAGAATTTCCTCTGCAAGCTCCTTAGCTTCATCAAACCGATCTCGTTCGATAGAGATAAAGCCTTTGACGAGTTTCGCGCGAATTGCGTTCGGATAGAGCAAGAGAATTCGATCAGCGGCTTCTTCAGCATCGTCCAAGCGATTCACTTGCAGCCCAAGCTCGGCGATCGCCTGAAGAATTTCTGGGTTATCGGCTTGCAGATCAAGGGCTCGAGAATACGCTCCGAAGGCCCCCTCCAGATTCTGCATTTGGCTTTCGATACGCCCCAGTAAAACAAAATACGCCGCCACGTCATCACGTTCGCGTATCGCATTAAGTGCGCTGAGGCGGGCCTCTTCAAGGTTTCCGGTATCAAGCTGTGTTTGGGCGGATTGCGCGTATTCCGCTGCCGCACTGAAACGATCGCTGCATCCCGAGGCCATAACGAGGAGGGGCAGAGCAAGGCTCAAGAACGCTAAGCGACCTTTTTCGGAGATCATTGACACGGTCGATCCTTCAGCCAGTCATCCTAGAATGACGTTATTACGGGGCATTTTCCAATTTACGATGTTGCCCGATCGCGATGCGCTTTGGTAGCGCCTTAAGTTGTCGCACTCCGCTGTGCATAGCATGGCGTGCTTAGTAAAAGGAAAGAGGCGTGAGAAGGACGCTCGCATTATCTCACTGGGCTATGGTTACGACCGCACTCGTTTTTCCGATGGGAACGACGGCGTTCGCCCAAAACGATGGCTCGTCAGAAGTTGCCGATGCTGCGCAATCAGCGGCGTTGCCCGAATATCGCATCAACCCTGGTGACATACTTGAGATCAGTGTTTGGCGTGAGGACCAATTGCAACGAGCGGTGACTGTCTTGCCTGATGGAAGCCTCAGTTTTCCGCTGGTTGGGCGTATTGACGGCGCTGGTAAAACCACGCGTGAAATCGAACAGGCCGTGTCCGTTGGACTTGCCAACAAATACGTCGATGGCAATGTGCCCGATGTGACGGTTGCCGTTTCGGCCACGAGCGGCCTTCAATTCTCAGTTATAGGCAAGGTCCGCTCACCAGGGACATTTACTCCCGGACGTTACATCAACATCCTAGAGGCACTGAGTATCGCGGGTGGTGTGACGGAATTTGCCAGCCTTAGCTCGGTCAAGATAATTCGGAAGACCGAAGCGGGGCCTACGGTCATTCCAGTTCGTTTGTCGTCGATCTTGAAGAGCCGGAATGTAAACCCCGAAGCGGTACGATCGCTGCCGCTCATCCGCAGCGGCGACACGGTCATCGTGCCATGACCCGAGCGCCACAAAATCTTTCTGGGCTGGAGACAGCGGCGAGACGAATGCGCTGGTTTTCTGGTCTCCGCTGATCGAATACGGGCAAGCAATGGGGGGCTTAGTCACAACCGATGCGATACAATTGTGGTTGGATAGCGAAGTGCGGTACGGTCTCGGGGGTTGATATCAAGGTGCGAAACAAATCAATGAAGCCAGACGAAAACAGGCATCTTTCGCGCATCAAGTCTCGATATCTGACTGGTGTGATGAGCAACGCTGGTGGGCTCGGCTTGTCGCGCGCAGCCTGTTGCCGATATGTTGGCGGAGCTTTGGTCTCCTTTTCGCTGCTAGCGCTTTCTGAGAGCCATGTTCAGGCGTTGATCAAAGAGACACCGGCGCCGCCCCTCCATACGGTTGGCTCGAGAGACGCCAATCTGGGCGACATGGGCCGAGACGTGGGGCAAAGCAAAGCGGCGATTGCCTCGCTTTCAATCGACGAACCGGAGCAGTCGAAAAGGGCTAGTGGCGGTGTTCATGGCGCGAGCTTCTTAACCTCACCCAACGACCACTCCCTAAAAAGCGAACGAAGTCCTTCTCGCCCGTCGTCTGTTTACCACCACACGCCTTCTGGGTTGGGAAGCGAACGCGCAAACACGCAAATTAAGACGCTGTATCCGATTGGTACCATTTCCAGAGGTAATGAATGGTTTGCCCCTGCTTTCGGTCGGGATGGCGAGTTCGTTCGATCGATCCCAGCGAGCGTGGATAGAAGGGAGAGCTTCGACCAGAGGACGATCAGTCTAGCGGCCAATGTTGAGCCCGCCTTCGACCGAAGCGGTCTTATCTTGCAAATTCCGATTATCGCTGAGGTCGATGCTGAGAAAACAGCTTTGGTCGAGTTTGAGATTCCGAGCGAACGCATCAACCTATCGCGTCCTGGACTGTTGGATGACAGTCTGGCCGCCGAAGCGGCAGCCAGCGTCGCACCGTCACCTGAGCCGATTGAAATTGCTCTAGATATCAGCGAGCAACTGCTCTCGGACGTAGCAATCGACGGCATTGGCCTAGAAACCACATCACCAGGTCCATTTGTGTCGCCTGCTTTCAAAGCGAGCATGGAGTCATTGGACCCACAGGGTTTGCCAACTCGAACTCTTCAGCAAAATCTGGATCAGGCTTCCGATCTCTCGACTTTCTTTGGCGATGCAGGGCTTCAAGGCCCATCCTCAGGGCTGACCCCCAACACGAAGAACCTAGCGGCCGGGCTGCTGACCGTTCAGGCCGTTGGTGGGAGCGGCGCTGCACCGGCCACAAACGACGCTGCCGCGGAACGTTCGGGCTGGCGTCTGCGAGCTGAAGCGTCTGCGGGTTACGACACAAACCCCTTCTTCTTGGCGCTGGAAGAAACGGCAGCGCCAGCGATCAGTCTTCGCGTCATACCTGAGTTTTCGAGCTCAAGCAGTCGCACGGATTTCGTCATCACTGGCGGGGTGGAATGGATTGAGTACCTTGATCGTTACGAATCGATCCAGAACTACAATGCGAGCGCGGATGTGAGGCACAGGGCGAACGAGCGCCTCGAATTGACTGGAGGAGCCCGTTTTTTCAGCCGGGTTGTGGGCACCGCCTTCGGGTCGACAGGTCAAGACTCCGGGGGATCATCCCTTTTCCCAGATGATACCCTCCCGAACGAAGATATTACACTACTCGGGCTGCGCCAAAGAGCGAATACTTTCGCCGGAACTGGTTCGATGATCTTCACGCCAAGTGAGCGCGACCGGCTTGAGATCGAAGCCGAGGTGCGCCGAGAGGACATTGAGAACAATCTACTCAATGACGTAACGCTTGCGGCACAGCGCATCCAATACCGACGCGTCCTTAACGAAAGCATCCAGATTGGTGCAGAGATAAGCTACAGCATTGCTGACTTCGATTCTCCGGATCAAGCGGACGCCGACACGATTTCGCCTTCTTTGGTGGTGAACGCCAAACTCGCGCCAAGGTGGGACTTGACGGCCAATGTGGGGGCCGGCTTTGTGGACCTGGATGGCCCTGCCGGAAACACATCCGACACCGCCTTCACCGGCCAAGCGTCGCTCTGCTATCGTGACAATCGCAAAGACTTTTGCGCAACGGCAACGCGTGGTTTCCTCCCCTTCGGCGTTGGCGGGGTCCGCCTTCAATCGGTCGTATCTGCTACCTATTCGCATCGATTGAGCGAACGCGATCGTTTGAGCTTCAGCTCGGATTACTCTTCGGTCTCCGAACCGACCCAAGGGCTCGGTTCAGACGTCGAGGCATTCGGTATCTCGGGAAGGTATGATCGCCAAATCAATGAACGCGTCGATTTATTCTTCAACGCGACCTATTCAGATTTCGACAACAATGTACTCACAGATCAATCACGCTCTCAAATTCTGGGCGGTGTCTCGATCAGGCTCGGAGCGCCAAGATAATGGACGATGATGCTGACATTGCGCTGCCTGAAGGCAGCAATCCAATCCTGAGGCTCCCTGCGATCATTTTTGACCGCAAGTGGCTTATTTTGGCTTGTATAATTGTAATGACCATCGCCGGGGTTGTCGCCGCTATAAGCTTACCAATCGTCTACAGATCGACGGCTACACTTCTAGTGGAATCGGCCGATCTTCCTGACGATGTTCTGAACGGCGGTGATTTCGATATCGTTGATCAACGGATTGCGAAGTTTCGACAACAGGTCCTCAGCCGCCCTCAGTTGATTGAGTTGATCCAGAAGCACCGGCTCTACACAAAAGAGCGCACGGAAAGTAACCTTACCGAGGTTATCGCTGAAATGCGCGAAGCCACGCGCATTGAACCCGTTCGTGCGCAGATTCAGCGGTCCGCGCGTGGACGCTCATCGACCATCGCGTTCAGCCTTAGCTTTGACTATGAAACGGCAGACCAAGCCCAATCTGTCGCGCAGGATATGACGGAGCAGGTCCTACTGCTCGACGCCACCACGAGCAGCAAGCAGGCTCAAAGCACGGTCCAGTTCTTAACCGATCAAGCGCAAACACTTCGCGCCCAAGTGTCCGACGCCGAACAACAGATTGAAGAAATTAAGGCGAGAAATGGCCTAGCGCTCTCTAACCCGGCCGCTTTTGCAATGTCAGGCTCGAACGGGAGTATCGATGTCCAGATCATTGCCCTGCAACGCGACAACTCTCTCTTGCGTGCTCAGAAGGAAGCGCGTCAGACAGCCGATGAACGCGACCCGATCGTAGCCGCCGCAGAAGCCGAACTCGCAGCCGCTCAGGCGCGCTATTCGGAAGACCACCCCGACATTGCCATCGCGCAACGTCGTTTGAGTGAAGCGCGAAAACTGGCCGAAACCCAGCAGGCGCGGCTTCCTGCAGACACGATCGATCAACGGATTGAAGCCAACAACGCTCAAATTGAGGTTTTGCAAACCATGAAATCCCAGGAGCTCGCGAGGCTTAGCACCGCCCAACGAGCCATGGCGCTGGGGCCATTGGTGCAACAACAAATAGCTCAAGAGCAGCAAAAACTCGACCTTTTGAATGAGCAATATGAAAGGGTTTCTAGTCGTCTGCTGCAAGCCCAAAGCAGCGCTCGTGCTGAGCGAGAACAAAAGGGTGAGCGGCTTTCGGTCATTGATCCGCCAGTCGTTCCGGATAGCCCGGTCTCCACCAACCGCTTCATTTGGCTGTTGGGCGGTCCGATCGCGGGACTTGGCCTCGGCATACTTCTAGCGATCATCTTGGATTTCTTCATTCGTCCGATCCGCGATATATCGGATATCAGGGAGATAACGGGTGACGTACCGTTGGTCTCGATCCCAAGCCTGTCAGACCCTGAAAAGGTCTCGTTTGCATCGCGAATTCGAGGCCTCTTCGGTCGAGGTGCAGAGGCCGGCGCCTAGAACCACATGAGCGACGATTTCTTAAGTCAATAGCATGCTGAGGCAGCCCGATAACCTGTCTACATGCCCTTACATGGATAGCTAATGTTCGAAGAACACCATGATAATGCCGACGAGGGACTCGCACTAGATCCCACACTCGTCGGCTTCGAGGAAACCGACATAAGGGGCCGCCCCTTTCGTCTGCTCCGCACCGTCTTGTCGCGCCGGCTCAAGGACACGGATGCGCGCGTCATCGGCGTCACTTCGGCTTCGCCTAACGTCGGCAAGTCATTTGTCGCCTCGAACCTTGCAGCGGCGATGAGTCGCCTCAGTTCGATACGCACGGTCTTACTTGACCTGGATTTGCAACGACCAACTCTGGCGGACTTGTTCGGTATTCGCGGCGGGCCAGGTGTCGGAGAATATCTGGCGAGTGAAGAGCATGACGTGATGAAATGCACTCGCGAAATACTGGACACCGGGCTGATTGTAGCGCCGACCTTCGAACGCGTTACGCGCTCGGCCGAATTGCTGGCGAGCGCCCGGTATGGTGAACTGATCACTCACCTGAAGGGTGTCGACTATCGACCATGGATCATATGCGATCTGCCGCCTCTATTCGTAAGCGATGACGCGATGCTCGCAACCGAGCAACTCGATGGCGTCATTCTTATTGTCGAAGAGGGAGTGACCACACGCAAACAATTGGAATCCTGCCTGCAGCTTGTCTCGCCCGTTCCTGTCTTCGGCACAATACTGAACCGCTGTTCCGAGGGCATACTTGCGCCTTACGGATATGACGGAGGCTATGGAGCCTACTAGTCAAAGACGGAACACGTCCACCTAGCCATCTGAAAGGTCAGGTTTCGAGTGAGCGAACTTCAATCCCAAGTCGATTGGATTTCGCGATTGGTGCGTCACGACACCACATCGCGCAATTCGAACCTCAGTCTCATCGAAGACGTCGAAGCCTATCTTGCGGAACATCAAATTGCCGCGACAAGAGTCCCGAACGCCGACGGCACGAAGGCTAATCTCTATTTCTCCGTCGGGCCGAACGTCGAAGGCGGCGTTGTCTTATCCGGCCATACCGATGTTGTGCCAGTCGATGGGCAACCCTGGGAAACCGATCCGTGGCAGGTCGTCGAGAAGGACGGCAAATTGTTTGGCCGAGGACCGGCCGATATGAAGAGTTTCTCTGCGATCGGGCTGTCCCTATTGCCCGAAATGCTGGCTTCCAACCTGTCGCGTCCGATCCACTTTGCCTTGAGCTATGACGAAGAAGTGGGCCTCTTGGGCGCGCCGTTAATGATCGACGAGATCAAAAGGCTTTTACCCTCACCAGCAGCGGTCATCGTAGGTGAGCCCACCAACATGCAAGTTGTTGATGGACAAAAGGGAATAGCCGTTTTCCGCACAGAAATCACAGGCCACGAGGCTCACTCCAGCCAGCCCCATCGAGGCGCTAGTGCAGTGATGGCCGCAGGCCGCCTCATCGCAAAAATCGCCGAAATGGTCGAAGAACGCAGGAGCGACGCAGATCCAAATTCGCCATTTACGCCGGCATACACGACGATGTCCGTGGGCGTCATCGAAGGAGGCACCGCCGCGAACATTCTCGCTCGGCGGTGCGGCTTCACCTGGGACGTAAGGACAGTTCCCGGTGACAGTGTGCGCGCAATAGTGGCGGAGTTTGAGGCGGAGGCCAGCAAGGTTCTAGCCGATATGCAGGCCATCGCCCCCCATTGCGAGATCACAACCGAAACCTTGGCGGATGGGCCACCTTTGATGCCAGAAGAGAACAATCCGGCGGCGGAACTGGCGCATCTTCTGACCGGTGCGAATGGGCGGCATTCGGTCTCTTACGCAGCCGAAGCGGGCCAGTTTCAGGAGGCGGGTTTCTCAACCGTCATCTGCGGGCCTGGCTCGATCGATCAGGCCCACCAGCCGAACGAGTTCATAAAGCTGAGCCAAGTGGCTGAAGGCACCCGCTTCATGCGTAACCTTATCCGGCATCTCAGCGCCTAGGCTGCCGAGGATGCGAACGCGTCCCATTGCTCGTCTGATTGTGGCTGCGTCAGCAGGCTAACGCCCACCAAAACCGGGATATGCACCATCAAGCCGAGCATGCCTTCGTGCAGATCATAAGGGCGCAGATCAAAACCGAGATACCCGCTCAGGAAAAAGAACGCAGCGGTGCTTGATCCGGCCACGAAGCCCGCGACGACGCCCGCGGTCGTGGCGCGCCGCCAGTACAAGGCCGCCACAATGGGCGGCGCAAGCTGACAGATGATTCCATAAGCCGTTAGCAACAGCACCACGAGCGACATACCCTCCGAGATGGCGAACGCGTAAGAAACCGCACCTATAAGGAGGACAAATCCTTGAATGAGCCGACGCCGCGCTTTGTCCGAGAGCGAGCGAAAAGGCCGAATGCCATCCTCGACCGTGACCGACGCGGCGGCGTGCATGAGCGAATCTCCAGTAGACATGGAAGCCGACAGCGCGCCCGCGCAAAACAAGCCCACGACAATAGCGGGCAAATCAGCGTTCAGGATCATGAAGGGAAGGATAAAATCCGCTGAAGGGGGCGCCTCTGGATACAACACTCCCGCAAATCCGATCAGAAAAACGGGGATCAAGAACAGTTGGAAGGTAGGGAAAAGGACTACCGTTTTGCGCAATGTGTCATCGGATCGCGCTGTAAACGCCTTCATGAACAGGTGAGGCCACATCATAAGACCCACAGCCGAGACGATAATGGCGCTCGAGAACCCACCCCATGACCACGGCTCTCCCGACGCGGTTAGGCCGGGCATCGACAAAAGCTCTGGGCGTTCCTGCAGGATCTGCGAAAACATGTCACCGACACCGCCGTACAGCGAGATGGGCAAGTAGAGCCCCAATGACCATGCAATGGTGAGCATGAAGACGCCTTGGAATGTGTTGGTCCAACCGACCGCTGCAACACCGGAGAACAAGACGTAAAGCGTTACGATCCCGTAGGCGATGGCCGCCCCCAACCAAAGCGGGACGTTCCCTTCGGTCACGGCTTCAATAACAATCCCGGCGCCTCGCATCTGCAGCGTGATGTAGGGAATGAAAGCCGCGATCGTCAGAATCGCGATCATCGCGGAAAGCGCTCGAGAAGGGAACCGACCACATATGAGCTGCGCTTGCGTCACATATCCGTGGCGCCGCCCTAAAGCTGCGGCTTTCGGCCCGATCCAAAAATAGGGCGCGATGCCCAGGACCCCGTAGCACAAGATGTAATAGGCCGCGGCCCCTCGGCTATAGGCCCAGCCCGGCCCCCCAAGAAATGCGAAGGCCGAGAAAATCGACGCCCCCAGCACAAAGTACATAACCAAAAGGCCGAAATCGCGATCACCGGCTACATACCCTTGCACACTCTTCGAGGCGCCGCGGCCAGAGAACAACCCAATGCATAGCGTTACACCGAGATACAGCGCGATGATCAGCGCGATGATCTGCCATCGTTCCAAGGCTTACTTGTCCCCCGACTGATCCTCGCTGAGGTACAGCGCCGTCAGCAGCCCCAGAGCCACCACAATCAAAAGCGCAATGGCAAACAGATTGAACGGCAGACCAAGCACGAGAGGCTCAATCCGATTGATCATGTAAACGCCGGGCCATGTCGTCATCGCTAGAAAAGCCATGATCCCAAGACCGAATATCCATCGGACCATACGAGCCTTCACGCCGTTCTTACCTTTGAGACAAAAGCGGTTCTCACCCGGCCCCAGACCAGCTTAGGGTTGAGGCGGAAACTTGGCGAGAACCTCGGCGATCACCCGATCGACGTTTTCCTGTTTGATGTTGTCCCGATCAATCGTCTTGGTGCCAGTGCCGTGCCACACAGGCTCCTTGGAATCGGCGTCATACACATCAATCGCCAGCGTGCCCTTTGTCACCTGGCTGATCTGTGTGGGCGAATAGCTATAGGCCCAAGCTGATGAATACGGACGAAGACCGTAACCGGGATAAAAGCCGCCATAAGCGCCATATGCGGGGGCGACATAGTCCTGCCGGATCTCATCACGGGCCCCAAGTGTGATAGCGACCGCAAAATCAGGGTTGTCGGAAAGCGTGTAGGATTTAGCGGCCATCTCACGATCGATCGTGTCCTTGATACGGCCAAACAGCAGCGGATTCACACCGGGTTGCGGGTCGGTCGTCACCCAGGTGTACGTCTTGAAAGACGTGAAATCAGCTGTTGGGCTGTAATCTGTATTCACCGATGTCGTGGAACAAGCTGTCGCTGTGGCTAAGGCTACGGCCAATACAACGCTGCGCATAATCTAATCTCCCCTATGATTAGACCGGGATGTAGCCTGTTGAAATCACCTAGCCAAGCTCCGGTATCGATAGCGAGCGGGGATAAGGCGGACACCAGATTTGAAGGCGTGACGCTTCACATGGCTTTCTGTGCAGGCACGCTAGAAACTGTATTGCGACAGCCGGTCTGGCCGGACTATGCTGATCAATGGCAAGACGATGCAGAGCCAGTCGAACGGACCCTGTGTCATGCCGGCAAATTAGGGGGAGAATCTATGAAGCACCGAAGCTTGCTCGCACGCGCAATCGCTATCCCAGTGGCGCTGACCATCCCGTCCGTGGGTTCGGCGCAGGAGATCGTCGAGGTTGAAGTCATCGAGATCGAAGTCGAAGATGTTCTGATCGACGCGCAGGCGGTAGAGGCGCTTCAGAAGATGGGCGAAGCTTTGGCCGCGAAGCAAACCATCGCATTCGACGCGTCCCTCACGAGCGAAATAGTCCTCGAAAGCGGGCAGAAGATTCAATTTGGCGGTACGATGCAGGCTAATGTCGTAAAGCCCGATAAGATGCGAATGATCGTAACCTCTGCAGCCAAAGAGCGTCAGTATTACTTCGATGGAGAACAGTTCGCAATTGTCGCTCCGCGAAAGGGATTTTGGACGAACTTCCAGGCTCCACCGACGCTAAATGAGCTCTTTTCCACGCTGCTCAATGACTACGACATCGAGATACCGGTGGCCGATCTTTTCATTTGGCAATCGAACCCAGAAATTCTTGAACGAATTCAAGAAGGGTATGTCGTCCGCCCCGATCTGGTTCTCGGTAAGACATGCATGCATTACGCTTTTCGTCAGGAGTTGGTTGATTGGCAGCTTTGGCTGAACGAAGAAAGCCTGCCTTGCAAACTGGTGATCACCGACAAGGAAGATGAATCTCTGCCTCAATACACAGTCATTTTCCGATGGAACGATCCAGACGATGACGAAATGCCTGAGTTCACGTATCAGCCGAAAGAAACCGACACGCGGATCACTTATGGTGGCACGGTCACGGTTCAGGGGGGAAGCGAGTGATGAGCGTGTTGAAATCAATAGGAGCTTTCACGACCGCTTCGCTCCTGGCCACACATGCGGTTCCCGCGATCGCTATGGACGCGGAAGTTTCGACCTCTGCGCTGGCGCTGAGCAGCGCTGAGGTCATGACGACCGCTGATGCAGCTCAGGATCGGAAGAAGCGCACCAAAGGCAAAGCCAACCGAAGCGCCCAAAAAAGCAGTACGCGCAGTCGCCCCAAGGTGCGGCATGAGTCCAAGAAAACCACCAGCACGCACAAGAAAAAGAGCAACCAGAACAGCAACAACAACAATCGCCGCGGCAACAAGAACGTGAATGTGAGTGGCAACGATGTTGAGATTAACGTCGACAACAGCGTCGATATTGATCGCGATGTCCGGGTTGATAACGACCGTCGCTATTACAATGATCGCCGGTATTGGGACGACGACTGGGATGATGGCTGGAGTCCACTGGAAACCGTCGCGGCGGTCACCGCAAGCGCGCTCGCTATTGGGCTGATAGTCGATGCCATCGACAATGATGACGATTGCGAACCGGTGTCTAGCGGTGGCCGCAATCTGCTGTATTGCGATGGGACGTGGTACGAACCAATGTATCAAGGCGACGACGTCAAATACAAGGTCGTCGAAGCGCCTTCGTAGCCTAGGCAACCAATGACTGAGCGGCCCGCACCACAATGTCGCCCAGATAATGAAAAGGCCGTCCCGGGATGCCAGGGCGGCCTTTTCTGTTTCGGCGTTCCTGCCGGCCTAGGTTTCTTCGAGGGCCTTATCCTCATTGGCGCGCTGGATCACGTAAGCGCGAATGGCCTGAACCTCGTCTTCCGACAGCGAGGTGTCGAAGTTGACCATGCCGTTTTCCTTGAGGATGCCGTCATACACCACGGCCTTCCACGCACCCGCGTTGCCAAGCGTTCCGGATCGTCTGAGGTCTGGCAGCTCGGTCGAACCCACCGCCGCCGGCGCGTGGCACACCGCGCAATAGCGGGCGTATTTTTCCTTGCCGATGGCAATGATGTCCGCGCTGGCTCGACTGGGTGGCGGATCCAGCGGGATCTCAGCCAATTCCGGCATTTCCGGCAGTTGCGCGTCTCCACCAAGCTTGAAAACGAGCAATCGCGAGATGTTCCGCACCGGCGCTTGGTGGTTGATCAGATGACCATCGGCTGTGATCGCGTACGCGCCGCCCCACCCGGCAAGCACGGCGATGTATTGCTCCCCATCGACGGTGTAGGTCATGGGCGGTGCAACCACGCCCGTCTGCGCCGCGAAGCTCCAGAGCTTTTCGACCGTCGCCGCGTTGTAAGCGGCAAACTCGCTCGACGAATTGCCTTGGAACACCAGATCACCGCCCGTGGCTAAGATTCCGCCGTTCCATGGGCCGGGATGCTCCACCACCCAGCGCGCCTCTTGCGCGACCGGATCCCAAGCCATCAGCTTGCCCTTGACCGTCCCATAGACTTCGCGGCGGATTCCAAGGTCAGGCGGCAGATCGCCCGCGCCCAGATCAAACCCGACATTGAACCCGCGGGCGCGGTCTGGCTTCCAATCGGCCTCAGGCGCGTAAATGGTGGCAGCCTCGAAAGCGGGAATGTAAACGAGATTTTCCCCCGGATGGAACGCCATGGGGTGCCAATTGTGGCCACCCAGCGGCCCCGGCATAACAAGCGCCGGCTTGCCGGTTACATCAATACGAGTTTCCTCATTGAAGATCGGGCGCCCCGTCTCGTCGATGCTCTTTGCCCAGTTTTGCGGGATATACTCCTCGGCCGAGATAAACTCGCCGGTTTCACGGTCGAGCACGTAGAAGAACCCGTTCTTGGGTGCCTGCATCAGGACTTTACGCGTCGATCCGTCGATCTCCATGTCCGCAAGGATGATGTGCTGGGTCGCGGTGTAGTCCCAGGTTTCACCGGGTGTTGTTTGGTAATGCCAGACATACTCGCCCGTATCCGGGCGAACGGCCACGATTGAGGAGAGATACAGGTTGTCACCTTCGCCTGTGCCGTCTTCACCGGGCGAACGGTACGCGCGGTTCCAAGGCGAACCGTTGCCGACCCCAAAGTACAATAGGTCCAATTCAGGATCGTAGGCCATCGAATCCCAAACGGTTCCGCCTCCCCCGATCGCGTCCGAGCCGGCGAGCGCTTCCATGTTCCAGGTTTCAGCCGCCGCTTTCAAATGCTCGGCGGCGTTTTCGCCTTCGGTCCCATCGGGTACTGTGTAGAAGCGCCACAACTCTTCGCCGTCTTCGGCCGAATAGGCCGCGATGTATCCGCGTACGCCGAACTCTGCTCCGCCATTCCCGATTATGACTTTACCATCGATGACGCGCGGGGCCCCGGTGATGGAATAGGCCATATCCTGATTGACGGTGACCACTTCCCACTGGACTTCGCCCGTTTCCCGGTCGAGCTTCACCAACCGGCCATCAAGCGTACCGAGGAAAAGCGAATTGCCCCACGCCGCGACGCCGCGATTGACGACGTCACAGCACACTTTAACGCCCGTTTCGCCGGGGACTTTCGGGTCATACTCCCACAACGGCTCACCAGTGGCGGCGTTGTAGGCTTTGACCTTGCTCCACGCGGTCGTCAGATACAGTTTGCCGTCGATCACAAGCGGCGTGGCTTCTTGTCCACGCGCCGTGTCCATATCGGCGAACCATGTCAGACCAAGATCGCCCACACTTTCCGAGTTGATGGACCCAAGAGGGGAAAAGCGCTGCTCGGAATAGGTCCGGCCATGGGATATCCAGTTGGCATCGTCTGCCGCCGCCTCAACTAGCGCGTCTGCAGTGACGCCGTCCGGTGCACAAGCTGACAAGCCGAGCGCACCAAATGCCAAAAAGGGAATAGCCCAACGGGCCTTTTTGCGGATCATGCAGCTCTCTCCCATGCGTGATCATTCGAAGCTTTTCAGCATCTAAGCGCGTGGCGAGAAACTTGTCTATGGCTGAGATGCTTTGGAGCCTGAAGCGAGAGCGGGCGAAACAGCCAACACAATCCGATTGATCTCAAAGCTACGCGTCATTGGTGTGTTCGTCATTTGCGAGACGAGTGAGAAGAAACTGGTCGCGGTCCATGAAACTGGTCGCAAATCCCAGAGGGCTCGCGCTGGTATCTATCGCCTGCTTCGCCATCCGCACAGCAACCGGTGGCAGGTTCGCGTAGGAGCGAGCGAGTTGCATGGCGTGATCCAACGTCGTGCCGGGCTCTTCCACTCGATCGACGAGACCCCAGGCAAGCGCCTCGTCGGCTTCCACTCGCCTCCCTAAGATGATCAGCTCTTTGGCCTTTGCGGGACCGACCAAGCTGACGATCCTTGGAACCGACCGCCAACTCATATTCATGCCCAGCGGCACCTCTGGCAACCGCACGTGGGCGTCTGCTGCCATCACGCGGTGATCGCATGAAACGGCCAAGGCCAGACCTCCGCCGACACAAAAGCGCTCGATGGCGCATATGGTGATTTGCTCAAGATCGGCCCAGGCTTGGCACATGTCGGGGCCCAGTTTCACGGCTTCGCGTTGTTCCAGAAGGCTCAAAGACGAGCGGTCCGTGAGTTTCGGATCCTTAAGATCCGCTCCGGCCGAAAAAGAGCTACCGCCGGTCAGCACCACGCAATGGCATTTGATTTCTGAGGAAAGCGTCTGCGCAGCCACTAAGAGCTCTTTCATAGCTTGCGCGGACAGCGCGTTCAATTGGTCTCCCCGATCGAAAGTCACTTTCGCTACCGGGCCATCGAAATCGATAGCAACGTATTCACCAACTGCGATACGGCTTGCCTCTGACACTAAATCACCTCCCTTTGTGATCTCAAACGGCTTAGCCCGCTCCGAGTAATCCCACGTTTCTTTCCGTTTACCTTAATCACTAAGCGCGTCTTGACCCATTGGCTTACATGAAGCGGCACCTTCAAGCGCGAGGTTGCCTTATGTCGAGCGATTCTATTCTAGAGTATCCAAGCGGGCCATTGGAACTCTCGTCCGAAGGACCATCGGAACACCCCAAGCCGCAAGGCCGCGAACCGACAACAGCAGTGAACACGGCCCGTTTGTCCGGGGTTGCTGTGGCGGCGCTGGCGACGGCTGCTTGTGGCGGAGGCGGCTCGAACTCGGGCTCCACGTCTGTCAGCTCCGGTGGAGTTGCTAGCAATCCGGTTGCGCCGCCAGTCATAAGGAGACCGGCCAGTGATGCGGAAGCCAGCCGGTTTCTGCAACAGGTCAGCTTGGCGTCCAGCACACAGGAAATAAGCGAACTCAACGACCAAGGCTATGAGCCTTGGCTGGATACCCAAATGAGCCGCTCAAATGATCAAAGCGCCCGCGAGTTTTTTACCAGCCGTGGGTTCGATCGAGTGGATGACAACCGCTATTACAATAGCGCGGCTCCTGGCGAATACATGATTTGGTCGCAGCTCCTTTCCGGGGGCAGCGGCGTTCGAAAACGCTTTGCTCTCGCCCTTTCGGAGTTTTTCGTGGTGTCCATGAGCGGTATCTCTTCGACCTGGAGAGGCCCTGCCATTGGTGCCTATTGGGATCTGCTAAACGAGAACGCCTTTGGTGACTTTAGGCAGTTGCTAGAAGAGATCACGCTTAACCCCGCGATGGGCACGTTCTTAAACACACGGGGCAATCGGCGCGCGAATCCCAGATCAGGCCGCGTACCAGACGAAAACTATGGTCGCGAGATCATGCAGTTGTTTACGATAGGTCTGTTTGAGCTCAATCCGGATGGCTCGACACGGCTATCTGGTGGAAGCCCGATTGAAACTTACACAAACGAGGACGTTAACGGGATTGCGAAGGTTTTCACGGGTTACGATTTCGACTTCTCCGGGATTGGTTTCACACAGGAGACGAATGGCACCCGGCAGATAGCTGATCCCGAATATGTTTACAGGCGGATGACGGCCGATCCTTCCCGCTGGCAGCGGCCACGCTCCGAAGGCTTCCATTCGGAGGAAGAAAAGAGCTTTCTAGGCCTGACAATCCCTGCCGGCACTGGGCCTGAGGAAAGCCTCCGACTAGCGCTCGACCATTTGGTCGCCCACCCCAACGTCGGACCGTTCTTCGCGCGGCAGATGATCCAACGCCTCGTCACTAGCAACCCCAGTCTGGGTTATGTGCAACGCGTAGCAAGCGTCTTCGACGACAATGGCAACGGGGTCCGGGGAGATTTAGGCGCAGTATTCAAAGCCATTGTGCTCGACGACGAGGCGCTCGATCCATCCGGGATCTCCGATCCCACCTTCGGCAAGCTACGCGAGCCGATCCTGCGTTTTGTGCAGTTTGGAAGAACCTTCGGAATGCGCTCGACGACGGGCGATTGGCGGCTGCGGAACACGTCCGACGAATCGCGGAGCCTAGGCCAATCCCCTTTACGCTCACCCTCCGTTTTCAATTTCTTCCGTCCGACTTATTTCCCACCCAATTCGCAAACCTCTGCGAACGGACTTCTGGCACCTGAATTTCAGCTTGTGAATGAAACTTCCGCTGCGGGTTACGTCAATTTTATGGAACGCGCGTTATCGACAGAAGGCGGGTTCTTTCGAGATGTCGAACTCGACTATTCCTCGGAAATCGACATCGCGGATGACAGCGCGGCTCTGGTCGATCGGCTCGATCTGCTGCTGACCGCCAATCAACTGAGTTCCGATGTTCGCAGCCTCATAGTTTCAGCGATTGACGCCATGTCGATCGAGCCCGGCGACGATGAGCAAGAAGATAGGCTGCGACGAGTTCAAGCGGCCGTGCTCTTGACGATGGCGTCCACCGACTACCTGATCCAAAAGTAAAGAGAGCTTGCGACATGTTTATCAGCCGAGAAGCCGAGCTTTCCCGTCGCGCCTTCATGAAGCGCTCCAGCCAACTGGCTGCCATGGGCGCCGCCTCTTCCTACGCGATGGGATTGGCAGGGATAGGGGAAGCGGCCGCGTTCAGCGACGTGACCGACTACAAAGCCTTGGTCTGCGTGTTCCTTTATGGCGGAAATGACCATGGCAACACACTAATCCCTTACGACGCCGAGAATTATGCGCTCTATTCGGATATTCGCGGCGGCCAAGGAGAAGATGATGGCGGCGGCATCGCGCTGCCCCGCGCGTCTCTGGCCCCAACCGTCCTGACCACTCCTGCTGACCAAGAACTCACCAACAACCAGACTTACGCGCTAGCCCCTACGATGCCGCTGCTCAAAGCGCGGTTCGATCAAGGCACAATGGCACCTCTGCTCAATGTTGGCCCACTCGAAGCGCCGCTCACGCGGGCGCAATACGATAATCGCAGCGTTCCCATTCCGGCCAAACTGTTTTCTCACAATGACCAACAATCCACGTGGCAAAGCTCTCAGCCCGAGGGTGCGCCGAGTGGATGGGGCGGACGCATGGGCGATCTGGCGCAAAGCGCGAACACCAACGCCATGTTCACAGCCATCAACGCCACGGGCAACGCCGTCTTCTTGAGCGGCGATCAAGCTGTCCCTTACAAAGTAACAGGGAACGGCGCGACACTGATTCGGCCTTTGAGAAACAATAGGCTCTACCGTTCAGCCGAGGCCGCTGAAGCGCTTGATCAGATTCTGCGAACGAGCTCCGGCAATATCTTTGCCGCCGATCACGCGAGTATGAACGATCGGTCGATAACCTTCGGTCAATTCGTAAACGACGCCCTAGCGAACAGCACCGTAACGACCGATTTCGGCGACGATAATCGTTTGGCGGGCCAGCTCGAGACGGTTGCGTCGATGATCGCGGCGCGCAATGAACTCGGCGTCAGGCGTCAAGTCTTCATGGTGTCGATGGGCGGCTTCGATAATCACGACGGCCTTATCGGGCGACACGAGGGCCTTTTGGCGCAGGTCGATTTCGCGATGGACGCGTTCTACCGAGCTCTCGTGGAACTCGGCGTGGAGAACGAGGTGACAACCTTCACCGCATCAGATTTCGGTCGCACCTTGGCATCGAACGGCGACGGCTCTGACCATGGATGGGGTGGCTTCCACTTCATCTTGGGGGGGGGCGTGCAAGGCGGACGGTTCTATGGCCGCGCTCCGGAGGTTTCCGTGGATGGCAACGATCAGGTGGGCCGCGGAAGGCTATTGCCAGCTGTTTCGGTTGACGAATATTCGGCCACACTTGCGCAATGGTTTGGGGTTTCCCAGTCAGAGTTATCCAGCATCTCCCCCAATATAGGTCGCTTCGCCTCGACGGACTTGGGCTTCATGAGATAAGTGGACGCCATGGAGCCTTTGCTGGCTCGTAATCACGCACCTGATCGGCCGCTTGGCAAGCCTACGAAACTACAGCGTCATTTCCCGCCACGGGTATCCTGTCGGGCCTTTGCGTTCGGGCTCCCCTTTCTGCACACAGGGTCTACACAGGTGATCCAGTCGTTGGATACCGACCTCGCCTCCTAACCACGTAAGGTCAAACCCGCGTTCAGTTGGGCAATCGCCATGGGCGCAGCCAGAGGGATGCGCACAAAAGCTCACACTGCATGTGCGATTTTGCAACACTGTCCGACCTTGAATGCCAGCCGATACCCGAAGTAGCGTTCCAAGGGGTGCACCTGCAGCTGATAAATCGTCTGGTCTACAGCGCTGAATGAGCTGAGTGTGTGTGTGTTGGAGAAGATGCCACGGGGTCACAGAATTGGATCGTTGGACCGAAGTTCGATCAGCCTATTATGTCGGGAAGTTGGGTACGGTGAGCGCAGCGGCTTCGGAATTGAAGGTGCATCGCGCGACAATCATGCGTCACATCGATTCCCTCGAACAAAGTCTATCAGCAAAGCTGTTTCAAAGGCACAAAAGCGGGTACACTCCAACAGACTACGGTCGGGGCTTGTTCGAGGTTGCAGCCAGGACTGAGTTGTCCTTTCTGGAGTTTCGCGGGCGCATGGAAGGGCAGGCACGCGCGGCGTCTGGTGATCTGATCATTACGTCGACGGCGATTTTGCTTTCCACGCTTACTCCGGTTTTGAAACTCTACCAGATCGAGAATCCGGGCGTGCGGGTCGAGCATGTCATAACCGAGAATCTGGCCCGGCTGGAGGTGGGCGAGGCCCATGTCGCCATTCGTACTGGGTTCTATGAGGATATGGACGACACCGTAATGCTACCGCTCGTTTGCATCCGTTCAGCGCTCTATGCCCATCGAAGTTATGTTGATCGTTACGGCAAACCAAAGAGCCTTTCCGAGTTTCGCGATCACCGGTTTGTATCACGCGTGGTGGGGGATGAACGTTTTTCGCCATTCGTTTGGCTACGCGAATACATCGAGCCCGAGAACGTCGTTTTCATGAGCAACGATTTGAGCTCGAAGAGCGCAGCCATTGCCGAAGGCCTAGGGATCGGCTTCATGCCCATACTTAGAGCCGAGGCCTATTCCGACATGGTCGAAATCCTTCCCCACAACCCGGCCTGGGACGTGAAGTTCTGGCTCGTTACCCATGTCGACATCCATCGAATGCCAAAGGTTCAAGCGCTGCTTTCCGCGTTCCGAAAGCTGGGCTTTCTGAAAGGTGATAACGAGTTCAGAAATATCCTGAGACCTACCTCGGCGCTCTAGTCTTTAGCGTGTTCTCTTAGCGTTGGTTGCCGCAAAAGACGCTAAGCTGTCGTCAGAATCCTCGGGGTCCGTGCCAGCTCTCCGCTCATCTAGGTCATCAAAGCCATCAACATCGGATTCGCTGTCGAAACCAAGCGACACGTTCACACCGCGCCCACAGAAAACCTGACTTAAGACTTGGCCTGCCTATCGTTCGCGGTGAGCCGAGTTTGGCTTTGAAGGAGATGATTGCGCCGATCGTGGCGCCGAAGCTCGGTCCGCTAATCCCACCACACTCTCAAGATGGGAACAACGATCATGCAAAAATGTGGGTTGCTGATACCATCGCAAGGAGGCATGCCAGAAAACGCGCGATGCGACGCGCTTTGGGGGATCAACAGAATGCGTTTGGCTTTGGCTTTAATCTTGTCTCTTGGGGCCTGCTCTGCAGCTTCTGACGAAACAGGAGAATCCTCTTCGCAGCCCGACCTGCAGGACGTCAGAGCCTGTAAAGGCATCACCGCCCAAGAGATGGTCTGGATTGAGGGCGGCGTGTTCACCATGGGGGAAGCGCCGCGTTACCGCGAAGAAGGCCCTCCACGCGAAGTGAGTGTCGACGGTTTCTGGATCTCGCAAACCGAAGTCACCAACGCGCAATTTGCCGAATTTGTGGAAGCCACCGGGTACAAGACCGAGGCCGAACGCGATCCCCCAGTGATTCCGGGCGCGACACCGGAGATGCTTCAGCCGGGATCGGCCGTTTTCAATGTGCCAACAGAAGAAAACCAGTTCTGGTGGTCGTGGGTGCCTGGCGCGTGGTGGCAAGCGCCCAAAGGTCCGGGCACCAGCATTGAAGGGCGTGCGAACGATCCGGTGGTGCAGGTCACCTACAACGACGCTCAGGCTTACGCGCAGTGGGCCGGCAAGAGCCTTCCGACAGAAGCCCAATGGGAATACGCCGCGCGCGCCGGAGCGGACGTGTTGCCCGAACCCATAGACGGCTCGGGCAAAGCGCAAGCCAACTATTATCAGGGCGTCTTCCCCGCAAAAGACCTGGGCGAGGACGGTTTTACTTCGCGCGCGCCCGTGGGGTGTTTTGCAGCGAACGCTTTCGGATTGCACGATATGATTGGCAATGTGTGGGAGTGGACCACCAATGAGTCGAGGCCCGGAAGACCCGAAAACATCATTAAAGGCGGCTCCTTCTTATGCGCGGCGAATTACTGTGCGCGCTACCGCCCGGCCGCACGGCAATTCCAGGAACGCGATCTCGGAACCGATCATATCGGGTTTCGCGTTGTTGACCTTCAGAAGGACCCACCCACCAGTTAGCGTCAGGCGCTCAATTTCAGTCAGCAAACAAAGCTAACTAACTAAGAAATTGCGTGTTTAGGGCTCTAAAGACGGTTGCCAGAGATTATTCTTGTGTTACCGTACGGTAAGACATGTCCGTGTCTGAAATCACATTATCTTTCTTAGGGGGTGGACGAGATGCGTTTTCGATTAATCGCTGTTGTCGCGACTTTGGGTCTAACAGCTGTTGCGGCAAGTTCTCAGGAAATGAAGGAGCCGAGAGGCTATCCCGGGTTCGAGGGCAAGATCGAACTCGATGTGCGGGATTCCGAGTCTGACTGGACGCCCTTTACACCAAAGGCCGCGCCCGAAGGGGCGCCAAACATTCTGTTTGTGCTGTATGACGATACAGGCCTTGGCGCGTGGTCGCCTTATGGTGGCAAGATCAACATGCCTGTGTTGGACTCGCTGGCTAAAGAAGGCCTGACCTACACGCAGTGGCACACCACAGCGCTATGCTCGCCGACGCGTTCCACGCTGCTTACAGGCCGCAACCATCACCTGAACGGCATGGCCGCCATCACGGAAACCGCCGATGGCTTCCCCGGGGCAAGCGGCCGCTTGCCTCCGCAAGTAACCACGATTGCGGAAGTGCTGCAATCCAACGGATACAGCACGTTCTGGATCGGCAAGAACCACAACGTACCCGAACAAGACGTGGCCGCCGGCGCCAGCCGCACGGAATGGCCGCTGGCTCAAGGCTTTGACCGCTTCTACGGTTTTTTGGGTGGCGAGACCAACCAATGGTATCCGGATCTCGTCGAAGACAACCGTTTCATTGAGCAGCCCTACGGCCCCGAGGACGGCTACCACCTATCCAAAGATCTTGCCGATCAGGCCATTTCCATGCTGCGCGACCAGAAGGCGACGAACCCGTCCAAACCTTGGTACATGTGGTTCAACCCGGGCGCTAATCACGCGCCGCACCACGCGCCAACCGAATGGTCTGACAAATACAAAGGCGTGTTTGACGCCGGCTACGATGTCTACCGCGAAGAGATCACCAAGGCGATGATCGAACGCGGCATTATCCCGGAAGGGACAGCCAACACCGCGCTCAACTTCATGCCGGAAAGCGAAGCGAACCCGGATGACGCCGTGCGCCCGTGGGACAGTCTCAACGAAGAAGAGAAAGAACTCTTCATCCGCATGGCTGAAGTATACGCGGGCTTCTCCGAGTACACCGACAGCCAGATTGGCCGGATCATCGCTTATCTGAAGGCGACCGGTCAGTACGAGAACACGCTCATCATTTACGCTGCGGATAACGGCGCATCCGGTGAAGGTTCGCCCAACGGCTCCGTCAACGAGAACAAGTTCTTCAACGGTTTCCCGGACACGCTGGCCGAGAACATGAAGTATCTTGAAACCCTGGGCAGCGAAGACACCTACAACCACTACCCAACCGGCTGGGCGGCGGCATTCTCGGCGCCGTTCAAGATGTTCAAGCGCTATTCGAACTACGCGGGCGGCACCAACGATCCGTTGGTTATGTCGTGGCCTGCGGGGATTAAGAACGGCGGCGAAATCCGGCATCAATATCACCACTCGGTCGACATCGTGCCGACCATTCTGGAGATCACCGGTCTCGAAATGCCCGAAGTCGCCAACGGCATCGAACAATACCCGCTCTCGGGCGTGTCGATGGCGTATACTTTTGACGCCGAACCGGAAACTCCGACCCAAAAGGAAATCCAGTATTTCGCTATGCTGGGCACGCGAGCGATCTGGAAGGATGGCTGGAAAGCGGTGGCGGTCCACGCTCCACTAACCGGCAATAGCGGCTTTGATGAGGACGTGTGGGAGCTCTACAACGTCGAAGAAGACCGTTCGGAATCCAAAAACCTTGCCGCCGAGTATCCGGACAAGCTGCAAGAGATGATCCAGTCGTGGTTTGACGAAGCGGCGACCAACAACGTTCTGCCGTTGGATGATCGCAGCGCCGTTGAAATCCTGACGATCGAGCGGCCCACAGCCGAAGCGCCTCGGGATACGTATCTTTACTATCCAGACACGACCTGTGTTCCTGAAGGCGTCGCGGTGAATGTGCGCGGGCGGGATTACAAGATCCTGGCCAACGTTGAAGTCGGGCAAGATGCGAACGGTGTGATCTTCGCGCACGGCTCTCGCTTTGGTGGCCACTCGCTGCTGATCAAGGACAAGAAGCTGTTCTACGTCTACAACTTCCTGGGCATTCAGCCTGAGCAAGTGTTCGAATCCGATATCGAGCTGACTCCCGGTACCTACACGTTGGGTATGGAGTTTGATGCCACGGGCACAGGCGAGAACGGCGAGATCCTTGGATCGACTAAGCTCTACATCAACGATCAGCTTGTGGCTTCAGGCCCAATGCGGACCCAATCGGGCAAATTCACCTTGTCGGGCGATGGCCTTTGCATCGGCTATGACAGCGGCGACGCGGTCAGCAAGCTGTACACAACCCCGGGCGAATTCACTGGAGGAGAAATCCTCGAAGTTGGGGTGTCTGTGTCTGGCGAAAGCTATGAAAGCCTGGAGGCTGCGGCTCAGCGCATGCTGAAACGCCAGTAATCCAGCAACGCCAAAGAAAGAGCGGGAGCGCAGCTATCTGCGCTCCCGCTTCTTCTTTGTGGCTCCGAGATTTGCAGGCCGCCTAGAGTCTTCAACCAGCCGGTGTGACACCACGGGCTAGCTGAGCAAGAAGCGTATCCTCATCGTCCCGCGCTTCCGTGTTGAGCCCTAATCGGCAAACACCGTTTTCCAGTCCTTGGCCATATCGACCAGAAGCCATCCACGCTGAGCGCTTTCATCAAGGCCACGCTCAAGCCCACCAATAGGCGAGCCGCGATCATAGGCGTATTCCCGTTCTTGGTCGGTGTGGTGTACGATCATAGCAAACCGGGCGCCATCGCCGGCCATCGTGTATTCGAGCATCTCGAAATCGCCGTCCGAATTGCCTCCGGCGAAGATCGGACGCCGCCCGATATGGCTGTCTATACCAACCGGCTTCCCCGCCTTGTCATCGACAAACTCGATCCCGGGCAGTTTCATAACGACCTGCTGATCTGCATCGTATTGTGTGGGCGTGGCGCTGCCCACGACCTGCTCGGGCGGGATGCCGTAGGCCTCTTCGGCAAAGGCTCGAATGAAGTGGATACCGCCTCCTGAGACAATCCAGGTTTCGAAGCCTTCGTCACGCAAATAGGTCAGCAGCTCGAGCATCGGCTGATAGACCATCTCTCCGTAAGGCTTTCCGGTTTTCGGGTGTTTGGCCGTGGCCAGCCATTCGCTTACGTCGGCCTGAAAATCCTCGACCGTCATGCCCGAATGGGACACCGCGAGCACTTCCAACAACCCCTCTTTGCCAGAAGCCAATACACCTTTGAGGTCACCCTTCGATGCAGCCACCAACGCGTCTGATGTCAGGATCGAGGGGTCGGCTTTGGCTTTTTCCTGTAAGCGCTCAATGGCGTAGATGAGCTGGAAATAGAGCGGTTTTTCGCCCCACAAGGTCCCATCGTTGTCGAACACCGCGATCCGTTCGGCCGGCGTCACATAGGTC
This sequence comes from Pseudomonadota bacterium, assembly GCA_039186235.1. Classification (GTDB taxonomy): domain Bacteria; phylum Pseudomonadota; class Alphaproteobacteria; order Sphingomonadales; family Sphingomonadaceae; genus Erythrobacter. Next base: position 95,734 of record JBCDAE010000005.1, on the reverse strand, counting down.
GGTGAATCCGGATCCGTGACGCTTTCGACAAACTCGACAATCTGGGTTTTGCTGTCGCTGCTTTCCCAAGACGGCAGCGGATCGGCCAAGGCCGGTGTCGCTAGCAAAATAGCGGCGACGGAGCTTCCAACGAGTTTCCAAGACATAGTGCCAATCCTTCCAAGCATTTGATCACATTGCGCGGTTAGCGCCGAATTGAAAAACCGCTCGCCGACAGCGCGTGCACTGCCGGCGAGCGGCCAATTATCTAGTGGTTGCCGCCATGGCGAAGCCCGTGGCGGCCACTTCTCTCACCTAATAGGTGCCCGGGTCGGCGAGTTTTTCCATAACTTGGTCAAGGCTGAAGGAGGCCGCCTTTTGACGCGGCGGAAACTCCTTAAACGATTCCAGGAAAGCCCCGGCATATTGCTGCGCTGGGACAAGGAAATACACGCGGTCGATCATCCAATCGTAATAGGTGTTGGACGTGCGATAACCGCGTTCGAATGGATCTCGCCGCAAGTTGGCAATGATCGGAACACGCAGTTCCGTCAGGGGCTCCATCCAGGCTCTAAGAGTGGCCCACTCCTCCTGTTCGAGGAAGGTCAGCTTCCAATCGTCGAAACGCAGCGCCATCAGATCGCCATCGTCAGAGAAATAGAAGATTTCATCCCGAGGCGATTCATCGGTTTCTCCTGTCAGATATGGCAGGAAATTATAGCCGTCGAGGTGGACCCGGTAGCGACGCCCGCCGCCGACTTCGGAAATGGTAACGCCGTCGAGCAGCTCTTCCTTGATGGTCGGGCGGCCAGCCGCTGCCAAATAGGTAGGCAACCAATCCATGTGGTGCATGATCGAATTGGAGACTGAACCCGCTTGGATTTTGCCCGGCCAGCGTACCATTGATGGCACGCGCCACGCTCCTTCCCAGTTTGTGTTCTTTTCACCCCAGAACGGCGTCATACCAGCATCGGGCCACGTGTTCATGTGCGGGCCGTTATCGGTCGAATAGTGAACGATCGTTTTGTCAGCGATCCCCAACTCATCCAGCAGATCCAAGAAAAGGCCGATATGCATGTCGTGTTCGACCATACCCGCGGTGTATTCATCGACATGATTGCCAACGGTTTGGTCGGCCATCTCGCGCCGTTCTTCGCTGACATGCGTACGGAAGTGCATGCGTGTGCCGCTCCACCAGCAGAACCACGGAATACCCTTGGCGTGCTGATCGCGAATCCACGCCATAGCGGCGGCCGAGGTTTCATCGTCCACGGTTTCCATGCGCTTCTTAGTCAGCGGGCCGGTGTCTTCGATGGTGCCGTCCGCCGAGGATTTGATAACGCCGCGTGGTCCATAGCGATCGCGGAAGTTCGAACCGTCCTTAAGCGTCATATCGCCGGGATAGTCCTCGTTCTCCGGCTCCTCTTCTGCGTTGAGGTGATACAGGTTGCCAAAGAACTCATCGAAACCGTGGTTCGTAGGCAGATGCTCGTCCCGGTCACCCAAGTGGTTCTTACCGAACTGAGCCGTGGCGTAGCCTTGCCCCTTGAGAAGGCCCGCAATGGTCGGGTCTTCTTCCTGCATGCCAAGCTCGGCACCCGGCAAGCCGACCTTCGAAAGGCCCGTGCGGAAAACCGATTGCCCCATGATGAAGGACGAACGGCCGGCGGTGCACGACTGCTCACCATAATAGTCGGTGAAGATCATGCCCTCTCGCGCGACGCGATCGATGTTGGGCGTGCGATACCCCATCAAGCCATGCGAATAGGCCGATATATTGGCGATGCCCACGTCGTCGCCCCAGATGACCAAGATATTGGGTCGATCGCTTGATCCGCCGCCCACTTGCGCGCTCACCTGAGCCGCGGTGCTCGCGATAACGCCAGCTGCGCCCACCGTGGCCGCGCTGCTGGTCAGCATCGAACGGCGGCTTATGCCGTTCTGCGGTGTTTTCTTTTCAGTCACTCCAGTTACCCCTTTTCAGTTGGACTTTATTTTGATGCCTAGAGGGCCAGTAGGGCCCATGCTCGATTGCTCGGGTTGGTGTCCCCGATCTTGTCATTCGTTGTCGCCCGGCGTCCAGCCAAAGGGTGCCGGGAACGGAACGGGCGGTTCATCGATAAGAGACCGCTGAAATTTCAGAACACGCTCGGTCACCGCTGGGTAAACCCATGTCAGATTCTGAGCCCCGGTCGTTGCCGCTCCGCCGTCCACTCCAAAGAGTTCTTTTGGATCGCGCATCAGGTTGTGCACGCGCGGGACATTGTGTTGGACGGGAGTGTCGAACATGCTGTCCTGTTGCCAATAGTGCAGCTTGAAGTTGCGCCATTTATAGGATTGCAGCCTTTCGCCATTGTAGGCGGGAAAGCCTTCTCGGCGGGAAACCGCGCTCGCACCGGTGAGAAAGTCCCACTGGTCGACGCCGTCGATAACCCGGTCGTTAGGCACCGAGTATCCAGCGACACGGGCCAGAGTGGGCATCAAGTCCACGGTATGCATGATTTCATCGCTAACGCGGCCGGCGGGAATTTGGCCTGGCCAACGGATAAGAAACGGCGCGCGTAGAGAGCCCTCCAAAGTTGTGAAGTAAAAGCCTCGCCAATAGCCAGCCGTGCCAAAGTGTGTGGGCGATTCCTCTGGGCCGTTGTCGGACGTCCAGATAACCAGCGTGTTCTCAGCAACACCCAGATCGTCAAGCGCGTCAAGAATCTGCCCCGCGCGGAAATCCATTTCGGTCAGCATATCAGCCCAGCGCCCGTTGCCCGTAACGCCATCGAAATCAGGATGGGGAAGCGCCGGTAGGTGCGCCTGAGTGAACGGCAGGTAGACAAAGAAAGGTTCGTCTGCATCGACCGCCTCCGTCATGAAGTCGATCGCCTCATTGGCCAACTGACTGTCAATCAGAGGGCGCGTTTCAAGCGTATACTCCATGACTTTTTGGGGTTGGGCGTTGCGTATTGCCTGAACGATGTGCGGCGTTTCGACGATCGCCGGATCGTATCCCAACTGCGACGTATATTGGGCCTCGTCAGTCGTGTTCGGAATGCCGTACCAGCGATCAAATCCCTGATCGGTCGGAAATCGGCCCTTTTTGTCACCAAGATGCCATTTCCCGAACATGCCTGTTCGGTACCCAGCTCCGGAAAACAGCTCGGCCATGGTGATTTCCCAGTTCACCAACCCATAGGGCAAACCCCAAACAACCTTGGTTGTACCGGACCGAATAGGGTGACGCCCGGTTAGAAGCGCAGATCGCGAGGGCGTGCATTGAGGTTCGACGTTGTAGTTCAGCAGTCGCGTGCCTTCTTGCGCAAAGGCGTCAAGCCGCGGCGTTTCCGCTCCCCTCAGGACCCCGCCGCCATAGGCGCCGATTTCGCCCCAGCCGACATTATCCACCAGCATCACGACCACATTCGGCTTTTCAGGACGATCCTGCGCGACGGCTGATGTTGATCCCAAAAATGACGCGACGCAGAGCGCGCTAGCGACGACGGCTTTGATGATTGTGCTGCCCACACTTGTCCCCAAGACCCACATTATGAACGAGCGTATCAACAGCGGTCCGCACTGACTTGTCATATCACGCCAAAAAGGTGATCATACATCTCGAAGGCTTAGTCTGTTGCTTGGGCGAAGGGAGAGCATGAGCCGTCACGGGACTCTTACAACCACAGCCGCTGGTATGGGCTCGCTACCCGAGCGTCTCGAAGCGTGCGCGGGCCCGGCTGCTGTCCAGATTTGCTTTGCCCGAGCCCAGCTCCCGCTCGGAATAATCGAAGATCGATCTGCACGGATCCCAATTCACTCCATGACCCGACTCTTCTCGGAAGCGGAGCGTTTCACGGGCAATCCGACGTTTGGTCTGGAGATTGGGCTTTCGATGTCAGGCAACGAAATCGGCCATTGGTTCGATTTTTCTAGCCAGGCTGAAACCCTGCGCGCGGGTCTTCAACGGCTGATCGAAACGATCAAGCTCTTTCAGAATGGGCCACGTGGTAGTTTGGTCGACGTAAGCGACGGCGCCATGTTCAGCTATTTCGTGCCGCGCGACAAAACGCTTTCATACGCCGCGCATAGCGATCACCATGTCCCGCTTATATTGAGCTTCATTCAGCGGTATCTCGGGCAAAGCTGGAGACCGCCGTGGATCGAAATGGATTATCCCGATCGGGGGCATGGCCGAGCGTTTTCGGATCTCGTGGGTGCGCGACCAATCTATGGGCGCTCGGCTGTCTCTGTTCCGTTAAGTAAAGCCGAGCTCAACGCACGCCGACCGCACGATGCTGACGCCAAAGAAGTCCTGTGTTCGAAAGATGTTAAAGCGAGGATCTTTCATCGGCAGAATGACTTCCTCGTCGCTGTCGAGACCCATATGGCGCTTGAGATGTTCGAAACCGCCCCGGAACTCTCTACCGTCGCCGGCCGAATGAACATGAGCACCCGAAGCCTGCAAAGAAAGCTCATGCTCGAAGGTTATTCATTTCGTGAAATACTCTCTCGACTTCGATACCGCACCGCGCAAGACCTTATGCAAGACACACAGCTGAGTATCACGCAAATTGCGCATAGGCTGGGATATACGGATACCGCAAACTTCTCACGAGCTTTCAAGTCGTGGTCCGGATACCAGCCCTCAGAGCACCCGCGGCACTCCCACCGATAAGCGCGGTGATGTCTGCCAAGGGCAATTAGGCTTCGCCGGATTTGCAGCGCTCCACCCTCGCCCATCCAAGCTGCGGTATCGTCAGTCAGCCTGAAACCGTGCGTTTGATACATCGAAATCCGATATGGCTCATGCCCGTATCTATTGGCTGCGCGTGTCTGGCCGCCGGGCGGTATCGTCGACAATAGGATGGCGCGCAAAGAAACGAACCGCCTTTGACGACTTTGCGTGGAATTGGAATGTTGGGCTGGCGAGGATCAACGCTCTCCCCACGTGCTGGTCCGCGTGGATTGTCCAGCGTGCAGCACGCCTCGCCCTTTTTGGCGCTGTGGCCCGCAACGTACCAATCAGTCGTCCATTGCCAGACATTGCCCGCCATATCGAAAAGGCCGTAACCGTTGGGATCATAGGAGCCGACCGGCGCTGTGCGCTGCAATGGCTTTCTGGCGGAGTGGCGCCACGGAAACTCACCCTGCCAAGTCTTCGCCATGATCTTGCCGCCTGGTTCAAGCTCATCGCCCCAGACGAATTCGGCGTCCTCAAGCCCGCCGCGCGCCGCAAACTCCCACTCCGCCTCAGTCGGGAGGTCCTTACCAGCCCAAGCGGCGTAGGCCTCCGCGTCCTCAAGCGCGACTTGCACAACAGGGTGGTTGCGACGCCCCCTCAAATGGCTGCCGGGTCCTTCGGGTTTGCGCCAGCTTGCGCCGGGTACATAGGCCCACCAATGCCGGATATCCCTTAGGTCGACCGGTCCTTTGGTCATCCTAAAAACCATCGAGCCGGGTTGAACCAAGGTGGGATCAGCGCCAGGAAAATCGGCGGGGTCGAGCGGCCGCTCGGCGACCGTTACGTAGCCTGTGTCTTCCACAAAGCTGCCGAACTCGCCGTTGGTGACATGTGTGCGATCCATCCAGAAGCCATCGACCCGCACCTTTCGGATGGGCGCCTCATCGGGATAATGGGATTCCGAGCCCATTTGATATGTCCCGCCCTCAATCCACGCCATTGAGGTGGCGGATGGGTTAAGCTTCGACAAAGGTAGACCTCCCCGGATAATCCTTAGGCTTACGCGGCAAACGACGTTATGGCTCGAAAGACACTTTATTCTTCAATCTGTTATGGAACTGAGCGAGCCTCTTTGACAGTCGGTAAGCTATAAGCTGCCGCATGATTCGTCCACTAATGCCGTTGAATGAAGGCGAAGCGAAGCTTCCATTCAAAAGTCGTAAACGATGCTGAAGCGCGTAAAGAGATCGGTTTTCTGCACGTCTGCCGGGGGATCGGTTTCGATCTCAATCTCAGTTGAAAAACGTGCCGAGAAGCGTCCGTATAGAGACGCCGTCAGCGAGGTTTCAGAAACGAAAGTGCTGTTGCTTTCATCAATCGTCGCCGCCAATAATTGTTTAAAATCAAGCGTATCGCTGATTTCCCATTTGAACTGTGAACGGGCAAAGATTCCAAACTGGTTTTGATCTGGCTCATCGACAAACTTTGTTTGTCGCAAGGCAGGCCCAAGCTCCAGGCTCAGGTCAATGTCATCGGTGTCAATAAACTCGTAGCCCAATCCAACGGTCTCAGTGAACCGTCGGCTAATGTCCTGAAGGCGATCGCGTTCGTAGCGAAGAGTTCCAAATGCGTAGAGGTCATCCGTGATCTCTCGCTTACCCGTATAAGAAACCGAAATGCGTTCGTCGGTCCGATCACCTTCGAGCTCACCGACATCGACTTTGAGCGCGAGGGTGTGGTCCCAGACTAAGCCGTCGCGTTCGACAGTCAGTGACCCATTTACACCCCATTGATCGACATTGCCGCTGGTCAGATTTGCGCCTAGCGCCCCCTCGCCGGTCCAACCTTCGATAAACTTCGATTCCGAAACCCGCGCTTCTTCATCGTCCTCAATCTTATCGATCAGATCATCGATTTCCTGGATGCGGTCGGGGTACAGGCGCTTAAGAATGTTCTCGACGGTCTTGCGCTCACTCTTGAGCGCTTCGCGCAGCATCTCCTCAATGATCGGCGGCGGTGGCTCTTGCGCGAATGCAGGGCAAGCCAGCCCAAACAAGGTGACAAAACCGCCAACCCAAAGCACACGTGGCACGAAAGCTCCCCCCACTTTTATCGCCCTCACTCGCGCCTTTTGCAGGAGTCAGGCCGGGTTCTCAAGCCGCGTGATCTGGCTGCCATTGCTCAAAGCCGAACCCAGACGACTATCACAAAGATGGTTAAATCCATAAATACAGGCTCTTGATAAAAGGTCAGGTAAACGGAGATCGTGTTTACCAGTCGGTCAATAATGGCTAGCTTCTATTGAGAGGGGAGACCATAGCATGAATCCACGGAGTCCTTTTTTTCGCGCGTGTTTGGTGGCGGGGGGAACCATCGCTCTAGCCACGCCTGCCCAAGCTCAAAACAATGAGTGGGACATCACCGTATCGCCGTACCTGTGGTTGTCCGCCCAAGATGGTACAACAAGTGTAGTGACCGAACTGCCTCCGGTAGAGCTGGATGCCAGCTTCGGCGACATCTTCGAAAATCTTGATATCGCCGCCATGGCCATAGTCGAGGCGGACAATGGCAAGATCTATTTGCGATCCGATTTCTTCTACGCCTCCCTCGGCGCGGATGCCGAGATCCAACAGGACCCTCGCTTTTCTGCAGCGGAGCTTAGCTCCAAAGTGCTGAATCTATCAGCCGCGGGCGGCGTGGTGGCTCACAAAGACGAAACGTCTCAAGTCAACCTGTTTGCGGGAGTTCGCCTTTGGAGCTTGGATAATGAGATCATCCTAAGCCCCGGTACTGAGCCCGGTGTCAGCGCAGAGGCGGACAACACATTCGTCAATCCGATTGTGGGAGCCTCGGCAAGTGTTGATCTTGCGCCTTCGGTTTCGTTCGGGCTTGGCTCTTCGATCGGCGGGTTTGGCATAGGTGACACCGACATCGAACTAAGCGGATCAGCCACAGTCGAATTTGAGGTCGGCCCTGGCTGGAGCCTCGCCGCTGGCTATCGCGTCCTCTATATCGACTACGAAAACGGGGCTTTTGTCTACGATGTGACGACCCATGGGCCTTTGGTCGGGGCACGCATAAATTTCTGACCGAACCGACTAAAAGGCCCTTCCGACACCGACTACAAAGACGAAAGCGTCTTCCAACTCAGATAGATCGTAGTGCGCCTGGGGCGAGATCGTGAAGCCACCGCCGAGCTCGAATTCATAGAGTACGCCGAAGCGGCCCACCGCGAATTCTTCGCCTTCGGCAAATTCGATCCCGGGTCCAACCTGCATAGCCAGCCCTTCTGTCAAGTGGAAGTCGGCCACGGCCAGCAGCGTGGTCGCCTCGACATTGCCAAAGGCGCGTTCGGCCACAAAGCCTACCCCTAAGAGGTCACTCACCCGGTATTCGTAGTCTATTCCCAGAGTGTACGCGGTCTCATCAGCCTCATCGACATAAGTCAGGCCGCTGATCACGGATAGATGATGCGGACCTTCCGTCTGCTCATCGACGCTACCTTCGCTTTGAGCGTGCACCACCGACGGCACGATTGAAGCAAGCACGGCTGCAAGAACTATGCGCAAATACATTTTGGTGGCCCCCACCGCTTAAATCCATGGCCACCGCTAGCGAAGCGTAAGTCGGAAAACAACGCCGCTCCTCGCCGCACAGGTTCATCATCGCACGATCTCATGACGATTTAGACCACCCCGCCCACTCATTTCGGCTCCTAAAAAGGCTCAGAGCCCACAGCGCCCGACCAATTGGACGCAGGCTTGAGTTGACGTACGACATAAGTCGTATATCTCTTAATATACAAATCTGCAGAACTATGCAGATAAGGAGGGCGTATGCCGAGTCGGCGAATCGTTTCGAAAGAGCTTGCAGAGCTCCTCAAGTTGATTGCGCATCCTGATCGGCTGCGCCTGATTGAGGAATTGCGTGTCGGTGAAAAGGACGTGAGCAATATCGCGACGGCGCTTGACCTGCCTCCCACGCGGGTATCCCAGCATTTGGCCTCGCTAAAGGCCCACCGCCTCGTTCAGGAGCGCCGCGAGGGCCGCAAACATTTTTACCGACTGACCCGGCCCGCCATCGCGGTCTGGATTGTCGAGGCTCTCGAATTTCTCGAAGTGCCCAGTCCACTCGAAGACGGCGATCATATCGACCGCGTTCGAGAGCTGTGGGCGACGGACTAGTCAGAATGTTCCAGTTGAAAGGATCGTAGCATGCCGAAAGTCGTTGGCGGGGCCATGAAGCTCCAAAATGAGGTGTATCCCGAAAAGCAGGAAATGCACGATAGGCTTAGCACCGGGGAAAGCTCCGAAGCCTTTAGCGTTTTTGGCACGGAAAGCCGCATCGCAGCCGGCCGAATTACAAAAGCCGAACTGGCTCAAGCCCGGAAAAATTGGGGCGATGGACTAGTTGCCATCTCGAAGGCCTACGATGCCGAAGGCATCGACGCCGCGCGGACTGTGGCCAATGAAATCCTCGACACCGCTTATGGCTACAATATGGGCGATGTGCTGTTTAAGCCGACGCTCGCCAGCGGAGAAAAGACCTTCCGCCCAACCAAGGAAGGCGCGCTTGCCTATTTTGTTGGGCACGATGAGAATTACCCGCTCGACAGTGGGTTCGGTCTCAAAGGCTGGCGCGAAGTCACCTCGGAAACCTCAGCCACTTTCATCGCAGGCGATGTCGCCATGTGGATGGGCTGGGTGATCTGCACGGATAAAGACGGCGGCGTGACCAAAGTCGACAAGAGCTGGGGCTATCAAAAGGACGCCGAGGGCACGCTGCGCATTGTCCAGCACCACTCGTCCTTGCCCTATCAACCCTAACCCAGCCGGTGGCCCTGCCACCGCTCGACGCACCTCCTCCCGGAGCCCCGAAATGAACCAAATGCCAGCGATAGACGCTTCCACGCAAAACAGCCGCGCCAAAGATGTGATGGCATCAGTTGTCGTGTTCCTTGTGGCTCTGCCTTTGTGCATGGGCATTGCGATCGCGTCGGGCGCGCCGCCGGCTCTGGGGCTCATCACCGGAATTGTGGGCGGCTTGGTGGTCGGGACGCTTGCGGGTTCTCCGTTGCAGGTCAGCGGACCAGCGGCAGGCATGGCAGTGCTGGTGTTCCAACTGGTCAATGAGCATGGCCTGATCATGCTGGGCGTCGTCGGCCTGATCGCGGGCGCCACGCAACTGATCGCGGGCGTGCTCAAATTCGGGCAATGGTTTCGCGCGATCTCGCCCTCGGTCATTCACGGAATGCTGGCTGGGATTGGCGTGCTGATCTTTGCCTCGCAATTCCACGTCATGCTGGACGATGCCCCGCGCGCTGGGGGCCTTCTCAACCTCGCGGCCATTCCGGATGCCGTTTTTAAGGTGTTCCCGATGGACGGCTCGGTACACCATCTCGCCGCGATGGCGGGGCTGGTTACGATCCTCACCATCGTCCTTTGGAACAAGTTTAAGCCCAAGGCGCTCTCGCTCTTGCCTGGCCCCCTGCTGGGAGTGGTCGCCGGGACTGTGTTCGCGCTGGTCTTTTCGCTTCCAATCACGCTGGTTGAGCTACCGTCGGACCTGACCGCTGCGCTCAATATCCCGACCGGCGAAGCGCTCAGGGGCTTTCTTGACCCTTCGATCATCGGGCTTGGCCTCGTCTTCGCCTTCGTGGCGAGCGCCGAAACACTGCTGTGCGCCACCGCGGTCGACAAGATGCACACCGGCGAGCGGACCAACTACGATAAGGAATTGCGCGCGCAAGGCATCGGCAACATGATCTGCGGAGCGGTCGGCGCGCTCCCTATGACCGGTGTGATCGTGCGCTCCTCTGCCAATGTCGAAGCGGGCGCTATCACGCGCACGTCGGCTATCCTGCATGGCGTCTGGCTGCTTCTGGCTGTCGCTGCGTTCCCGTTCATCCTCAACGCCATCCCGACCTCAGTCCTGGCAGGCATTCTGGTCTACACCGGCTATAAGCTCGTCAACCTCACTCAAATCCGCAAGATCGCTGAGTTTGGCAAGCAGGAGCTGGCGATTTACTTCGCGACGCTGATCGGTGTGGTAGCCATCGACCTTTTGACCGGCGTCATCATCGGCTTTGTGCTAGCGACGCTGAAGCTGGTCTACACTTTCTCGCATCTCACCATCGACACCACGCACGATGAGGAGACGGGGCGCGTCGATATCTGGATGACGGGTTCCGCGACTTTCTTCTCGATCCCCCAGCTTAGCCATACGTTAGAGACGACACCGCGCGGCGCCGAAGTTCACATTCACGTTGAACACCTCGACTACATCGATCACGCCTGCCTCGAGATGCTATCTTCTTGGGAGAGCCAGCATCGCAGCACAGGCGGCAGCTTGACGGTAGAATGGAACGACCTCGTACGGCGTTATTCGCGGCGCTCAAACGATCCGGCAAAAGCCAAGATTCAGAGCCTTAGCTCAAGAAACGCGGCTTAAGCGAGCGTGCAAGCGTTCAGATGACGGTGGCGGCGGCTTCCTGCTGCCACAGCTCCTTGGCCTGTTCGATATCCTGAGCGCTCGCTCTGCCAAGGCGATGGGCGATAAAGTCGATCCCTTCGATCAACCAAAGCGCCAATTCCGGCTGAGCCAAGCGATAAACCCGGCTTTGCCCTCGGCTCTCAGTTTCGACTAAGGAGATCGCTCTCAAGACGGCAAGATGCTGTGAGGCGCGCGTTGAGGGAATGTCGAGCGCGAGTGCCAGCTCATTAACGTTCTGCGCACCGGACTGCAGTCTGAAGATGATGCGAATGCGATCAGGGTGTGAAATCTGCCGCAGCACATTTGCCAATTCGTCGGCCACTATCTTTCGGCTTGGCACTCAAGAAATCCTTTGTTGGCGGTCTGTTCGGTCACAATCAGGTGACCAAACTGAGATGGACGGGGCGCTCAGCCTTGCACGTTGAGCTTTGTCCGCAGGCAAGACCTTTCCAAGATGGCAATGGCCGTGTGTCCGAATAGCGATCATGGGTTGCTCGGCTTATCAACGCAGCTTCGTCGATTTCGTTCACGTAAAGCGCAGAAGAGCTCCGCGTTGCGGTCACAACGCCATTGTCTCGCACAGCCGCCCAGCTCTCATACAGACGCTTTGCCGTGTAATGATGGCCGCTGTGCTTGGCGACCAATGCAAGCGCTTGGATAAGGACGGTCGCATCAAAGTGACTGGGTTGGCTCGCGCCTGCGAAAGACTCACAGGTGACATAACGCAGGCCGCGGTCGAACCACAACATCGGCCAAGGGCCGGGAACGTCAAAGTGCTCCGCCAGCATCGCAAAGAGAATTCCGCGCAGGTCCGGCATTGCAATCACGGCGTCCCAATCGAACGCGCCGCGTTGAATGTCCATGACCGCCTCTTCGATCGAAACAAATTCTACGTCGAACGAGGTTTCATTAAGCGATGGCTCGAAACCAAGAAGCCGCGCCGCGATCGTCGCGCGCGCAGACTCCCGGACGACGACAGCCAGGTTAGTACGCCCTTCGGATGCGGCGGCGCGCATCATCTTCGCAAGAACGCTGAGCCGCGGCAACTGACCTATCTGGGCATCTTCTGAGACGCAGACTTGTGGGCAAGGCGACATGAGCGCCAAGTCAACCGATCCGCTTTTTGCTGAGCAAGCGGGGCCAAAATCGAACAGATAGCTCGCTACCCACTTGGCTCCCGCCTCGGCCTCGCAAGCCTGGCCAAGCTGGAAAGCAGTGGGTGAAACCGCATGCCAAGGCGCAAAGATCGGCACCTTTGCGTCGCTGCCGGCTCCCACTGCGCGGCGGGCTCTTTCAATTAGGCTGGAAGGGGCTTCATTGGTGACCCAATGCGCCTCAACCCCAATTCCCCGCGTGATCTGTTCGATGGCCTCTTCCCACACACTGGGAACTTCTCCATCGGGGCGGGCAAAGGTCATCCCGCTTCCAACGAGGGACAAGGTCACTTTTTTGTCAGAGAGCGGACGCAGCGCATGCGCTGCTTCTTGGGCGTTCGAGCGATCCACACCTTCGGGCTCAAAGGGAATTGAGCTGGCTTGGTCAGAACAGGACTGAAACGGGTCCATGAGGTGGGGTCCTTCTCGACGGCAAAGCTCGGCTGTGGGCCGGGTTTGGGGATCTGCGCCGTCTGAAGTGGCGAATACCAATCGAAGAAGTATAAGAAAAATTCAAATTTTCGGATTATTCATTCTATTTTTTCTAACGAAGATGAGTCGCAGGTTTCGTAATGCTGGTACTCTAGCGGTGCCCTTAATCTGACACGAACTCATCACTGTTGGACAAGGAGCGCCCTACCCTTCGTCCGGCTTAGGCCATGAGCGTTTGCCACTCGGACAGAGCGGCGGAACGGGTGATCTTGAATGTTTGTCCATAGGAGCTGAAGTGGCTGTGGACGTTGGCTTGGACTGAAGCGAACTTATGAAAAGTTCTTATTCGCCTGAAACACTGCATCACCCGCCCGGGGCCTGCCACGTTGGTCTGACAATCTCCGCCTCGTTCGGCAATCGGGCTCAGCAAGTCTGATGACTCGCTGTTGTCGCACGCAGTTCGCGCAAAGTCATCGAGTTCCAACGCAGCAATGCTCTCCGAAAAGAACGCTCATCAGAATATCCCGCGATAATCGCCAACCCTTCCGCTGAGATGTGCGGTTCATCTCTTACCGCGTCCCTAACACGAGCAAGCCGCGCATTGTCCATAGTCCTTTGCAGGGATGTATCGCTCGAGCGCGCAACCCGCTGCGCTGTGCGCACTGTCATGCCAGCCATTGACGCTATGTCTTCGATTTTGAAGTGCTGTCTTTTGACGCAAGCTTCAGCGGCGAGCTGCAGCCTTACGAGTTGTTCAGACGGCTCCTTCTCGCGAATTGTTGCTAGCAAGCTGCGAGCCCTTCGCTCCGCGTGCTCAAGCAAATCGTGGTCATGGCTCGGATTTAGTGCCTCCATGTCTGAGTGACGAAACACAAAGCCAAAGCGCCGGTCAGAGTCGTTTGTGTTTACGCGCGCGACGTAGGCGTCTTCGTACTCGGACACATATCCTTTGGAATCGTAGCCTAGAAACACCTCGGTTGGCAGCCCGAATTCCCCAAGGACGCTGCGCATAAGCCTAGCAAACACCATCAACGCAATTTCGTTGCAGCTGCCACCATCAGGCTCAATCTGGTGAAAGCCAAAAGAAATACGCATAAACGAATTCGACTTCTCAAGATCGATCGACATTCCGCTGTGAAAGCTTGTGAAGTACCGCTCAAAAAGTTCCAGCGCGTGTCTGCCTGACCGCGATAGCGCGACCAGCCGTTCAATTCCGTTGAACAGGCTAAAGGGAGACAAATTTCCAAGATCAAGAGTAGGACACCTGTCACCAAAGTCTTGCGCCACTCTGTTCATCAAGACAGGGCCCAGGTGAGAAGGATAGCGCCCCTTGCCGGCTAGAATCGGATCGATTGGGAGGCCGACCAGTTCCTCGATTTCGTCGGTTGAGATACTATGCGCTAAGCCATAGCGTATCGGAACAGCCAAGGTGGCTGCGCCGATTGTGCTGAGATGAGCAAGATTGACTATCGCGGACATTGGTAAAACCATTCATCTGGTTTTATGCTCGACAGGTTCGGGCCCGTCGCCATTCCTGGTTAAGGGCATCACGGGTCGCGAGTTCCCTTTGTGCCGACAGGTCGATTTTCCTTGTGAACATGACGGTCCTTTGTCCCATAGCCATCCAATTCTCTGTCAGCAGGCAGACCAAGGCGGCTTTCAAGCGGGTTGGGGAGCTACGCTACGCATTCCCCGATCCGCCTCTTTCATGCGAAAGGACCCTCGCGCTGCGCTGCAAGGCGCAATTTTCACAGAAACCAGGATGAAGAATATGCCTTGCATTTCCCGCAAACGGTAGGAGTCTTTTTGCGCATGTTGGGTCAAAAAGATGACACGCGCCTCGAAGTAAAAGCCTCACAAAAGGAGCGATCCGCCGCTTTGGTCACAGCAAGAAAATTGCCCGAAGTCGGGCGAGCGCTGCAGACCGAAAGCCCGATCTCATTCTTCACCGGCGCACCCCTGCACGCATCCGCCGACAATCGAAAACCAAGAACGATGCTTCAGGCGACCGCATTCTGTCTGTGACCGCTTAAGCCGGAAAATGACGAATGGGCTTGCGCGACACCGTCGTAAGCCATCAAAACTGGAGGAAGAGAAACGGGGTTTGATACTCTTGGGCGTTTACGCTCGCGCGGATAGATCGTCGATCTCGGCCAGCAGACTGTCAAACTCAGGGGTTTTCGGCGCAGCGAAGTGGTAGTTTTTCCAAAGCCTGGTCATCTCGGTAAAATAGGTGCGCGCATCCGCCTTTGTCTCAAAGTCATAGTTGCGGGTCAAAATGGCATAGAGCTTGTCAAACACCAGCTTTTGCCTTTCGAGCGGAGCCGATGCATCGACAGCGTCGAAGGCGTCCTGTTGCAGGTAAGCCATGTCGAGCAAAAGGGACTTTTGATACGTGACATAATCGTCCTCGGTGATGCCTTCCTCGCCAGTGACTTGCATCATCTGGTCGATACTCTCTCCTGCCCTTACGATAGCTGAAAGCTCTGCCACTTTGTCGACCCAGCCAGCACCATAATGCGTATCGAACCAAGGACGTAGTTGCTCAAGATAGCGAGACCACGACAACAGCGGATCAACCGCTGGGTAAAATCGTTTGTACGCGCGCGCGGCCGACAATCCGAGGAAGCACTTCACGGTTGAAAGCGTCGCCTGGGTGACCGGCTCGTCGAAATTGCCACCCGCGGGTGAAACGGTGCCGATTATCGTCAGACTACCGACCGAGCCGTCATTTGTCTGGGTCAGACCGGCTCGCTCATAGATACCTTTGATGTTCGACTCCAAATAGGCAGGGAAGCCCTCCTCCCCGGGGATCTCCTCCAACCGGCCCGAGGTTTCGCGCATAGCCTGCGCCCAACGCGAGGTGGAATCCGCGATCAATAGGACATCAAGGCCCATTTGCCGGTAATACTCTCCGAGCGTAACACCGGTGTAGATTGAGGCCTCTCGTGCTGCGACGGGCATCGACGAGGTGTTGCAGATGATAATGGTGCGATCCATCAGGCTCCCACCCGACACCGGATCCACCTGTTTGGGGAAATCCGTGATCGTCTCCACGACTTCGCCAGCCCGCTCTCCGCAGGCGACAACGATCACGATGTCCACGTCGGAAAAGCGCGAGATAAGGTTTTGGAGGACGGTTTTCCCCGCTCCGAATGGCCCGGGAATGCAGGCCGTGCCGCCGCGCGCGATCGGGAAAAAGGTGTCAATCAGGCGCTGGGTCGTGGCGATGGGTTCAGCCGGGTACTGACGCGTCGATGATCCTTGCTTGAGTAAACTGGCGTTGAGCGGGCGTCGCACAGGCCAGGTTTGGAAAAGGCCCACATCGCGCTCTGCACCGTGTGTGTCCTTCAGCCGCGCAACGGTCTCTCCGCCGCGCACGGCGTCTTCTCGAACCCATGTAACAGTGAAAGCGCCGATCCAATCAAAAGGCACCATGATTTTATGGTCGAACCGGCCTTCCGTGGTCTTGCCAAGAACATCGCCTGCTTTGACGACGTCTCCAATGGTGACATTGGGGGTGAAAGCCCATTTGTCAGCCCGGTCAAGCGGGTCAACGCTGGCGCCGCGCGGCAGGAAGATACCGAATTTGTCCGACAAGGAGGATAGCGGCGCCTGCAGACCATCATACACGCGGCTCAACAACCCCGGCCCGAGCGTAACCGACAGCATCTCGCCGGACTGCTTAACGGGGTCGCCCACGGCAACACCTTGTGTGCTTTCGTAGACCTGCGCATCGGCAGTGCGGCCGCGGACGCGGAGGATTTCCGCCTTCAAACGCTCCTGACGTCCGTCTTCTCCAAGCCTTGAAGGGAGAATATAGACCACCTCATTCTTCACCAACCGGCTGGGGGCACCATCCTCACCAAGGCCCACTTCAATTTCGACCAGATCGTCCTGCACGCCTGTCACGCGACCGGTCGCACTGTTGGTATCATGATCGATCTGCTTGGCGGCGTTGCTCATGCGGCGATCTCCAGGTCTTGCTGCGCGGTTTCCAATCCATCCCCCAAAGTCTTGGAGAAACGACGAGATGCCGCCTCCGCGTTGTAGCGTGTCCAGCGCTCGATAAGGCTCCATCTCAAGACGTAAATGACGACCGCTTCCAGATCGAATTGGTGCAAGGCACCGTGGCGTTTCAAGTCGCGCTCAACGAGGCTGAGCACGAGCCGTTCAAGCTCATAGGCATCGCCTTGCGACAGAAGCCGATCAGCCTCTTTGATCCAGGGGAAGATATGATCGAGTCCAAAAGACGGCGCGCGCCAATTGCGGGCAAGAATTTTCCCCCAACGGCCATAGCCCCAGCTTCCGTCGGCAGGTGGCGCGTGCTGTCCATCTGCGCGAATGCGCAGAGCGGCCATGCAAAGCCTGATGTTCATGCGCCCGTCAATCACACAACGCAGCGTTTCGCTTGATGTGATTTGGTGCGCATGTGCGACCCTCTGGAGTAGCGCAGCATCATCCATGTCTGCCTTCATACAGCGCCACTCCAGTGCATTTTCCACCGCGTCGAGTATGGCGCGATCGGAATCGTCCAGCACCCGCAAGCGCGCCTCAAGACGAAGACGCGAGAGCAGGGTCTGCTTCTCTGAAAACAAAGGGCCAGGCGCCGGCAGGCTGGCCATCAACATGATCAAACTGTGCGAGGATGTCTTTGCTTGTGCCATGGCCGTGCGCTACTTGACGATCCCGTCAAGGATGGCTCGGAAGCGGGGTTGCAGATGTTGGCCAAGCATGGCCGAAACTGCGTCGTCGGAAAGATCAATCACGACATCATCGTCTTCCAGAAAAATGCGCGCTCCAGCCGCAAAATCGGGCGATGGGGAGAACGTCACGCCGTCTCGGACAAGATCACCGGCAATGCCACGCACAAAATCCGAAAGTGGGCCCACCTCAAACTCGTCTGCGTCATCCTTTGATTCTGGTCCGCCCAGAGCTTTCTCCGGGAGCAACACTGAGAAAGAATCTTTGGCGCGGGTTTGAACGCTGGTGCGTCCTGCCAACTCTATAATGAGCGTGCGCAAAAACTCAGGGTCGCTCATTTCCGTTGAGACCAGCCGGTGCACGTCCGCCCGAAACCGGTTCGTCATCTGTGTTTTGAGTTCCAGGATCGCGTCGCGAATAGCAGCCTCCAGCGCATCCTGGCCGGCCCGGCGCAGGGCCTCGCTTTCCTTTTGAGCCGCGTCCTTTAGCGCTTGAGCTTCCCGGTTTGCGCTCTCTCGAATTTTGGCCGCCTCCGCTCTTGCACCTTGGACCAATTCCAGCGCCTCTTTGCGGCCGGCTGAGACGCCATCCTCGCGCAAACGGGCGAGAAGCTCATTTACACCGGATGAAGCGCCGGTTTCGATCGCCGAATTGCCTGCCATGCCCATCTATCCTTCAGCTTGCAGCCGGAATGCCGCCGGCTGCGACGAGCGCGAAGACAAAGGCGAAGACAGCAAACCCCTCGATAATCGCGGCGGGCGCGAGCGAGATTCCAAAAATCTCTGGTTTGTCCTTGGCCGCGGCAATCGCCGAAGCGCAGGCCTTGCCCTGCCATATGCCGACGACCAGAAACGACACCGCTGAAAGGACGCCTATCGCGAACAGCCCACCGGCGTTTTCTGGAGTAACGGGGCGGTTGAGCGTGAACATCACCACAATGCCGTAGATCACCAGCGTCGAAGGCAGGACCGACATTCCGACGAACCGGCCATAGCCACTCTCGCTTTCCAACATCGCTCCGATGCTGGCCGAGCCTGCGAGCGCGCAACCCATACCGCTGCCGATCGCACCGAGGGCCACCGGCGCGTAAATGCCGCTCCAGCCGAGCAAGATCATAAATTCATTCATGTCGCCTCCACTCGTTTCAGGGAAAAGGGGCTGAACGCCTCGCCTTCATCATCAAAACCCCATTTGAAGAACTCGATGTAATTGAGCCGAAGGCCGTGCACGACGCCGCTGATGATCGCGAGCGCGAGATTGAGCCCGTGGCCCAGCAAAAGGATGAGAGCAGCGGCCAGAAAGCCCAGTCCGGGCAACGCATTATACGCGGACATAGCCAACTGGTTGAAGGTGACCGCAAGCGACGCGCTGGCCAGGCCAAGCGCGAAAAGCCGCATGTAGCTGAGCACATCTCCAAAGGCAGTCATGGCTCCGGCGAGAGCCTGCGCGCCGTCGAGGATACGCTTGAACTGGGTTTTCAGGCTCACCCCTTTGGCTTCGCTGGAGAAGAAGAAGACCAAGGCAACGCCAACACACAGCGCTGGAGGCGCAAATTGGTGGACAAGGTCGGATGATCCTATCGCGTAGAGGAGGTAACCGCTGATCGAGATGATTATCCAACCGAATTTCGAGAGCATGTCGGGCGCGCTGCGATGCACATAGGCCGACAGAACATTGGCGATGATGATGTGCAGAACACCCACCCCGATCGACAGTCGCATCATCGTGTCAAAGTCGTTTATGGACAGGATGTTGAGCGCCGCCAATGGGCTACCATCGGGTGGTGAAGTTCCAAAATAGCTGCCCACCAGCACGCCATAAAAGCTCGTGGCGAACACCAGCCACGCGCCCAAAAGCCGATAAGATCGCCCGCGCACACTCGCGCCAAGGCGCCGCCAGAATAGGGCAAGCAAAGCGCCCAGAACGATGCCATAGCCCGCATCCGCCATGATCATCGCGAAGAAGAGCGGAAAAGAGATCAGCAGGAGCAGCGTCGGGTCCCATGAGCCGTAGCGGGGAACCTGATAGAACAGCGACAAATCGACGCCCGATTGCCGGCTGTCAGGCTGCTCCAGAAGCGTTGGCGGCGCGTCATCAGAGCCCGGCTCCTGCGAATGAACGGCGAGACCCTTGGCCCGCGCAAAGCCTTCGATATCGTCAAGCTGATCAACCGGGGCCCAGCCCTGCAGCGCGACCAAGGCATCATCGCGATAGGACGCCTTTTCGCCTCGGTTAAGCTCAGCCTGGTTTTCCGCAGCGTTGAGATTGGCTTCTATCAGTCCGCTAAAGCGCGTAAGGGCGCCCCGCTGGGCTGCGAGTTCGTCGAGATGTATTTCCGTGTCGCGCAGCTCCTCGCGCAGGGTCTTCAAGGACTGCGACCCCAGATGGACACGCGGCACGGGCAGCGCGTCAGGCGCAGGTTCCTCTCGCGCCACGATGACGAGGTAGGCGAACCGGGTGTCGACCGCCACAACACACCAGGGCAGCGACACCGCGTTGAGCGCGTCGGTCTTGTGCCGCGGTAAAACGTAGAACCAGAAGTGATGGCCCGCCGGGGCCCCTTCGTCGGAGAAATCAATGTTCCCCCAAGGCTCCACATCCTTGATCCGCGCGCGCAAGTAATCGCACTTGTCATTCGCAACGCGCAGCTTCGTCTTCACCTCAAGCGCTTGCGCCACGCTTTCCTCAAAGCGAAAGCCCTCTTGGCGCACAACATGGCGCCGCTGGATGGGGCAGTCATTCAAGAATTTGAGCGCTTTGCGCGCCTCGGCAATCGGAGCGTTCGTGGGTGGCTCAACCTCTTTGTTCCCAAGCGCGTTCGCGTTATTCGGGCTTTGAAGGGGCGTGAGGTGAAGGCAGCCAAGCGCCTGCAAGCCTTGCAGCAAAGCTTGCTTATCTTTTGCAGCCCCGATCACGGCGACGCGTTTCAAGGGCGCGATACTCATTGCGCGACATCCGCTTTCTGCGCGGCGGCCGCGGCGTGCCTGTTCTTGGAGAGCTTTGAGCGCACCACGGCGCTGACCTGCTCATCCGAAAGATAGACTTTGATCCGCTTTATGTTCGCCTTGGTGCGCGGGATCAGCACCTTTTCAAACAGGTTTACGCGCTGCCGGATTGTCTTCACCGCCTCATCAAGGATGGCGATGCGTTCCACCTCGACGCTGCGACGCATATGCAGCTCGAGCGCCGCGCGGAGCCGCTCGGTCACAAAGTCGACCCAATGCGGCTTTGTGAGTTTGCTGTAGGGGCGCGTCTCGAATTGGACGGACTTCAAGACTGGAAGAGTAACACCCACGACATTCTGTGTGCCGCGCTGCACCTGCTTGACATTCACAAGCGCATCAATCGAAACGCTGGTGTTGGCCAGCATCGGAGCCTTGGCTCCTAAATCCTGGGTTAGGGCCTCAATCTCGCGGTCCGTGTCGGCGAGAGCGCGTCTCGCAGCGCTTTGTTCCGCCATGAGCTGCTGGCGTTTAAGGTCAAGCGCTGGCAAGAACCGCTCAAAAGTCTTTAGGCTGCTGACTTCGCGCGCCAGAGACGATTTGTTGAGTTGGAGCCTAGCCATCGGCCATATCCATTGGCTGGCCAGGCCTGTCCGGCGCTGGCGATGACGGTGCATCGGACGTGTCGGGCTTGGCGGGGAAGTACTTGTCGATCAGCGCCTGCTTCATCAGCAATTCGTCGGCCTCAAAACACTCAGCCAGGGTTTGCCAGCTCAAATCAAGCGCATCCTCAAGGGACATGGAGACATCAATCTTCATGAACCGCTCGCGGAACAGAGCCGCGAACTTGACGAGCTGCTCATCAAAGGCGGAAAGCTCAAAAGCCATCGCCTGCTTCTGCTCGGCGTCACACCCGCTGGCGTAAAAGCGGATCATGGTGTTCATGATCTGGCTATGGTCCTCGCGTGTGGCCTCACCGATAACATTCTGTTTGAGGCGCGAGAGCGAGCCGAACGGGTCAATCACGCCGTCATGCAGATAGAACTGGCCTTCGGTGATGTACCCCGTGTTGTCGGGCACGGGGTGAGTCACATCGTCGCCCGGCATGGTTGTGGCCGAAAGGATCGTGACCGATCCGCCTTTGGCGTAATTGCAGGCTTTCTCGTAGCGGCTGGCGAGCTGGGAGTAGAGGTCGCCCATATAGCCTCTGTTGGAGGGCACCCGCTCCATCGATATGCCCACTTCCTTCAGCGCGTCGGCGTAGGCTGTCATATCGCTCATCAGGACAAGGACGCGCTTGCCTTCCTCAACCGCGAAGCGCTCAGCAATGGCGAGCGCCATATCCGGCACAAGCAGGCGCTCAACAATTGGGTCGGCGGCGAGATTTACGATCATCACCGTTCTTGCGAACAGGCCGGAATCCTCAAAGGTCTGCCTGAACATGTAAAAATCATCAAAGATCAGCCCCATGCCGCAGAACACCACAACATCCGCATCGGCCTGCACTCCGATCCGCGCCAGGAACGGATTGTAAGGTTCGCCGGAGACCGAAAACACTGGAATCTTCTGACTCTCCACCAGACAGTTGAAGACATCGATCATGGGCACATTCGTGCGGATCATCTTGTTCGGGACGATCCGATCCACCGGATTGACCGACGGACCGCCAATTGTGATCTGGCGTTCCAAGGTCAGCTCGGGTCCGCCATCTATCGTTTCGCCCACACCGTTGAACACGCGGCCCAGTATGTTCTCGGAATAGGAGACCTGCATCGGCCGGCCCAGGAAGGTAACCGAGGCGGTTGTTGAAACGCCCTTGGTGCCTGAGAACACCTGCAGCGAGACAAGGTCGCGAACGATGCCAATAACCTGAGCAAAAGAACGAGCGTTTCCATCTTCTATCACCGCTAGGTCGCCCAAGCGGGCCGCCGGCTCTTCGTTTGACGCGGCCATAGGGACATGGACGCGCAAGATATCGCCCACAATTTCGGTTATCCGGGAGTAACGCATCATACCATCGATCATGACGCTTGCTCCTGGGCCGTTGTCTCGACGGGTAGCAGGCGCAAAGACATCTGCGGCGGCTCTCCATCAAACAAAAGCGGCGCCTCCGTTGCCGCCTGCACGCTCTCAAGCGTTTGGCCGGGTCCCAGCTCGCGCAGCCAAAGACCAGCGTCGCTGGGTTCAATAACCGCCATTTCCGTGACGATAAGATCGACCCGGCGCAGCGCCGTTAGCGGAAGGCTACAGGTGTCTTTGATCTTGGGTTTGCCCTTAGCTGTGTGAGTCATGGCTACAATGACCTTGCGCGCGCCAGCCACCAGGTCCATCGCACCGCCCATCCCAGGAACCATTTTGCCCGGAACGGTCCAGTTGGCCAGGCAGCCATGGGAGTCCACTTCGAGGCCTCCGAGAACTGTCATATCCAGGTGACCTCCTCGGATCAGAGCAAAGCTGATGGCGCTGTCAATCGAAGCCGCGCCTGGCACCGCCGAGACAAAGGCTCCGCCGGCATCAGTGAGGAAGGGGTCTTCCATCCCTTCGGGTGGTCGCGCGCCAAGGCCAATCACGCCATTTTCGGCCTGAAAAAACACATCCTCAACACCCTTGAGGAAGCCCGCCACACGGCTGGGCAAGCCGATCCCCAAATTGACCAACATGCCCGATTGGATTTCTTCAGCGACACGCGCGGCTATCACGTCCTTGGGGTCAATGTCTGCACGCGAAGCAGGATCTTTCAGAGCGCTTGTCATGGTCAGGCCGCCCTTTCCAGCACATGGCTGACCAGAACACCCGGTGTCTTGACGCCATCGGGCGGGATTACCCCGACAGGGACAATGGTCTGCGCTTCCGCGATCACAATATCCGCTGCCAGCGCCATGACCGGGTTAAAGTTGTGGGCCGTGAGCGCGTAATTGAGATTGCCGACATAATCGGCTTCGTTGGCCGCGATCAGGGCAAAGTCGGCCCGCAAAGGGGTCTCAAGAAGATAGGCGTCACCGTTGATATCGATGGTCGGTTTGCCGTCTTCGACCGGCGTGCCGAGGCCTGTGCGGGTAAGGACACCGCCCAGACCGCTGCCACCAGCGCGAATGCGCTCGACCAACGTGCCTTGAGGAGAGAGCTCGACGTCGATCTCACCTCTGATCATTTTGGCCTGCGTTTCGGGGTTGAGCCCAATATGCGAAGTGATCAGAGCGCTAACAGATCCCGCGCTGACCAGCCTACCGATACCGACGCCGGGCTGGGCTGTGTCATTGGCGATGATAGTCAGATTTCTGGGCGCTTGCTCCACCAGCGCATCGATCAGCCGGTGCGGCGAGCCAACCCCCATGAAGCCTCCGATCATCACAACGGCGCCATCTTTGACGAGGGCCGCGGCCGCTTCTGGCTTGAGAGCGTTCTTCACGAGGCTGCCCTCACGCCGACCGGGAGAGGCGTTGACGGCCAATGCCCGCTTTCAGATTGGAGGAGATGTTGGGTTGCTCGGGCGATGACACGCTCTTCATCGGTGGGGACAACGAGGATTGCTACATCGCCCGAGCTTATCTTGGGTTCGCTGCATTGGTTTGCTGGTTCATCCATGCGCAAACCCAGATAATCCAAACCGCGCACCGCTTCTGAGCGAATAGAAGCAGCATGTTCTCCTATGCCGCCGCAAAAGACGAGCGCGTCGATACCGCCAAGGACGGCGGCCATGGCGCCGATTTCGCGCCTTAATCGGAATGTGAAATAGTTGATGGCCTCGCGCGCCTCAGCCGCGTCGCTATCGAGCAGTGTGCGCATATCATGGCTGATGCCCGACAGACCTTTGAGGCCGCTCTCCTTATAGAGAAGGTCGGAGATCGCTTCGACCGACCAACCTTGATCCAGCAGATATAGGATAACGCCCGGATCAAGCTGCCCACAGCGCGTGCCCATAGGCAGGCCATCGAGCGCGGAAAACCCCATCGTTGAGCCGATGCTGACACAATCGCGAAGCGCGCACATCGACGCGCCGTTGCCGAGATGGGCGATAACCACTCGCCCCTTTGCGATATCTGGGGCATCCCGACGCAAAGCTTCGGTAACATATTGATATGACAGCCCATGGAAACCATAGCGGCGGACGCCTTCGGCATAGAGCTTGCGGGGCAGCGCAAAAGTGTCGTTCACCCATGGATGGTTCCTGTGAAAGGCAGTATCGAAGCATCCGACCTGGATCGCACCCGGAAAGGCTTCTCGGGCAGAGACCACCCCGCTTAGGTTGGCGGGTTGATGCAGGGGCGCGAGCGGCGCAAGCGCCTCAAGCTGCTTAACCACGTCGCTGGTCAAAAGTGCAGGACCGTCAAAACGCTTTCCGCCATGCACGATACGATGGCCAATCCCGGCCACACGCCGACCTTTCAAGACGGGCTGCAGAGCCTCAAGAATTACGCTTAGAGCGACCGCCTGATTATCGGCGCGGACTTCCTGCTGTATCCTGGTCTCGCCGTGCTCAAGCGATAGGCGCGCGGCGTCTCCGACGCTCTCAACCTGGCCATGCGCAAGCCGTGTCAGGTCATTGTCGGACAGATAGACTGAGAACTTAACCGAAGAGCTTCCCGCGTTGAGCGTCAATATAGCGGTCACGGCTTGGCTCCTTCGTGAGCAAGCACGGCGAGCGCGCAGGAACACAGGCGCGCCTTCGCGCTATCGGCGCGGCTGGTAAGGATGATCGGACACTTGCAACCGAGCACCAGGCCAGCCGCCTCCGCATGGGCTAGATAGGTGAGCTGCTTGGCAATCATATTCCCGGCGTCCAGATTGGGCGCCACCAGAATTTGCGCTTGCCCAGCGACCGAGGATGTGATGCCCTTGGTACGGGCAGCGCCCAGATCGACGGCGTTGTCCATCGCCAGTGGCCCATCGACAAGCCCGCCTGTGATCTGGCCGCGCTCCGCCATCTTGGCCAGCAGCGCCGCATCAAGGGTTGAGGGAATAGCGGGGTTTACGGTCTCGACCGCCGCCAGCACGCCCACCCGTGGATTTTCCACCCGCAAGGCAATGGCTAGGTCAATCGCGTTTTGAACGATGTCAGCCTTGGTCTTCAGGTCAGGCGCGATATTGATGGCCGCGTCGGTGATCATAAGGGCGTGGTCAAGGCCCGGCACATCCATCACAAACGCATGACTGGCGCGTCGCCCCATGCGCAATCCGCTGTCTTTGTGGACAACCGCGCTGAGCAGAACATCGGTGTGCAGATGCCCCTTCATCAGCGCCACGACCGCCCCTTCATGAACCAGCTCGACGCCGCGCTTCGCCGCCGCGATGTGGCTGTCCGCTGAAATGATCTCGAACTGCGAGATATCGAGACCATCTTTCTCGGCCTCTGAATGAATCTTGGCGCGATCGCCGACCAAGATCGGCTCGATGAGCCCATGCTCGGCGGCTTGGACCGGCCCGATCAGCGCATCGTGTTTCTCTGGCGCGATCACTGCGGTTCGAAGCGGTTCAAACTGTTTGGCCGCTGCAAGCAGCTCATCAAAGTGCCGATGCCGACGCACGGTTAAACCCGGCACATCCGACACTTCATAGGTGTGCGCCGCTTCGGGCGCGGTAACTTCGGCCTGGCCCTCCAAAATCCGTCCGCCATCGGCAGTCTCAACCCACGTCTCAAACTTCGCCAGACGGTCCGGACCTTTCTCCAACAGCCGGACATGAGCCGTCAGAGTATCCCCTGCACCCACCCGCTTTAAAAAGCGCAGCGTCTGGTTCTGATAGAGCGTATCGGGTCCGGGCAGCTTATTACCGAGCACTGCGGAGATAAGCGATGCAACCCACATGCCCGGCGCTGTCGCCGCCGTGTCGACGGGTTTGTCGCCGCTTGGCATGTGCAACGGATTGTGATTTCCTGAGGCGTTCGCGAAAATATAGAACTCGTCTGCACGACAAAGCCGGGTTTCGCTGGCGGTCATGCCAACCTCAAGCTCATCAAAGGGGATGTTGCTGACCAGCACCGCTAGTCGGCCGCAACCGATGACGCCTTAGTGGCCGCGTCAAGATGCGCCACCACTTCCTCCCAAGCATCGCGTAGGTGTTTGGGAACATCCTTTCGGTCAGTCTGGAAGATAAACCGCAGAACACTCTCAGCGGTCTTCCTGTCGGCCTGCGTTTTGATAAGAGACGTTAAAGAGCCAAGGCCTTGATCGGGCGCGAACTCAACAATCAGTCGCTGCTCGCCGAGCAAAGTGCGACGCTCTTCTTCTGACATTGCCTTGAACGGTGCAAGAGTATGGAACGCCTCGACCATCCGCTCAATCTGCACCAGTTGAACGCTGCCCTTTTGTCCAGAATAGGCAAGACCAAGCCGAATGATAGCTGCCGCAATCCCGCCATCATCAACCTTGGCAAGGGCGTTGTGGACCTCGGGGATGTCTTCCCAGTTGGAGATTCGCTCGTGATGACGAAGCTTTCGATTGGGCTCTCCGAAAGCCATCGCCCAAGGTGTCGACCACAGCGAGAAGAAAACGCTCTCTGATGCGGCTTCCTTCATGTCGCGCGCCATATCCATGTATGTGGTGACGGCCTTCGCCCAGGCCTGCTCCGCCTTCAGAAAGGGGTTGTCCTCGCTTATCGGCTCACGTTCCTCAGGTGCCATGCGACCCATTGTCTTGGCCATCATGCCCAGGGGTGTCTTGCTCGCAAAAGCCCTTTTCCGGACCCTCAACGGGTGCACATTGCGCATCATTTTCGCCACCGCTGGCGGCATCGTTGCCTTTACGAAGGGGTGCATGAAGGTGTCGTAGATTTCGGCTCCCGCTTCGGATGCGCGTGCCACTCCAGCGAAGGCGGCTTCATCGCTTCTATCGCCCGTCACCTCAGCAAGCTCTTCGAAAGTTCGGGCGTTTACGCTGACTTCAAACGTGTCGCGTTCAGGTCCATCGCGATGGGTCGTCTCGTCCTCAATGCAGATTTCATATAGTCCTGGAGGAACCGCCTCGATCGTGTCGAGCACAGAGACCATTCCCTTATGCTGCTTCTTGGCGATGGCGGACGATACGAAGATGCCAAGATGCCCCACCTTGTCGTGCAGCATGTAGAAGATCCGCTGCTTCTTGGCCTTGATCTCCTGCTCGCTTGCGTAGGTGTCGAGGATCCAATTGAGCGCCTGCGCCGGCGGGGTGATGTTGTCGCCATCCGAGGCGAAGCAGATGATAGGGCTCCTGATCTGCTTGAGGTCAATCGGGACGCCCGGATACAATTGAGCCTGATTGCGCCCGAGGTAATTGCCAACAAAAAGCTGATCGACAATCCAGCGCATCTCTTCATCGGTGAGTAGGTAGAAAGCGCCCCACCAGCGCTCAAAATCAATGAAGCGCTCCGCTGTCCCGGGCTTATCCACGTCGCGGAAAAGGTCGTAGTATTTGCCGAACCAGTTGCGGCTTGGATTGAGCTGTTCAAAATTCAGAACCAGGTTTGCGCCATCATAAATGCCGCCACCCAGATCCGATGTCAGCATGGTCGTCGCAAGACCACCATAGACACCTGCGGAATACCGCATCGGATAGTGCCCCACGTTACCCGCCCAATAGGATAAAGGAGCGCCGTTCAGCGCAATCGGCCCAGTGATTTCTGGATGGGTGGCCGCCATAACCGCAGTCGCCCACCCCCCCTGGCAATTGCCAATCACAATTGGCTTCTTGCTTTTCGGGTGTAGGCGAGCGACTTCCTTTACAAAGGCCGCTTGGGCATCGCAGACATCGGCGAGGGTTTGACCCTCTTCGGGTTGAGCTCGAAAAGCGACAAAGTACACGGGGTGCTCTTTCGCAAGCGCCACGCCGACCTGACTGTCCTGCTTGAAGCCGCCAATACCCGCGCCATGGCCAGCGCGCGGGTCAATCACAATGTACGGGCGCTTTTTTGGGTCAATCTTGGTCCCTGTTGGTGGGATAATCTCAAGCAGAATGTAATTGCATGGATTGGGTAAGTCGGCGCCATCCATCAGAAGATTGTATTCGTAATCAAGCAGAGGCGGGCTGCCAGACGCTTCGTGCTCTAGATCGGCGTCCGCGGTTTGACGCATAACATCGAGCGTTTTGGCGCCGCGCGCCGAAGCATCGCGGATGTATTCGCTCCAGGCGCGCATCATAGTAACGGGTGTGTTGACCGCCCACTCGTTGGAGCGCATGTCAGCCATCTGATCTCTGAAGTCCGCCATCGCGCTGCTGAGCGCCTCACTGAGGTGCCTGTTTTGCTTCTTTGCGATCGTCTGGAGAATACTGCCCTGCTGCGCAGCGGTCTCTGCAAATTGCTTGGCTTTGTCGGATTGCGTCTTGGGCATTTCGGGGGGTCTCCAATGCAGTCAGCGGCCATTCGGGGCGGGAGGGGGGGTTAACTCACAATGCTGTAGCCACCGTCGATCATGTGCACGCAACCGGTCACATTGCATGCTGCTTCACTGGCGAGGAAAGTGGCGTAAGCGCCAACATCTTTGGTTGTCGCCAACGTCCGTGTGGGGGCTTTTTCCGCGGCACGCGCGAGCATCGCATCAAAGTGAGCAATGCCGCTGGCGGCGCGGGTGGCTAAAGGCCCTGGCGATAAGGCGTGCACAGATATGCCCGCTTCGCCGAGTTCGGCGGCTGCGTATCGTGTGACGGCTTCCAGCGAGGCTTTGACCGGCCCCATGACATTGTAGTCTTCTACGACTCTTTCAGAGCCGTAGAAGGTGACCGTCATCGCCGTCGACCCAGGCGCCATCAGTGGTTCGGCAAGCCGTAGGAGCCGCATAAAGGAATGCACGGACACGTCCATGGCTCGGGCAAAGCCACTGCGGGAACAGTCGATAACGCGTCCGTGCAAGTCGTGTTTCTCACAAAATGCAATGGAGTGAAGGAGGATGTCCAGCTTGCCCCACCGCTCCTCCAGAATGCCAAAAACGGCCTCGTCCTCCCCGGCCGTTTCGACATCCAATGGTAAGATGATCTCTGCCCCGACACTCTCTGCAAGAGGCCTTACATACGGCTCGGCCTTCTCATTCAGGTAGGTAACAGCGAGGTCAGCTTCCGCCGCGCGGAAGGCTCTGGCGCAACCCCACGCGATCGAATGCTCGTTGGCGACGCCAATCACCAAGGCCTTCTTTTCATTGAGTGAAAACGGCAAGTCCATCGGCACGGTTTTGATCCCTAAACCGTCAAAGTACGCCTGAAGGTTATGTGAATCGGTAGATCCGATTAAGGACAAGAAGCGACAAATTTGACGGATCTCAGGACAATTGGCGCCATATGACTGCAGTCAATCGCGGTGCTGTTAGTCTAACGCGAGGTTGTCTCTGGTTGGCGCGGGCCGCTCCACCCTCGCCTGCAATCAGGCCATAGGGTTTCGCCACTCAGCCAAGGCGGACCAACGGGTTCCGCCCGAACCGCACCGTCCCTCGGCAAGCATCGATCCCGCGCTTGAGAAGTAGGCTCTCGATGTGCGGCTGATGCGCTGCTGCGAGCGCCGCGCCCTCACTCCCGCTTCGTTTGTCGGACAACCCTTCATGACACCATACGAGACAACGCGTCTTCATGCTTGTCCAGATAACGATGCTTCAGCGCGCCGATCACATGGGCTCCCAGCACTAAGTAAAGAAGGTAAGGCAAAATCACCTTGTGCAGCAGCCCAAAGGGCAGCCCAGCCTCCATATTGGGACCTACAAAAATCGGCACATCCCACACGAAGAAATGCGATAGCTTTCCAGCAAAGCTCGACATCAACAGACCCGTAATGGGAAAGGCGAGCATGAAAAAATAGAGCATCAGATGCGCGCCGTGAGCGGAGCGTCGTTCCCACGTCTTCAGCGATGGATCGAGCTTTGGACGAGGGGAGGCAAAATTCCAGAGGATACGCCCCGCCACCAGACCCAGCACCAGCAGGCCAAGCGTTTTGTGGACCACATAATAGCCGTTTCGATACCACGCGCCCTCGGGAATCATGCTTGTAAATATCCCCATCGGCACAAGCGCCAAAAAGAGCAGCGCGATCACCCAATGGAGATAGCGCGAAGCCTTGCCGTAGCTCGCCTGCGCGTTGCGCATCGTTATCGCGCGTTCCTTGCCCAGCGAAGCCTGACGCGTGGCAGAGTACATGAGAACAAGGCCCGCCACACCGGCCAGCGAGGCCTGCAAACCGAGCACGGCTGGTTTTATATGATCGGTCGGCAAGTCAGCAGGTCGCGGAGATCCGAACACGCCCGAGCCCAGCGCCCAAAAGAACCACACCGAAACGGCAAAACACCCCGAGGCGGCAAGCAACGTGCCAATCGCTCTCACATTCGGCTTGGCGGCGTTGAGACCCAAGGCGGTCAGTATCGATGTGATCACAATGGCCAAAGCAATCCAGCTGTCGGCGTGCCCCGGCAGACGCTCATCGTTCGTGCCAGCTTTTTCCGCGCTTGCGATTTTGGCCAGTTCGTCCTGATTGACAATGGTCTCCTGCGCCAGGGTTGGCTCCGCCAACGGCAGCGCAATCAGCGCCGCCATTACGCTCCAAACTAGTATCTTGGCCATCGTGCGTTCCTCTCCTGCTCTTGGTTGCCCTACGATTTGGGCGTGTGCCCGTTTCAGCCGATTATGGCTTCGATCAGTCTTGGCCCTTTTCTTTCGAGCGCTTGCTCGAGCTCGGCGTGGAGCTCTTCGGTCGTATGCACTTTGACCGCCGGGACCCCCATGCCCGTGGAAATTGAGACCCAATCAAGCTCGGGATTGCCAAGATCAAGCAGCGAGCGCGCCTTGGGACCTGGCGTCTCAACACCGACACGCGCAAGCTCGACATTGAGTATAGCGTAGCTTGAATTGTTGAGAATGACGGTGGTGATGTCGCACACTTCACGAGCCATCGTCCACAAAGCCTGCACCGTGTACATTGCGGATCCGTCGGCCTGCAGCGCCAGGACTTTGCGATCCGGACAGGCAATGGACGCGCCCAGCGCCAGAGGCAGGCCTTGCCCGATAGATCCCCCGGTCAGCATCATCCAATCATGCTTGGGCGCTCCTTGTGTCATCGGGAAAAAGGCAAGACCGGCGGTAGCAGCCTCGTCCGAAACAATCGCGTTTTCCGGGATAAGGTTAGCGATGACTGTGCCCGCCGATTGCGGTGTCAACGGGCCCGAGAGCACCTCCGGCACCCCGGCGGACTGAACAAGCGCGGGCTCATTCGGGGCTTCAAGCGCATCGGCGATCCGCTCCAACGCGTCCAACGCATCAACCTTTTCCGAAGCCAGATCGACTAAGTCGGCCTGTTCCGGCGAAAGCCAACTGGGCTTGCCGGGATAAGCGAAAAAGGACACGGGCGGCTTGGCGCCCACGCACACCATCGAACCAGTTCCCTCCAGAAACTCGGCGGCCTGCTCGCCGAAGTAAGGGAGTCTCTCGACCGCGACCCTACCGACCCCGCGCTCGAGCCGCGCGGCAAAGGTCTCGCATACGAGCCTTGCGCCCGTGGCGGCCGCAATCCGGCCGGCGTGATGCAAAGCGCTCTCGCGCAGCGCGGTTCCGCCGAGATACAGCACTGGGCTGGCCGCGGACGTGAGCGCCGCCGCGGCGCGCTCGATCTCCTCCCGCGTCACGCGTGGTGGCGCGGGGGGATTGGGCTTTGAAACGGGCAGCGCTCCATCGGTCCACGCGTGGTCTGCAGGCGCGATCAGCGTTGCGATCCGGCCGGGATAAGTCATCGCTTCGGCAAACGCCTCAGCTCCAGCCTGCGCCAAGTCAGACGCGCAGTTTGAGGTGCGCACCCAGTCCGACATCGGTTGGGCCACGCCAACCACATCCGATGTCAAAGGCGCGTCAAACTTTAAGTGGTCGGTGGCGTGATCGCCGACAATGTTGATCATCGCGCTGCTTGCGCGCTTCGCATTGTGTAGATTTGCAAGAGCGTTGCCTAGACCAGGCCCAAGATGCAGCAGTGTGGCCGCTGGCTTTTCAGCCATGCGGGCGTATCCATCCGCTGCGCCGCTCACGACGCCTTCAAAAAGGCCCAGAACCGCCCGCATGCCATCCTGCTGGTCGATTGCAGCAACCAACTGCATTTCGGAAGTGCCAGGATTGGCGAAACAGACATCAACACCGCACAAATGCAGAGTCTCAATTAAGGCTTCAGCTCCGTTCATCGCGACACGTCTCCCTCTCGTGTTTTGCGATTGAATGATCGTTACCCGATCATGCGTTCTCAGTGGCTCGCTCACGAATGAGTAGAGTCTTGATGACTTGTGGCAGTTTGCGGGCGGCTTCCTCGGCCCCCACCCGGGCGGCGGTGTGGCCGTCGGGTCGCACCAGCAGGACGACGTCGGGCGCGAAAAGCTTCGCGAAAGCGGTGTCAGCGGCGCTGGCTACCCCACCGGCGCCTATCATGGCGCTGGACAAAGGATAGCCCTGCTTGCGTAGCGCCTCGATGGCAGTCTCAAGCGGCTCGTTGGGCGCAGAGTGGAGAACCAAAAATCCATCCATCCGCACAAGGTCCAGCGTCGACGTCCTCTCGCTATCCTTGACCAGCCAGCAATGCGGCAAGCGCGCTCCCGGCGTTGTGGATGGCGTATAGGTCGTGACCGGGTTTTCAGCTTGAGGTGGCGGGCCATCCTCGACAACTCCGGGCGCGCTGTAGCACACGCCAAGATCCAGACCCGACATGTCAAAGTGTTCGGCCTGCTCGTCGATCGCGGCCTGCACCTTTTGCAAGAGTTTCGCGTCGCGGAGCACGGTGTCGAAATCGGCCTGCGTTGCTATCCCGTCGCCATCAGCATCTAACGTCGAATCAACGCGCGCCATCTTCTCGTAATTTTCATGACTTTGGGACGAGTTTCGCAGCGCCACAGGACGACGTTCGCTCTCATAAGTATCGAGACAAGTTGCCCCCCACCCTTTTAGAACCATGGCTATCTTCCAGGCCAGGTTGTGCGCGTCTTGAAAACCGGTGTTCATGCCGATCCCACCGGTCGGCGGAAAACGGTGCGCGGCGTCGCCCGCGAGAAACACGCAGCCTTCGCGATAGGACGAGGCCACTTGCGCCGTCATACCCCAAGTCGACACGCTCTGGATCTCGAATTCGACATCCGCGCCAATCGCTTGACGCAATTGGGTCAGAAGCCGATCGTGATCGACATCCTCGGGCGTCATCGGCCGGTCGACATTCTTCATGAAGATCCAGTTTTGATCGATGTCGTGTGCGACGAACGCACCATATGTCTCAGGAGTCATGACCCAATAGAGCAGTCCTTCGCGCCCCTTTAGCCGTTCGCGGAGATTGGCGTGAAAATGGACGTTGATGTAGTTCTGGATCTGACACGGCCCTTCCATCTGCGAGCCGATCGCCCGGCGCACCGCGCTCCCCGCGCCATCGGCTCCGATGATAAAGCGTGAAGCGATGCTTTGCTGCGAGCCATCGGGCAAGGTGACATGAGACACACAGCCCTGAGCGGTTTCTTCGTAGCCGCACCATTCGTGACCAAACAAGATGCGGGTCGTGTCAGAAATGTGGTCAGCCAGAACGGTCTCGAATTTGTCCTGCGCAAGATTGATCGTGGGAGACGGAGAGTTGGCAAACATGCGCGCGATCTTGTCCGGTCGGCGCATCATGGAGAAGACGCCAAGATCGCGGCCGGTCAGGCTTTCAACCCAGCGCACAGTTGCGATGTCCTGCGGCGCCGGGCCGAGCGCACGGAGCGGCGCATCCGAAACGCCAACGGCGCGACAAATCTCGAGACTGCGCGAGGAAATCACATGCGCCTGGGGCGATGTGTGCAGGCCTTCGCGCCGCTCAACGATCACCGTGCGCACGCCAAGCTTTTCGAACAGCAAGGCGCTGATCAAGCCGACCGGACCGGCCCCTACAATGAGGACATCGGTCTCCAACACGCTCACAGCGCTTGCTCGCGGATCAGATTTGTGAGCGTGCCAATGCCCGACACCTCGATTTCGACCACGTCGCCATCTTGCAAGAATATCTGCGGGTCGCGCAACGCGCCAGCTCCTTCAGCGGATCCCGTGACGAGCACATCGCCGGGCTCCAGCCAGGTCACTTCGGAGATGTGCGAGATAAGCTGCGCGACCGAAAAAATCAGATCGTCCATCTTCATAGACTGGCGCACTTCACCGTTGACCCGGGTTTGCAGCGCAAGATCGTCCAGAGAGACCTCGTCGGCGGTGACCATCCAGGGGCCGAACCCGCCACTGCGATAGCCATTCTTACCGGTCGTCACTTGAAAACTGCGGATCTGGTACTGACGCGCCGACCCGTCGTTGAAGCACGCATAGCCGGCCACGTGGTTCATCGCCTCCTCGACCGAAACATTGCGACAGCGCTGGCCGATAATGACGGCAACCTCACCTTCGTAGTCGAAGTGCGGTTCAAGCTTGGGCTTCTCCATGGGCTCGCCTGATCCGGTGAGCGTGTGCTGCGAGCGCAGGAAGAACATTGGCACCGGGGGCAGGTCCTTGAATCCCATCCGATCCTTGGCTTCGTGAAAGTGACTGTGCGTGTTGAGCCCGACACACCACACCGCTCCAGGGTCCGGAATGACGGGCGCCAGCTTTACATCGCTGAGCGAATGATCCGGCCTTTCGCTTTGCGCCAGCGCTTGGGCCTGTGCCATATCGCCGCCTAAAAGGCCGCGCAAAGTCGGTGCGGTGTCACTCAGACGCGAACCCAAATCCACCACACCGCCATCTTTGACGATGCCGTAGGACGCCCGTCCGGAGACCTCATAGCTTGCAAGTTTCATCCCCTCTCCCTTCCGAGCATCTATCCCGGTCTTGACGTCAGTAGACTGGCGATTGTCTCGGCCTGCGCGTCGATCATCTCATCCTCAAGCGGATCTTCGCCAGAAAGCAGCGCGCATTCGGCTGACATGGTGAACATCGTCGCGCTGCCCACCAGCAGGTAGTAAAACTGGATCGGTTTGATGCTTGTATCTGGCCCGTCTCGGCGCCCATCACCAACCAGCCTCTCAAGCGCTTCAAAAAGCGGGCGGCTGTATCCCTCCACCAGCCAGTCGAGCCGCCAGCTTCGGCTGCGGCCTTCGTCCAGCATGACACGACCAATTTCCGGCATGACCGCGCTGGCCCGTACGAAACGCCGCGCAACAAAGCGGATGCGCTCGCTCGGCGAGATATCCTGCGACTGAACGATAGAAGGTTCGAGCGTCGAGCGCATCGCATCAAACAGCTGCGTCATGACCGCTTTCCAGAAGGCTTCTTTGCTGCCGAAATGATAGGTCATCAGGTTGCGCTGAACCCCTGCCTTCATCTCGATCTGACGTGTGCTGGTGGCTTCGTATCCATGCCTCGAAAACAGCGCGATACCCGCCTCGATCAGCGCCGCGCGCGTCTGCTCGGTCTTGCCCTGTGGGCTATCGATTACGGCAGCCGATCCGCGGTCCACCCGACGTCCTTTCCGAATTTCTCTTTTGACAACTGTCATAAGATCACATATTATTTTTGATAACAAGCAAATTTTAGATGGGAGGGTTAGCAAATCACATGAACACTTTGGCCATGACACCGCCGTCCGTTCCGAAGACCGCTGCTGAGCGCGGTAAGATCGCTCCGGCCAAGTTCGCGCATATTGTGATGCGCACCTCGCGCTTCGAAGAGATGGTCACATGGTACAAGACCGTGCTCGAAGCCGAGACCGTCATGGGATCGCCAATGATCGTGTTTCTGTCATTCGATGAAGAGCATCACCGTCTCGCGATCATGAATCAGCCCGGCCTTGGTGATCGTTCGCCGCAAGCAAATGGGGTCGACCATTGGGCCTACACTTACGCTTCGCTCGACGACCTCTTCGCAACCTATGAGCGGCTGCGCGATCTGGATATTCTGCCCTACTGGACGATCAATCACGGCGGTACCCTGTCGATGTATTATCGCGATCCTGACGGCAATCAAATCGAGCTTCAGATTGATAGCTTTGACAGCAATGAGGAAACCACGAAGTGGCTGACGGAAAGCGATTTTGCGGTCAATCCGATTGGCGTCAAATTCGACCCTGAAGAGCTGATCGCGCGATACCGCTCAGGCGAAGACAAAGCCTCGGTGCTGGATCGCCCCGTGATCAGCCCCAGCGAAATCATGGCGCAATTGCCGACACCGTAAGACCCACAGGGCGACGGGCCAATTTGGGAGGGGCTTTGCGCGATGAGTATTGAGCTATGGACGGCGGCGACGCCGAACGGGTGGAAGATTTCCATCATGCTGGAAGAACTGATCGAAGCGGGCGTAAGCTTGCCGGAGATTTCGGTTCACACCGTTCAATTGATGGAAGGTGAGCAGTTTTCCGACACGTTCACTGCGATCAATCCGAACCAAAAAATCCCCGCTCTGGTGCACGATGGGCGTGCAATAATGGAGAGCGGGGCGATCCTTCAGTATCTGGGCGAGACCTTTCCATCGGACCTTATGCCGCTTGATGCGCGGCGCTGGGACGTTCTCCCATGGTTGTTCTGGCAAGTCGCCAATTTGGGACCGGTGTTCGGCAATAAGCTGAGCTACACGCGCTACTTGACCGATATTCCCGAGATCAAGCGCGAGCATCCGCTTGAACGCTTCAACAAGGAGGCTCAACGCCTGCTAAGCGTCTTATCCAACCAATTGGGTGCCAAAGATTTTGTCTGCGGGGGCAACTTCACCATTGCCGACATCGCCATCTACCCTTGGGTGCGTGGATGGAAATGGAGCAAGATCGACATCACCGGATACGACAACATCGTCGCCTGGGTGGACCGGATACGGGCGCGCCCCGGAGTCGATCGTGGCCTGAAATACGGCATTCCGGATGACGAAGTTGACGGCTGGAAAAAGGACACGAAGGATCGTTACGCGAAGCTAGGCGCAACCATGGCGTCCAACGAAAAGCTTCGCACCAACCAATAAAGAGGGGAGCTGGGCATGTTCGGCTATGTCATGGTGGGCACCAACGACAAGGCCCGCGCCGCGGAATTCTACGACGTTCTGATGGGTGAATTGGGCTACAAGCGGATCATCGATATGTTTCATATCGTGGGATGGGGCAGCCAGATGGGCAAGCCTTGGTTCGCCGTTTGCACGCCGCTTGATCGCAACGAGGCAACCTTGGGCAACGGAACAATGGTCGCGCTTGCGGTGGACAGCGAGGCCGATGTCGACCGGCTCTACGCTAAGGCGCTGGAGCTGGGGGGCACATGCGAGGGCAAACCGGGAATGCGGCCGGCCGGCTTTTATTGCGCCTATTTCCGAGACCTCGATGGCAATAAGTTCAATTTCCATACGCCCGGTGAGGAGTTGCGCTCCAAATTAGCGGGCTGACCCGCGTGTCACACGACCTTGCGGGGGAAACATCATGGACAAGATTTTCATTGCTGGCGGAACCGGGATGCTCGGCGCCGCTACAGCGCGCGAATTCGCATCAAACGGGTCACATGTCGTAGTCTCCAGTCGCAAGGCAAGCGACGAGGTTGGCGAGTTACTGACGCGAGAAAGCCCGTTGATCCAGGTCGAACGGGTTGATCTGGGTGATGCAGAAGCGGTGCGCGCCCTGTTCGAAAAGCACCAGTTCAACGGCATGGCAATGGTCGCGCACACCCATCAATACGCGCTGACCCGCGATACCAATAACGAAATCTATCCGCTGCTGCTCAACTGCTTTGAAAGCGCGCGCAAGACCGGAGTAAAGCGCGTAATTATGGGCGGATCCATGGCCGTCTACGGGGGACTTACACCGCCGTTCACTGAAGCGGCAACGTTTCCGCCCGTGGTCAACGATCCGAGCAACGCCGACGACACAGTGATGCTTAAATTCGAAGTCGCAACTAAGCGCGCGATCGAGATTATTGCGCTCGACTACGGTCAGAACTTTCAGATGGGGCTATCAGTCCCTCCGGGCACTCAAAAACCCGAGCCGCACGAGCTGGAAGTCGCGGTATTGCGCGCGCCCATGATGTTTGGGCCGGGCTATAAAGCGCTGGGAAGCCCCATTGGGATCGCCGCGCATGTGGCCGCGGGCCGCCTGCCGATGTTCAAGGGTTACCTGGCCTACGGCGGGGCTCCGGTCGAGATACTATGGGCAGCGCTCGCTTCGATGCCGGTCAATTATGTGCGCCACAACGCGCAGTGCATTCGCATCGCGATGGAAGCCGAAACCCTTCCACAGCCGGTCTATAACATCAGCAGCGGTTTCACCCGCGTCCCGCGCGAACAGTTCGAAGCGCTGATGAAAGTCGCGCCTGAGAGCGCCGAACGTATGGGTATCAGCGCCGATGACCTGCCCGCACAGGCGGTTGATCTGGGATTTGACGGCGCCGCCTTTCGTAAAGACTTCGGCTTTAGCCCACAACACGACCTCGAAGCGGCCTTGGCCGAATATGTCGAATGGCTAAGGCTTCACCCCTATTAGGCCGACCTTTATCGGCGGGCGCGACGGATCCGAGCGCGCAGCAGGACCAAAAAAGGGGACGGGTAAATGCCCGCCCCCTTTTCCGAGAATGGGGCCTAAGAACAGGCCCCTTGGAGAGCCCGTAGTCAGTAGTTGAAACGCGCCTGGATACCCAGTTCGCGCCGGCGATCAACCAGCGCAAAACGGCCCGAGGGGCCCGGAAGCTCGCCAAGGAAACGGAAGGTCACCTCATCGGTGAGGTTGCGGCCATAGAAGGCCAGCTCCCACTGGCCATCATTGCCAGAGACACCGATGCGCGCGTCAAATTTGACAAAACCTTCTTGGATTTCAATGGGGTCAGGGTTTTGGCCCCAGGTGAATTCGGTTGTGAAGTTCATGGCTCCGGTCGAAACCAGATTCAATGTATCGGTGATTGGCAAATCGAGATTGTATCCGACATTGCCGGAGAAATCCGGTGCGAAAGGCAACGTCTGGCCATCGATTGATGTGATACACTGATCCCCTGGCCCCATGGGCACGAAGGCGGCCTGCTGTTCCCGGTTGCATTGCGCTGTGTCAAACTCGGTGAATTCACCATCCAGCAGCGTCATCGACGTGTTGAATGAAAGATAGTCGGTCGCCCGCCATGTGGCTTCAAGCTCAATGCCGCGCGTGCGGGCGCCCGCAGCGTTGCCGGTCACAAACGAGTTTGTTGCGCTGTCGAAACTGGCGACCTGCAGGTTGGTAAAGTCTGTATGGAACGCGGCCAGATTCAAGATCAGGGTGTTGTCGAGGAGGGACATCTTTGCCCCGATCTCAAACGCTTCGGCCTGCTCATCATCGAACTCAAACCCGCCATTGGGGTCAAGCGGCGTGGGCAGCGCCAGGACCGCCAACTGAATCTGCGGGTCAAAGCCCCCCGTTTTGAACGCCTCCTTGTACGAAGCGTACAGAGTTACCTCGGGAACGGGTTCGTACTGAATTTCAATTGAAGGCGTAAGGTCGCGGTCCGTTCTTGAGCCCGAAAGGTCGTGTTCGTCTCGGGGGTTCGGGCCCGGCGCCGCTGCGGCGGCTATCAAGGCTGGTGAAGCCGGATCACCGTCAAGCGTCAGTGTCCGCTGTCGCTTAACCGCGTCGGTATCGACATCACTCCAACGCGCGCCGACTGACAGCGTCAACCTATCAGTGATCTCGTAAGCGACCGACCCAAACAAGGCAAAGGTCGTCTGATCCTGAACAAACGTGCCCTCTGAAAGCACGCCGTCGAATAGCGGATTTCCCGGTGGACCAGCGCGGCCGTTGGAGGATCTTTGCAGGTAGTCGAGCTCGCCGTCTTCGTAATACAAGCCCAAAAGATAAGTTAGCGGCTGATCTTGCGGCGATGTTAGGCGCAGCTCCTGGCTCCATTGTTGGAAGTCTTCTGTCCTATCCGCTTGTGCAAAGGCCGACGGACCAGGCCCCGCATCCACGTCGACAAGCCGACGGTTGTCGTAATCAACGAGCCCGGTGACCGAGCTGAGCGTGTGGCCGTCACCAAATTCGTAATTCATGCCCAGCGATATGTTCAAAAGGTCGAGAAAATTGCCGTCTTCCTGCACCTTGCCGTTGGGAAAGACGCCGCCACGCGCGAGCCGAAAATCAAGCTCGTCCTCAAATCCGGGCACACCAAAAATCGATGGGTTACAAGCCGGGCCAAAGACTGGTGCCACGCTCGGGTTGCATTCGACCACTTGCAAAAGGCCGCCAACTTCCTCGTTTTCCGAATATTCGACTTTGAAGGTGGCATCAAAACCCGAAGCCGGGTCGACCACCAAGGTGCCGCGCACTGCGTCGTTGTTGACCACAGGGACACGCTCGTTGCGCACGGTGTCTGTAAGCCAACCGTCGCTTTCGGTGTGGTTATACGCCACTCGCACGCCGACGATATCGTTCAAAGGACCGCCGACGCCGACTTCTGTCACCCATTCATCTGCGTTGAACTCATAACTGGTCTGCGCGTTTACCTCCAAGCTGTCGGTCGGACCACGACTGACTATGTTGAAAGCGCCGCCCACAGTGCTGTTGCCGAAATAAACCGGCTGCGGACCGCGCAAAACTTCGATGCGTTCAATGTCAAGAAAAGCGGATCGAGCCGCAGGACCACGCCCGCGATAGACCCCGTCGACAAACGTGCCGACCGATTGCTGGAAACCCACGCTTGTTCCGGAGCCCACGCCGCGAATGTAGATCGCATCACTTACCGGCGTACGAGTAACCGTGACAGTCGGCGAATTCTGCGTGAAGTCTTCCAGAGTTGTCACGACGTTCGAGCGGAGCGTCTCGCCCTGCGTCACCGCCACCGAAATCGGAACGTCTTGGAGCGTCTCCGCCTGTTTCCGAGCGGTCACCACGATCACGTTTTCGTCTTGCGATTCGGTTTCTTGGTCTTGCGCCCACGCCCCCGACGTAGGTACGACCATCACAGTCGCTGCGCTCGCGAGCAGCGAATTCCTCAATCCGGCCATCAGGTCTCCCTCCCATGTGTCGGTCCGCCCACCGTCTTCCCGCGGTGTTTAGACCTACGGCATATTATGCTCGTAAGCGAAATATGACGAGCTTATTTCGCATGTCAACAAATTTAAAGTTGTCATTTTCGCTTTCGAGCGATTAAAGACACTCTAGGAGGGGTGCCCGCGGGACGCTTAACGGCTCAAATAGGGCGGCGTGGCGCGAACCCATAAATGGGATGAGAGGCGATGAAGGGATCGATCCAACGCACCGCTATGCGCGCAATCCTTATGGCGCTGGGGCCCATGTTTGCGCGCGCGCGCAAGAAGAGCCGGGCCTTTGCGGAAGAGATGCGCAAGCACGATTGCGTGTACCAAATCCGGCTGCGCGATGGCTCGGTTGGACGGTATTATGAATTTACCAGCGGTCAGATGACCTCGAAAGCCGGCGTACACCCTTCGCCGGACGCCTCAATGATCTTCAAAAATGTCGAGACCGCGCTCAAAATGCTGAGCCCCAAGCCCGACATGCTCTATCGCATTCACGCCGCAAAGAACTTCCTCGTGACGCTGGAAGGGTCGGACACGGTCGGAAACTGGATGGCGCAGCTCGTCCAGCGCGCCCAGCGCGAAGCGGGTGGTTTCAAATACGGCCAGACCATGCCCGACGGGTCTAAGCGCTACACAATGACAACCAATGGCGGGCCGGTGCACGTCTATGTCGAGGACGGTCGGATCACGCGGACAACGCCGATCATCTTTGACCAGAAGGACGCGCCCAGCTGGACCGTGAAAGCGCGCGGCAAAGAGTTCACCCCTCGCCGCTTGGGCGCTGTTGCACCGCACGCTCTATCGACACGCGGCATGGTCTATTCGAAGAACCGGATTCTCCACCCGATGAAGCGGGTCGACTACGATCCCGAGGGCGAGCGCAATGTCCAGAACCGCGGCGTTTCGGGGTATGAGCGGATCAGTTGGGACGAAGCGTTGGACCTCGTTGCCAAGGAGATGAAGCGGCAAAAACGCGAATACGGACCGGGTTCGATCTTCATGCCCACCAGCTCGCACCAGATGTGGGGCAATATCGGCTATTACATCAGCGCCCATTCCCGCTTCTGCAATCTCATCGGGGGCACTCGAATGCTGATGAACCCGGACAGTTGGGAAGGCTGGTACTGGGGCGCGACGCATCACTATGGCAACACACTGAAGGTGGGGATGCCATCAAGTTACGGCACGCTTGAAGACTGCCTTGAGGAAGCCGAGCAGATTGTCTTCTGGTCATCAGACCCCGAAAGCACCAACGGCGCTTATGCCGGCCTCGAAGCCACCGAACGCCGCCAATGGGCGCGCGATATTGGCATAGAATTTGTTCACATCGATCCGCACCATAACCCCACCGCGCAATTGTTTGGCGGCAAATGGATCCCGATCAAACCGACCACTGACGCAGCGCTTGCGATTGCGATCATGCACGTCTGGATCACCGAGGGCCTGTTTGACGAAACCTATGTGCGCGAGAAGACCACCGGCTTTGACGAATGGCGCGCCTACGTGCTGGGAGAGGAAGACGGCGTCCCCAAAACACCGGAATGGCAAGAGGGCGAGACCGGCGTCCCTGCGCATATCGCGCGCGCGCTTGCGCGCAGTTGGGGACGCAAGAAGACCTATCTGTCCTGCGGCGCGGGAGGAATTGGTTTTGGCGGGGCCAATCGCGGTTCAAATGGCACACAATGGGCGCGCTGCATGGTCATGATGATGGCGATGCAAGGCTGGGGCAAACCCGGCGTCAACTTCGGCAATCTGAGCTGCGGAGCGCCGCTCGATTTCCACTTCTATTTCCCCGGTTACGCCGAGGGCGGCATTTCGGGCGACCTCAACAATTCGAGCAATCCGATCAACAACTACCAGCGCATGCCGCATGTGGTGAGCATGAGCCCGATCAAACAGGTGGTTCCAAAACAGAAAATCCCTGAAGCTATCATAGACGGCCACGCGGACGGCTATCTGTGGGACTGCACCTCGCAAGAGGCGCAGTTCACAAAGGTGAGCTATCCGGCGCCCGGATTCTCCCCGATCCGGATGATTTACCGCTTTGGCGGCTCAATCTTCAGCACCGGGACCAAATCGGGCCGTTGGATCGACGCCTATCGCCACGAGAGTATCGATTGCGTCGTGAACCAGTCGATCTTCATGGAAGGCGAGGCGCTTTTTGCCGACGTCATCTTGCCCGCCTGCACCAATTTTGAGCGCTG
Source organism: Pseudomonadota bacterium (assembly GCA_039186235.1). GTDB lineage: Bacteria > Pseudomonadota > Alphaproteobacteria > Sphingomonadales > Sphingomonadaceae > Erythrobacter. The sequence goes on along the minus strand of JBCDAE010000005.1, from coordinate 52,279 downwards.
GGATATCGGCGAATGGGGCAACGCGGGCGGCTATGGTCATCACAGCTTTGAGATGCTCAACCACCGTATCATCGCGCTCCAACACAAATGCATAGAACCGCTCGGAGAATCCAAGTCCGACTATCAGATCTTCGCCGAACTGCTCGAACGATTTGATCTGGGTCAGGTCTTCACCGAGGGCTGCAGCGAGCTCGATTGGTGCAAACGCGTGTTTGACAGCTCGGACCTTCCCGACAGGATTTCGTGGAAGGAGTTCTGCGAAAAAGGCTATTATGTGGTCGCGCCCGAAGAGGAGGTGCTGCGACCGCCTGTCGCCATGCGATGGTTTGCCGAAGGGCGCAAAAAGGACCTGCCCGAGGCCATGCCCCTGCCCTCGCAATACGCCGATCGCTTTGGCGAGGGTTTACAGACGCCAAGCGGGAAATTCGAATTCGTGCCCACGACCTTGCGCCGCATGGAAAAGGAACACCCGGACCGACCCGCGGTCAACCGTTACACGCCCTCTTGGGAAGGTCCGCGCGCGATCGATTTGTCATCGAAATATCCGCTCCAAATGGTCAGCACGCACAGCCGCTACAGCTTTCACACTCATGTCGACAACACCAGCTTCACCGATCAGATCGCTGATCACCGCGCGCTGATCGACGGCCACTATTTCTGGCTTCTGCGCATGAGCCCTGAGGACGCGGCCAAGCGTGGCATTGGCGATCGCGATCTGGTGAAAGTGTTCAACGATCGCGGTTCGGTGATTTGCGCCGCGGATGTGTCAGCCATCATCGGGGCGGGATCGGTCAAGGGCTATCAATCAAGCGCCAAGTTCAATCTGGTGACGGTCGGTAATGAAACGGTGGAGATCGGCGGGTGCCTAAACATGCTCACGCCCGACCGCCCGCAAGTTGGCAAGACGCATTCGATGAGCCCGAATTCGACGCTGGTCGAAGTTGAGAGATTTGAACACCGGGAGGCTCTGCTCAATGCCAAAGCCGCCTGAGACCTCTTCCGAGAGACTGGATGATCGCACACCCAAGTGGAACCTGATCATCGATGTGGCAAACAGCGTCCACGCCAACAATTGTGTGCTGGCGGCCAAGGACGAATATGTCGGCAACGATCATCCTGGCTATTGCGCTCCGATCCCGGAGGAAGGCGGCGATATCGTCTGGGTCGACCGAAAGGTGCGCGGCGAAACGCCCGTGGTGGACACAAGCTACCTGCTCCAAATGTGCAACCATTGCGACAACGGCCCATGTCAGAAAGTGGGCGGTGATGCAGTGACAAAAAGGCCCGATGGGATTGTGATCATCGATCCGATCAAGGCCAAGGGACGCAAGGATATCGTACAAGCGTGTCCGTTCGGTGCGGTCATCTGGAACGAAGAGTTGCAACTGCCGCAGCACTGGATCTTCGACGCGCATCTGCTGGATGCCGGTTGGCCGCATCCGCGCTTCGTCGACGTGAGCCCCAAAGGCGCGGTCGAAGCGGTCAAGATTAGCGATGCGGAAATGCAAGAGCGTGCGAGAGAGGAAAGGCTTGAGGTCCTCAAACCTCATCTCGGAACCCGCCCGCGGGTCTATTACAAGAACCTCTATCGCTTCACATCCTGCTTTGTCGGCGGTGCGCTAGTGATCGAGAGCGGGGGAGGGCTTGAATGCGTCGAAGGGGCGGATGTCCACCTTTCACAGGACGGGAAACCGATCGCATCGACGCTATCAGACGCGTTTGGCGAATTCCGGTTCGACGGCCTTGAACCGGGCAGCGGCGCGTACAGCCTCTCAGCCAGCCATCCCGAAGCCGGGACAGCCAGCGCGGAGGTCGAAATCGCAGAGGAAAGCGTTGTCCTGAAAGACTGGCGGCTCACGAACTGAACGGCCCCTGGGGAATTAGAAGCCGGCCGAGGCGCCGCCTCCGCGCCTTAGCGCGCTGCCCTTGGCGGAGGCGCCTTTGGCCGGCGTTGAGGCCGGTTCCCCGCGTCGCTCTTCGCCCTCGGGCAAGGGAAGCTTCGCTGGCTCTCTGATCCCCAAAAGCACAACAAGGAACCCGACCGCGGTGGCTCCAAACGTGACATAAAGGATCGATTGGATACCCACAGCGTTGGCAAGCGCGCCAGCAATAGCGGGGGCGACCGCTCCGCCGAGCGCCTCACCCAGGCCAACCGCCAGTCCGGTGGCGGTCGCAGCCATAGTGGCCGGCACGCTCATATTGATCAGCGGCCCCACAATAATCGCCACAACCCCAGAGTTCATAATCGAGATCAGGAAGAGGCACAGAGCGGTGAGGACAGGGCCTCCGGACGCCTGGTTGGCAAGCAGTACCGCAAACATCACCAGTTCGATGATCAGCGCGCCGAGCATCACAGGCTTACGGCCAAACCGGTCCGAAATCGCCGGGATGACAATCATGCCGACGACACCGCCCCCGCCGAGCACCGCAAGAACCGCGCCCATCTCCTCCATCGAGAGCTGCATGTAATCGGTCAGATAGCTTGGCATGAAGGTCGCAAGCGTGATCAGGCAGGAGATAAAGAAGATCATCGCAATTGTGCCGAACAGCACGTTCCCGTGCGCGAACGGTGCGAAGAGAGTCGGCTTTGAGCGCTGGGCCGCGCTCGGCTGAACCGCTTCGTCAGCGGCCTGATCCAGAGAAGGCGCATCGCGCAGCACCCGGCTCATAAGCCAGGCGACGATGAAACCGGGAATGGCGACCACGCCAAAGACATATTCCCAACTGGGCAAGACACTCAAAAGAGCCACCGCAATGAGAGGGCCTAGCCCAAGACCCACCAGCGGCATCGCCATTTGCTGTAAACCGACATTAAGACCGATACGGCTGGGTTTTGACGCGCGCACCGTCTCCACGATGCTCGCAGGGACGAAACCACCTTCGGCGAGCCCCATAAGCCCGCGGATAATCAGCAAGCTGATCAGCCCCACCGCCAATCCGCTGAACGCCACAAGCGCAGAGAACAGCAGAACGGACGTGATGAGCACGCGCTTGCCACCGATACGGTCCGCCAGATTTCCGGAAAAGACTGAGGAAATTCCCCATGTCAGCGCCAGTATGCCCGAAATGAGGCCCAGATCCTGATAATCCAGCCCGAGGTCTTCGGCCATAACGGGAAAGAGCGGGTTGAGAATGAAGCGATCGAGGCCAACGAGACCAAATCCGACCGCCAGAAGCGCTACCGCCTTGCGTTCATAGACCTTGTCCCAGGCGCTAGCGCTTGTTGCCGCCGCCACAGCGTCCGCGTCCACAGCCCCGCTCATGATGGGAACTGGATGTTATGCGCCGCTATGATTGCTTCTTCGCGCGCCATCACCGTCTGCATCGCAGGCATCGACATTACCCGCTGCAGATGGCCGGCGATTGCGGGTTGTTCGAGGACCGGATAACCGCCAGCGAGAGCGATCCCCATCGCCCAGCTGAGGTAGGTGTCGACAATCGACCACTCCTCGCCATACCACCAGAGCGCGTTCGCCAGCCGTGCGTTAATCCCGGGCAGCGTTGCATCGAGCATCTCGATCCCTTTGGCCCGGACGCCCGAAGGATCGCCGTCGGTAAAGCGCATAGCCATCAGGACCTGTCGTACCATCGGGTGCAGAGTAGAGGAGAGCCAAATCAGATCCGAGCGCTGCTGCGCCTGTTCGACCAGATCATCGGACGCCGGCAAGAGCCCAGCCTCGGGCTTGAGACTGTGCAAGAACAACAAGATCGAGGCGTTCTGGACAACGTTGCGATCGCCATCCACCAGAAGCGCTGGCACCTGACCGCTCGGATTGATCTTCAAGTAATCGGGAGACTTCTGCTCACCCTTCATAATGTTGACGACCTGATCGTCATACTCGAAACCAGCGTGCTCAAGAGCGCACATGGTGACCCGCGAACACGCGCGCGGGAAATGAAACAATTTCAACTGGTGCATAATCGGCCCCTCGCCTTTCAGGCCCGCCCACGAGGCAGGCCGAGCCTGTATCAGTGAATGAAGCTGGGCGCGTTCGCTTCGATCCGGTTCTCAATATGGCCAAGCTGGTCAATCTCGACCCGGCAGATCTGGCCGGCGGTCATAAAGGGTTGCCCCGGACGGAACACGGCAACACCCGCGCCCGTGCCCGAGGCAATCACATCGCCCGGACGCAATGTGAACGCTGTCGAGAGATGCGCGATCAGCGAGGCGATATCGAACAGCATGGTGCTGGTGTTGAAATTCTGGACAGTCTCGCCATCAATGATTGTGCGCACGCCCAAATTGCCCGGATCGCTCACTTCATCCTTCGTCACAATCGCCGGTCCCATCGGGCAATGGGTGTCCCAGCTCTTGCCCATCGTCATCGTTGGTGTCGCGCGCTGCCAATCGCGAATGGTCACATCGTTGAGCACGGTGTATCCGGCCACCACATCAAGCGCCTTTTCCTTGGGCACCCGGCGACAGGTTTTACCAATCACCACGCCAAGTTCAGCCTCATAGTCGAGCTCGGGCGATTCCGGCGGGAGATCCACCGGATCATAAGGTCCACTCGCCGAGGTGCTTTGCTTGTTGAAGACTACCGGAACGGTAGGAAGCTTGAGACCGCGCTTCTCCTTGATTTCAGCCGGTATCTCGTCGAAGTGGTCGCGATAATTTAGCCCAATCGCCAGAATCTTGGGCGGGCACAAAATGGGGCTTTCAAGCTTTACATCGGACAAAGCCGCAACCGGCGAAGAACTTTCCACCGCTGCCGCAGCAAGCGCTAGCATCGCGTCACCGCCTTCAAGCAACGCCACCATTTCATCCGGGATAGCGCTGTTGGCCGCGTTCAGATCGACAACCCCATCGCCCTTTATTGCGCCGGTTCGCGTCGCGCCCTCAAGTGTGAATGTAATGAGCCTCATGTTCCCGTCCCTCTCCCAAGTGTCTCTTTTAGGCCGACGCTAAGGGCGGCAGTTTGATCTTTCGATCGCCAAACCAGACCGCCGGCCAGCTGTTGGTTCGCAAGATGTGCAACGCAAATTTTCGCTTTGCTGCCCCAGTGGCGTGCTCTTCGACATGATCCGAGGGGCCATGCGCGCCCGCCCAGTCGACAACCGCGCTACGAAAAGAAGGACGCTGGAAAGCCCGGTCGAGATAACCCTCCAGACGCTCGCGCCCGGAGACACCCCTCCAAAGATATCCAAAGCCGAGCCACTGCATGCGCCAAAGGCTGCAGGTCCACAGAATGTCCGCCATCGAATAGGCCTCTCCGCACACCCACGGCGCGTCGTGCTGCGCGAGTTGGTGCGCCAGATCGTCGACATGGCGCGCCATTTTGCGGTGCGTCTCGCGCATGCCTTCCGCGTCAACCATGAATTCGCCAGCCGCTTTTTCTTTAGCAATCTTGGCGCGGTAAGCGGGCGCCAGTTCGGGATCGTCGCCAAGGAATGCGAGCACCGATTCCAGCACCCGAATCTTACGCGCATGAACGCCGGTGATGTTGTTGCGCAGTCCGGCAGGCCGATGGTCGTTTTCAGGATGCGCGCCGTAAAGCGCTGCCACGTGCGGAGCCTGATCGACAAGCGCCTCCTGCGCTTCGATCTCTTCGCGTCGTTCAGCCGGAATCAGCTTTTTCCCCTGCGGCGCGTTTGCGTCAAGATACTCGCAGATGACGCGGCTATCCACGACCACTCGCCCAGCCTCAAGGTCAACGAGTGTCGGGACGACGCACGGGTCGAATCCCATGTTGGTGACCGAGGATTCCCCAGTGTAGGACTCAGCGTAAGCGGCCTGAGGTGCGCCCTTTAGGCGCATACGCACATATTCAGGCCGGTAGTTTTCGGGAATGAACTTGCCAATCGGCATGATTGACATGTCGTGGGAGGTGTAGGGCACACCCTTTTCCGCCAGCACAGTGCGGACTTTATGCGAACACAAAGAGGGCGCCGCGTGATAAAACTCGAACCGGGGTCGTTCACCGGGACGACCGCCGATGACCTTGTTTTTATACGCCCCTCCCATTTGGGAATTGGCCTTCTCTACCAAAGCTAAAAGTTCGGCTTTTGCCGCATCGTCTGATCCGGTCATTCCATCCCCCTGATCCGATCTATGATGTGTTTGGCGCTCATGGCGTCCGGCGCATCGGCGTTGCCGCGCCATGCGCAATGCTGGTCAGGCCGCACCAGAACCAGCTTGTGGTCATAAAGCGAAGCGGCCGCAGCGCTGTTGATGTCGACGACATCAAGCGGAAGGCCGGCCTCAGCGGCGGCCTGCTCCAGCGCCTCACTCGTCGCGCCGCCAAAACGCAGCAAGGTGAAGCCACGCCCTAGTCGGTCAAACAGCGGCTCTCCATCCTCGAGGAACAGGTTCGGCACGCGCACGCCAGGCCATGTTGAGGGCTTATAGGCTTCCCACTCATAGGGCGGCGCCTCGCCGGTATCCTCATGGCAAATGATCGGGCTCTCGTCATAACGATAGCCCCACTCAAGGCCCCATGCCTCGTTCTCAAGATTGCCCAGCTCCTGGATATGCTTCCCAAGATGCGCGCGCGCCGCAGCGCCTTCGGGCGTATCTTCGTGCACCTTTGGCGTATAGCTGGTGCGAACATCGGCCCGAACCAGCGAGTGACGCTGCGAGCCTTGGCGGTTGCGGTAGCCGACATGGCGCCGCTCAAGATCATAGGCTTCGAGCAGCTTGGGACCACCCCACCCCTGCACGACACCAGAAAGCGCCCAGGCAAGGCCCACCGCGTCCCCTATCCCGGTGTTCATGCCATAGCCCCCTGTCGGGATGACCTGATGCACCGCATCGCCTGCCATCCAGACCCGCCCTTGCCCATAGCTCTCCGCTAGACTGAGGCGGGGGTTCCACGGATTGGCAACAAGTATGTCGCACTCAATCTCGCATCCCAGTGCTTCGAAAAGCTTGGTCTTTGGATCAAAGCTCGCCGGGTCCTCGTCGGGCTTGATCGGCAAGTGGATGGTCCAGGTGTCGACATCGTCCTGCGCAATAATCGACCAGCCGAGCGGCGATTGCAGATGCCAAGCCCGGCCGAAACGCTCAATCCGTTCGATCTCCGGCGAGCGGAAGTGGATCATGTAAAGACGCCGCTTGGCCACAGGCGGCGCGCCTTTCGCGGTGACACCGTCTTTGGTCTCGGGGTTGGGCGGGGCAAGGTCTGTCAACGCAATATCAAGAGTGCGGCGCACGACGCTGCCCGCTCCATCGCAGCCGGCCAGATAGTCCGCGGTGATGGTCTTTACCTCGCCAGTCTCAGCTGATTTCACCTGAGCAGTCACGCCATTCTCAGTGTGCGTGAAGCTCTCAAGACCCCAGCCAAACCGCACGTCGATACGCTCACAGCGCTCTTCGAGGACCCGCTTGAGCACCGGTTCCAGCAAGATTTGCGAGACCCGCATGCCCGGTTCCAGGGCCATCGTCCCGTCGTTCGCGCTACGCAAGGTTTCACGCGCTTTGTCGACGCTAGGATAGTCGAAGCGCGCCAGTTCCCATTCCGACAGCTTCGTACACCAGATCACCGAATAATCGTTCGATGTCGGCACCGCTTGCGCTCGCAGCTCATCAATCACGCCAAGCTGACGAAACAGTTCCATCGAGCGCCCGTTGGTAATGTCCATTTTAGGATGGCGCGTGGTCGTCTCGTTACGCTCCAGCAAGATCGCATCCACCCCGTGGAAATCCAGGGCCAGAGCGAGAGCCAATCCCACCGGCCCCCCGCCAGCGATCAAGACCGGAGTGTCAGACATCAATTGCCTTTCGCGAAGGTTTCAAAGTGATTCATTAGAAACTCAACCAGCAATTCAGCGTGGCGGTCGATAAAGGCTTTGCTGCTAACGTCGGTCCCGAACAGGCGCTTGGCCTCTGGCGACACCGAGAATGCAAAGGCGCCAGCACCGATGTAAAAGTAGTACCAATGCACAAAAATCTCGTCGTCGATCGGAAGGTTGGCTTGAGTCAGATCTTTCAGTCCCGCCGCCGTTTTGCTGATGTAGTTTTCGATGATGTAGTCGGTGCGCCAGGAATGGCGTTTTCCTTCCTGCACCATCATTCGGTTGAGCTCGGGATGCTCCGCGCTGAACCGAACGAAGGCGCGGATACGCAGCGCGAGTTGTTCGCGATCCGACAAATCCTGCGCCAATTGCTTTTGCTGGTTGATCTCGTCGATGCGCAGATGAAACAGCTCATCGGCGGCCGCCCGCCACATACTGTCCTTGTCGCCGAAATGGTACTTCAGAAGGCCGCGCTGAACATCCGCTGCAATTTCAATATCGCGCGAGGTGACGCCGTCAAACCCGCGGCTTGAGAATTCGGATACCGCCGCTGACAGCAACTTTTGCCGAGTGAGCTCGGTGCGTTCCTGCGTGCGCCTTTGTCGCCTTTGAGTCTTTACCGTCATGAGGGTGCCTTTGTTTCGTGTGGGGCCTTCGCCCCCCATTGCACACCCAATAAGGTTTCGCGAGATTCTCTCTTTGGAGGCACAGACGCGTCGAAAACGTCGCCATCGGTGTAATGCTCAAGCACAAAGCCGTAAGGGTCCTTCCAATAGTCGAACACCTGGCTGCCCAGGAGATGCTTTCCGATGCCCCAATGCTTCTCGTAGCCATGCTCTTCGAGATGCGAATGGCCGAGCATGAGTCGATCCCAATCCTCGACTTCGAAAGCAATGTGATTAAGGCCTGTAGTCCCGCTCCCAACCAGGAAAATGGAATGGTGGTCGGCGGGTTCAGCGCCCTTGTCAAAGCGCAGGAACGCGCCAAGCGTCCGCTGTTCGTCTTCCAGGAAGATCTCATCGGAGGTGACGAAACCAAAGCGTTCCTTGTACCAACGTTCACTTGCGCGAAAATCGTGAACATTCAAAACGCAATGACCAACCCGACGAACGGGCGATGGGCCAGGAGTTAGGCGCACAGGTTGCCCCAGCCGCTGACGGTTTGAGGCCCAGTTGAAACCCACTCGTTCTTCCGGACAGCTTGGCTCTTCGTGTTGGCGATCGCAGATGGCGTCAATCTCATATCCGTTAGGATCGATAAAGCGGACGCGTTGCCCCGCCCCCGGCCCGGCCACTCTTTCAATAGGAGACGAGCCTTCCATCGTCGCAAGCTTCTCGAGGCACTGGATCGAATGAACTTCGAATCCAAGGCCAATAAACGCCTTTTCACCTTCAACCGCCTCATAAATGAAAGGCGAGCCGCCATAGCCCTTGGCGTAAAGCACGCGCCTTCCATCCGGTGTTTCGCTGTAAAATGGCGTCATCCCAAATCTACCGAGAAACGCCTCCATCGGCGCAAGATCTGGAAGAGCAAACCGCACATAGGCGATCTCAAAGGCTTTGGATGCACTACGCGTTAAGGTTTCCAAAACTCCCTCCCTTGTGATGCGCGCTGATCAGGCGAGCTAGCGGCTTTCATACGACCGGGGTCGCGAGCCTTTAAATTTGTTGACATGCAAAATAATCACATATTATTCTGCGCACAAGCGAAAAATACCGGGAAGGAGATATCCCGGTCTGCCCGGCCTCGGTGCGGGGCAAACATGGGAGGGAATTGGGGTCCGAATGGATGCTCCCGATATCTTGATTGTTGGGCTTGGCCCGGTGGGTGCCGTCATGGCCAGCCTGTGCGCGCGCCAGGGACTCAAGGTCTTAGCGATCGAGCGTGACCTTGAGATCTATAAGCAACCGCGCGCTATCGTTCTGGATCACGAGGTCATGCGACTGCTCAACCTTATCGACTGCGCTGATGGTGTGCTGGCGCATTCCATACCGAGCATGGGCTATCACTTCGTCAACCAGGACTGGGAAGTCTTGATGAAGCGCGACCCACCCCCTTGCGATGCCCCAACCGGCTATCCTTTCGCCAATCTGTTTCACCAACCTTCGATGGAACGAACCGTCCGCGCCAAGCTCGAACATGAGCCCAATGTCACCGTCTGGCTTGGCGCCGAACTTCAATCTCTGGGTCAAGCTGAAACGGGTGTTCAAGCTGTCATAAAGACAGCATCTGAGGAGCGGGAGATCAAGGCTCGTTACGCTGTTGGGTGTGATGGCAGTCGAAGCATGGTCCGACAAACTCTAGGAATAGAATTGGAGGATCTTGGATTTGATGAACCATGGGTCGTGGTCGATGCCCTTGTTCCAGACGGTGCGACAGATCTTCCACGCCAAGGCGTGCAGATGTGCGATCCTGAGCGCCCGACGACCTGCGTGCCATCAGGCCCCGGCCGACGGCGCTGGGAGTTCATGCTCAAGCACGATGACCGTGCCGAGGATGTCGTAAAGTTCGAGTCGCTCAAATCATGGATAGCCAAATGGACCGATCCAGAGCTTATCGAAATTGAACGAAGCGCGGTGTATCAATTCCACGGCCTTGTCGCCCGTGAGTGGCGCAAGGGGCGAGTGCTGATCATAGGTGATGCGGCGCATCAGACTCCCCCGTTTATGGGGCAGGGCTTGTGCACCGGGATTCGGGATGCAGCCAATCTGGCCTGGAAGCTCGGCTGTGTTGTTCGAGGCGAAGCGCCCGAAACCTTGCTGGACACACTCCAGACCGAGCGCGCACCGCAGACGCGCGCCGTAATCGAAGGCGCGATCGAAATGGGCCGAGTGGTGTGTGTCCTAGATCCGGATAAGGCCGCTGAGCGCGATCGCCGCATGATCGCGGACCGCGAAGGCGGGCGACCCTTTGCCCTCCCCGGCGTCCCACGTATGACCAAAGGTATTCTTGAGACGCCTGGTTCCGGAGAGGTTCTGCCGGAGGGTTTTGTACACGGCCCGGGGTCACGCCGCCGCTTCGACGATGTAGCGGGCTACCGGCCACTGCTGATCATCAACCACGCTCGCTTTGAAGGCGATTTGCCTGAGTCTGTTTACGGTGTCTTGTCTGTCGGCATTCTGGGCGGCGAACGTGATGGAGTGACAGTTATCGCGGACGAGGATGGCGCGATCGCCGAGCTCTTGGGTCAAGCCGAGGCGTTACTTGCGCGGCCAGACCGTATCGTCTTCGGGACCGGTGACGTAAAAGACTTGGTCGAACGCTGGGGCGTCTATCTCGAGACAGGACGAACCGAGGCCATTGCCCCATCAAAAGACGAAAAGGCTGTCGCGTGACCGAGTTTACGCGGCCCTTCTTCGGAGTTTGGGAGATCGATCACTGGACGGTCACCGATCTTGAAAAGAATGAAGAAACCGAGTTTTTCGACGGCCAGTACGCCGGCAACATCATTTACACAGAAACAGGTTGGGTCTCGGCTTCGTTGATGGACACTCGTCGACCGCCGGTCTCGAATGATCGCGGCATGCGCTACGCCATGGCTGAAAGAGTGGCGACGCAGGGCGCTGCGGGATTGACCGACCAGCAATACGAGTACCTCGCGCCCTTCATCCTCATGGCGTTTGGCTATGTTGGCTACATGGGCACGTTCGAGGCCGATGCCGAGCAAGTCTACCACCAGACCAAGACCGCAGGTCGTCCCAATCACGCGGGGGTTACGTTGCCGCGCTTTTACACCTTTGCTGACGACGAACACCGCCTGACACTGTGGGCCGACGCCTTTGGTTGGCGCGACACGCTGGTCTGGACGCGGGTCATATAAAGCGCGTCGGGCGCTAGGAGACACCATGGGACGACGCATCGCAAATCTCGCCGACATCGAAGACTTTGAGCGCGTTCCCGCGCGCGATCGGTGGCGCGGCAAGAACACGATCGACGTGATCGAAAGGTCGGCTGCGCGCTTTCCCGAACGCCCCGCCATCCAGTTTCAGTCCACCGGCGCTGTCGATGAAACACCGCGCATCGTGACGTATCGCGAACTCAAAGCGGCGATGCACCAGATGGCAAACGCCCTCGCGAAAGCAGGGGTTGAGGTTGGCGGTGTGACGTCCTTGATCCTGCCCAACTTACCTGAGACTCAAATCGCAATGTGGGGCGCGCAGGCGCGAGGAATTGTCGGACCGATTAATCCGCTTCTCGAACCCGCTGCGCTGCGCGACATCATGCGCGAATCCGAGACCCAAGCGCTTGTCATCGCGGGACCAACGATCAACCAAACCATGTGGGACAAAGCCTGCGCGATCGCGGATGAGGTCGACAGCCTCCGCGTGATTCTCCAGGTCAACGCGCCTGGAGAGAGCGCATCCGTCGCACGCACCCAAGGGGGCGTCCCTATCTTGGACTTCTCGCACGCTCTGGCCACCGAAAACGGCGACAGCTTCGACTTTCAACGCCGCATCGATCCTGAGGACATCGCGGCCTATTTTCACACCGGTGGCACGACGGGAACCCCCAAGCTTGCGCAGCACAGCCATGCCAATCAGGTCCACGAAGCCTCGATGATGGTCGATTTTCTGGGCTTTGATGAGAACTCAGTGGCGATCGGCGGGCTGCCGTTGTTTCATGTGAACAGCTTTTTCAACGCAGGACTCAACATGCTCGCTTGCGGCGGGAGCGCGGTCTACCTGACGCCCGACGGGTTTCGCAACAAGGACGTGATCGGCAACCTCTGGAAACTGATCGAAAAGTATCGCGCGACCTACTTTGCGACGGTTCCGACAGTCGTTTCTGCGCTACTGGATGTACCGATCGGCGACAGCGACGTCAGTTCCATGCGCTTTATTATCTGCGGCGCCGCGCCAATTGCTCCGGAGGTCTTTCGCCAATTCCAGGAGCGCACGCCCATCACCGTGATGGAAGCCTACGGTATGACCGAGGGGACGCTCTTTAGCGCCGGCAACCCGTTGGATGGCGAAAAGCGCGTGGGGTCCATTGGCATCCGTGTGCCGTATCAGCCGATGAAATGCGTGATCCTCGACGAAGAGGATCGGTATGTGCGCGACTGCTACACGGACGAAATTGGCACCATCGTCTTCAAAGGCCCCAACGTCTTCATGGGGTACAAGCAGGCGGACAAGAACAAGGGTGTATTTATTGAGGGCGAATGGCTGATCAGCGGCGATCTCGCCCGAGAGGACGCCGAAGGGTATTTTTGGATGACGGGCCGATCCAAGGATCTGATCATCCGCGGCGGACACAATATCGATCCAAAGGTCATTGAGGACACCTTGTCAGAACATCCAGCGGTCTCGTTGGCCGCTGCGGTCGGACAACCAGACGCCTATGCGGGCGAACTGCCCTGCGCCTACGTCACTCTCAATCCGGAATATGATGGCGCGCTACCAGACGCCGACGCGCTTCAGGCCTTTGTGCGAGAGCGCATTCCCGAACGAGCCGCCAACCCCGTCTTTATCGGCATTCTCGACGCCATGCCAACAACCGCCGTCGGCAAGATATTCAAGCCGGATCTACGCGTCCTGGCGATCGCGCGGGTCTTGAAGGACGCTCTCAACGAAATCGCGCCAAACGCATCAATCGAGGTCGAGCAGAGCGAGCGGCACGGGCTCTTTGCGCGCGTCGCCCATGTCGCGCAGGAAAACCAAGCAACGGCTCGGCAAGCGCTCGATCAGCACACAATTGCGTACCGATTTGAAGAAACGAACGGCGTCCCGAAGCACGCCGAACGAATGGAAGGGTGAGGGCCATAGCATGAAGAAGTGGATTATGGCGGGCGCGCTGATGCTCGGCCTTGCCGCCTGCAGCGCAAGAGAAGAGCCTGGATCGCAAACAACCAGCGATGGTGAGCGTCCCAACTTCGTCGTAATCGTCGCCGACGATCTGGGTTGGTCAGATATCGGCGCGTTCGGTGGCGAAATCGCGACTCCTAATCTCGACGCGCTTGCCGAGCGCGGGACACGCATGACCAATTTCTATGTCGCACCAACCTGTTCGCCGACACGGGCGATGCTGATGACCGGTCTCGACCACCACGCCGCCGGGGTCGGTACGATGCATAATCTTGCGCGGCCCAATCAAAACACACGCAACTACGCGGCGCAATTGCACGAAGATGTCGTAACGCTGGCCGAGGCCCTGCGAGCGAGCGGTTATGCAACCATGATGTCGGGCAAATGGCACCTTGCGGTTGATGAGGACCAGCGCCCCCACGAACGCGGGTTTGAAAAATCCTACGCGTTGCTGCCGGGCGGCGCGAGCCATTTTGGCGACATGCTCGAACTCAGCCCCCGCGAAATTCCGGTTTATGTCGAAGACGGCGAAGAAGTCCGCGTGCCTAAGGATTTCTATTCCACCACCTTCTACACCGACAAAATGCTCGAATACCTTCGTGCAAGCGGCGAGGATGAGCCGTTCTTTGCCTATCTTGCCTACACCGCCCCGCACGATCCGTTGCAGGTACCCGACGAATGGAGCGATCGCTACGCTGGCAAGTACGATGTGGGGCCTGTGGCCATCCGCAAGGCGCGCCTTGAGCGGCAAAAGGAGCTGGGTCTGCTGGGCAAAGATGCGACCAATTGGCCGCTCAGCAACTTTCCGCCGACTGTCCCGCTGCACATAACGCCGTGGGAGACCCGGTCGGAAGAGCAGCGCGCCATGGAGACGCGGCCCATGGAAGTCTACGCCGCCATGGTCGAATTGCTGGACGAACAGATCGGGCGGATCATCGCCGAGCTCGAAACATCGGGCAAGCTGGACAACACCTATATCGTTTTCTTCTCGGATAACGGAGCGAGCACGACCGCACCGCTCATCTATCCCGGTTCGTCCAAAGAATGGCTGAGCGAAACCTGGAACGCGCCGCGCAGCGAAGCCGGACGACCGCGCTCGTTCACCGTCATGGGGCGCGAGTGGGCGCATGTTGCGAACACGCCATTCCGACTGTTCAAGGGCCAGGTGGCCGAAGGCGGGACGCGATCTCCGTTCATCGTGGCGGGCCCAGGGGTCAAAGCGGGCCAGACGTCCGACGCGCTAGCCCATGTGATGGACATTACGCCAACGCTGATAGGCCTTGCAGGTGTCGATCCATCGACCGATGCTCTTTATGAAGGCCGCATGCAGCCCACTGGGGCCTCGCTGGCCGGTGTCTGGAGCGATCCGGCGGCGACGGGACGTGACGGCTTTGCCACCGAATTGTTCGGGAACCGCGCGGTTCGGGAAGGACAATGGAAGGCCAGCTTTATCGCTCGTCCGCTCGGGATTGGAGACTGGCAGTTGTTTGATTTGGCCACAGATCCGGGAGAGACCCGCAATGTGGCGCCGCAAAATCCGGAAATCCTGAAACGCCTGGTCAGTCGCTACGAGAACTACGCAAGTGAGAACGGCGTTATTCCGCCGGTACCGGGAATGCAGATGTCGGCCCGCCAGATCTTCAGCGGGCCGTGCGACGAAAAGTGCGAGCAGGCCTTTGTCGAATTCGTGAAACGCGCGCGGGCGCAAGCGGGAAAGGGGAGCGTTCCAGGACCGCCACCGCCTCCTCCTGCACCCGCCAATGGGAACTAAGAGCGATGGTCGCACTAAGCCCCAAGGACATCCTGACACGCGAAGTGCTCGATTGGAAGGGCGTGCATCTCCTCCATTTTATGGGCTCTTCATGCTCGCAAAAGACGCGCATCGCGCTCAATCTCAAAGGCGTCGACTGGACCTCGCACCATGTCGACCTTGGTCGACACGAGAATTATGAGCCATGGTTCATGGGGATCAATCCGCGCGGGCTGGTGCCCGTTTTGGTCCATGATGGGCGGGTGATAATCGAAAGCAACGACATCCTCGAATACATCGAGCGTCTGTCTCCAGCACCCGCGCTCATCCCGCGGGATAAAGCCGAGGCGATGCACGCGCTGCTCAAGGCTGAGGATGATCTGCATCTCGACTTGCGCGCGCTGTCGATGCGGTTCTTGTTCGGCGCCGCTGCCGTGCGAACGGTCGAGCAATTGGCAGCCTATTCGCAAAACGGCGCTGGAACCGTTGAAGGTCGGCCCGATCCGCACAAGCGGGTCGAGCTCGAATTTTTCCAGAGCATGATCGATAACAGCGGTATCACTGATGAGCAGGTTCGCATCTCAGCCGGTCGGTTTCGCTCCGCTTTCGAAGAATTGGAAGAACGGCTGTCCGACGGGGACTATCTTTTGGGGGACATGGTGACCTTGATGGACATCGCGTGGTTCATTTACGCCGCGCGCTTGAACGCTACGGGTTACCCTCTCGCCTCGCTCCATCCTCGCGTGTCCGCCTGGTTCGATCGCCTTGATGGGCGAGCCGAGTTTCACAAGGAAGTGGCAATGCCACCGCCGCTAATCGCCCGGCGCGACGCGATGCATCGCGAATTCGAGGCATCGGGCCAAACGCTGGCTCTGATCGGCGACCTAAGCGCCCCCGAGCAAACAACACAACCGATCACAACCCACTCAAATCTCTAAGCGTCTGGGAGGACACCATGGCTGATGTACCCGTCTTTGTAATTGGCAACTTCGAAATCGAGAACGCTGAGCGCTATCATGACTATGAGAAGGGTTTCTTTCCCGTCCTCAAACGCCACGGCGGCACGTTCTACACCTATGATGACAAGGCTCATTCCCTTGAAGGCGGGACGCTGAACGGCCGTGTTGTTTTGCTCAGTTTTCCGAGCGAAGAGGCTGCGCTGGGTTGGTACAACGATCCTGGCTATCAAGACCTGATCAACATCCGGCGTGAAAGCACAAAACTGAACTTCCTGAACATAGTTCACGGCCTGCCGCCGCGCGGATAAGGGCGCGGTCAGACTAACGCGAACCCGTCGTCGGAAGGGTAGATGTAAGTCCTCAGCCCAATTGTTCGCCCATTCCCCGATCTCCTGGCGCTTTCGGTTGCCGATAACCCACTTTGCCGCCGTATAGGAAGGCAGGCCTTGGGGGTGATTTTATCGACGGGGCCGCAGTTCTTCAGCGACAACGGAAAGCGAGCGCACATGATAAGAGTGAGGCGGATAACCGCGGGTGGAGAGTTAAGGAGCTTGACGGTTTGGCTCGCCACTGGCGGCTTATGAACCGCCGCCATCAAACGGATTTCGAGATGCCCCTTTGACCTGACAGCGCCTGCTCGAGGGTCTCAGACACACCAAGCGCACCGACCTGTGCGCGATTGCGCATCGTGTGATGCTCGAGGCCCGCGCTAGGCTGGGCCATCGTGACGGGAGCACATTTGGTTGGCCGATCGAGGTGAGGATCCACCGCTTAGGCCTTTACAAAAAAGCGCGGTTCTCGTGCGGAGCTAGGTAGGGGTTTATGAGCAAGTTCCAGATACTTCGTCCGACTACTGATAGACTCGGCCCAATCCCTGTGCGGCGCCTTCTTCCCGCCCGCGAGCGATTAATGGTGGGACCATTCATCTTTATGGACCATGGCGGCCCCACGCAGGTTCCCAAGGAGTTTGCCAACGGCGTCCCGGAGCACCCGCACGCCGGCCTCTCCACTTTTACCTATTTACTCGCTGGGACCGTGCTTCATCGCGACAGCGCCGGACATTTCGGCCGTATAGAAGCGGGCGATATCGCCTTGATGACAGCCGGTAGCGGGATCACGCACGAAGAGCGTCCGGATAGAGAGGATCCATCCCCTTACAGGACAGCGAGCTTTATTCAGATGTGGTTGGCGCTACCCGACGAATTTGAGGAAGTACCGCCCGACTTTGAACACCACCGAGCAGACACGCTGCCACGGCTCGAGACCGAGGGCGCGCGGGCGAGCGTCCTGATCGGATCGGCATGGGGATTAAGCGCCCCAATCCAAACCTACGGTGATGCGGTGTTTGTCGATATTGAATGCGCTCGGTCGAGCTCGATCAATCTCCCAAAGGAAGTGGATGAGCTTGCGATCTATCTTCTGGAAGGCCAAGCGAGCATTAACGACGTTCCTATTGAGGAACACGCTCTGGCCGTTGCCCAAGGCGAAGAACCGCTCACCCTCTTTAGCGAAGGTGGATGTCGAGCGATCATCCTGGGTGGAGCACGATTTGGAAGTGAGCGGTTTTTGGGAGGAAGTTTTGTGGCGTCTTCCCCGGAAAAGCTCAACGCGCTTCAACACGCCTACAGATCGGGCAGCTTCCCAAGGATTGAACGCGAAAAGCCAGACCTCAAAAGCCACTGATGCCTAGTCGCGAGCGACGTGTGGCAACGCATCGCCGCAAAGATCGGGAGGTGCTGTCAGTCTAACGCGAACTCGTCTCTGCTAGGCATAGAGCGCCCTTCCCTTTGTGAGGCTTAGGCCATGAGTGTTTGCCACTCCGCCAGGGCGGCGGAGCGGGTGGTCTTGTAGGTCTGTCTGTCGGTGAGGTGGCGGTCAGAGCTGAAGTGGTTGTGGACGTTGGCATGGACGGAAGCGAACTTCTGAAGAGAATTCATTCGCCTGAAACGCTGCATGACGCGCTCTCTTCGCCGGAAGGGTAAGTGTGCGTTCTCCACTCGGTTGTTCGCCCAGCGACCGATCTCCTGCCTCTCTTGGTTGCCAAGCTCACTCATGGCCGCCCTGTAGGAAGGCAACCCATCGGTGGTGATGCTTTCGACAGGGCCGTGTTTCCTCAGCGCTTTCTTCATGGAGCGCAGGGCCGCTTTCTTGTCTCGCTTCTTGGTGAAGTAGCTATCGAGGACTTCGCCCTCTTGGTCGACGGCTCGCCAAAGTTAGTGGGTCTCGCCGTTGATCTTTACGAGCATCTCATCAAGGTGCCAGCGCCACTGCCTGAAGCCTCTGATACGGTTGATCCGCTGGCGCTTGATGTCCGCAGCGAACATGGGGCCGAACCGGTTCCACCAGAACCGCACCGTCTCGTGGCAAATGTCTATGCCTCGCTCGAAGAGCAGAACCTCGACGTTCCGCAGGCTCAGTGGAAATCGCACATACATCATCACAACTAGGCGGATGATCTCAGGTGACGAGTTGAAACGCTTGAAGGGATTGTTCGGTTTAGCCCTCGATTTGCGACTCATGAGCCGCCGCTAGCAACGACCGCCCTCTCTTGCCACGTTAGTCTGACAAGGCCCCTACAACCATTCGCTAAGACTGTTCGCCCGACCAGGGATCAGAACTGTGTTTAAAGGATAACTCCAAAGGGTGATGTCAGACTAACGCGGTTTCGCGGATTTAGTTGATCTTCCTTGTACTCTCGCCGGTTCGATCTTGGCAAAAGCCTATGTTTTCTTGGGGCGCAACCAGAGACAAGAGCAACACTGGCTGCGCCGCTGTGTTAGCATTCCCCGTTAGTCTGACGACACTGTGGGGAAGAAAGTTGGCCTCGACCGGTGAAGAGCAGGACACCGATCGAGGCCGAACAGGCCGTGGGATAAACAGCCTCGGAGAGCAGTTGAGAAGCTTGGCGGGCGTTGCACACCTTGGCGTACCCCCCTGAGTGTACCTCGGAGTGCGCCTGCCAAACTTCAGTCAGTGGTCCCAATCAGACTCCCGTCCGGTTGACCCCTGTCCTCCTTGAAATGGCTGATGCCTGACTTGCAAATGCGAGTCAATCTTAATTATAAGGGAATTGTTGTTTTTCCACCCGTGAGGCCGCGTCGTGTCCCTCGGCGGGCACTCCTGACGTCGAGCCAGTGAGGTCAATCAAATGCGGTTCCGCGGTTTCTTGGTCAGTCGGCCCAACGCACAATGGCCAGGAGCCCTAAAAGCGCACCCGCAGAGCGTCTGGCACGAAGGTGTCCCCGTCTCCGCAAGCGTTTGGATGGTCGCGCTCGTCTCCGCAATGGCGTCGTGCGCGATGCTCATTGGCTAAGCGGCTGGCTCGTTAGACGTAGCCAGCGCGACCTACTCCGCGAGTTCAGACCCCTCTGCGGGTTTTGGCTCCGCTTCGGTGCCCTGACGCTTCGCGACCCAAAGAAACACCGCGTAACACGCCACACAGCAACCCAAGGCGAGCCAAAGGGGAGCCGACGGCGTCAGCGGGTAGATCAATGTCCCAGCCAGCGGCCCAATTACAAATCCACCAGCCATGGCCGCTTGCACATATCCCGCCGCGTTGCCTTGCGCCTGGGCCCCGGTGGCCAGCGAAACAATCGCGCTGATCCCCGGTTGCACCAGGCCAAAGCCCACCCCCATGACCCCAAACCCCGCCACAATGATCCAATAGGTTGGCGCCAAAGCCATGATTGCGACTCCGGCCCCGGCAATGGGGAACCCGAAGGCCAGCATTTTGATCGGTGAGGGTTTGAAACGCTGGACCACCACGCCTTGGACAAACAGCATAGCCAGCGCCAGAACGACGAACGCGTTGCCCGCAAGCCGCGCGGTGTCCGCCGCGTCGGCGCCGGTGAAGTCCTGTATGTAGAACGCCATGGTCTGCTGGATCGCAGAGATGGCCACAAAGGTCCCCAGCGCCAAAAAGAGAAACGGCGCTAGGGCCCGCACCTCAGGCTTGCCCGCAAGGGATGAGGGATCTTCAGAATCTTGTCGCGGCGGATCCCTGACGAAGCGCGCCGCGAGGCAGGCGATGACAAACGCCCCGCCCGCGGCCAGCCAAAGCGGCGTTAGCAAGCCAAAGCCCACGACCGCGAAGGCAAGCGCCGGCCCCAGCACCGTCCCAAAGCCAAAAGCCGCCCCCACCGCCGCCACCCCCGCCGAGCGATCATCGGTGGATGTGAGGTCAGCCATCATGGCCACGGCCGCAGGCTGGATGCCACTGGTGGTCAAAGAGTACACGACACGAGCGCCCAGCAGCGCCGCGAACGCAGAGCCAGCGGCCAGCGTTCCGCCTATCCCAAGATTCAGCAGCCAGGCGAAAAGGAAGGTCGAGGCCGAATAGCCCAGCAGCCCGGTCACAATCGTGTTCTTGCGCCCCCATCGGTCTGCGATCCGCCCCCACGAGGCAGAAATAGCCACAAACACGACCGCCGAGGTCGAAATGATCGCCCCCACCTGCCATTCGGCAAAGCCCATCTCACGCGCCGCCGGGCCAAGCAGGGCGAAGAGGATCGTCTGCCCCATGGCAAAAACGATCAGTCCGGCGAATATGATGGCGCGTTGCATGGTGTCTCTCAAAGGGGCCTAGTACAGGTTCTTTTCGTAGTCGCTTTCAAGACTTCGACGCACCAGTCCGGGCACGGATACGGCCGCCTTGGCCATTCGGGCGGAAAGCGATTTCTGTTTGCTGAGGCGCATATGCTCGGCGAAGATTTTGGCGGGATTCAGCGCCACGGGCGGTGGAGGCGCGGGCCATAACTTGGCGCCCTTAAGGGCAGAGGACGGCTTGATCGACCAATCCGATGTGGTCACTTCGATCGCCAGCTTCGGCACCTTCCCTTCGACTTCGAAGAGTTGGCGCGTTTTCATAACGTCGGTCAGAACAGCCTCACCGCGCGCGCTTAGAACCTCGCACGCGCCTGGAATGAGGGCAAAGATCGCCACGCTTGGTTGCACCAGAATGTTACGAAAACTGTCGGTGCGCCGATTTCCGGGCCGGTCCGCAAACACAAGGCGTTTCCCATCAAAGCGTATCAGCCGGTCAGGCGGATCGCCCTTGGGGCTGACATCGGCGTGGCCATGCGTGTCAATCGTCCCAAGAGCCATCAGGCACGATGCCCGCGCAAACGCGGCGGGGTCACTGGGAACGATTGGGCTGGGCGTGGCCTGCCAAAAATTGGAGCGTAAGAGCGCCTTGGCGCAGTGCAGATAGCACTCGAGCACATGAACGGTGACCGCGTCGGAAGAGATACCACTCACTGTCCCGTTGATCCGCAGAGTTTCCTTCATCCCGGGCACCAACCACACCGAGCCAAAAGCTGATCCGGGTTGAATGGTCTCGGGATCATCGAGGTTTTGATGAGGGATACGAAGGGTCTCGCCCGAGCCGTACGCGAAACCAGCCGCCCCTCCGCCAGCAAGCATCGTTGGACCTTGCGGCCCGCCGAGTGTCGCCAGCATCACGGTCGCATAAGACAGCCAGAGCTGCGAGGCTGGGTCAATGTGATCAACGACTTTGAGATCGAGGGCGGGTGCCTTTTTGCCCACGATGGCCTCAAGCTCTTCAACACTCTCAATCCTGGCCATCCGCTCCTCCTAATCGCAGCCTTTCAGGCCACCTTACCCATCAGCCATTGGCCGTAGGACCGTGCAAACGCCGTGAGCGCGGCTAGGCCCCGAAACTCAAGACCCTCGCCTTCATACGCAATCTCGCCATTAGGGGTGCCGAGCCGCAGGATCATACGATGGGGACCGGTCGCGACATGCTGATGGATGCCCAGCTTTGCAAACGCGGCGTTCAAGCGATCCGCTTCGGGGTGGCTCAATTCCAGGCCCAGAAATGTGGGCCCCTCGCCATCATCGAGCTTTGAATTGCGCGAGCGCCATTCGATCACATTTGGACTGACGCTGAGAAAACCCGGCCCAAGATAGCCGCGGGTGTAATCGGTGACCACGCCTTGCTTTTCGTATGTGACCGTTTCGACCCTTTCGATAGGTGCACCAGCCTCATTCGCAGCCGCCTGAAAAGCGGCGAAGTCGTCCGTTGCGACATACCAGAAAAGGGGTGTGGGGCGCTCTAGTCGCCGCACAACCTCTATGAACGGATTGAACTTTTTGAACGCCGGGTTCGGGCCAAGAATCTCGAGGAACTTTCCCGAACCGAGCGGCACCGCGGCGCTCCAATAAAACTGGCTGGGCTCGGGATCGGTCAGGACAGGTTGGAAGCCGATTTGCGTGGCGATTTCTTCCACACCGCGCCGAGTGTCCGGGACACACAAAGCGATATGATCGAGCTGCGTTCCCCCACGATCAAGAACGAGTGACATGTTTTCTTCCCCATAAGCTTAGAAAGCAGCTTGCCCTTATTGCGAATGATATGCAATAGAAGAAATGGAAATGCGGAATCGCCAGTTGATCCGGGAGGCCCTCTATGCAGCATGTCGGAATGCAAGCTTTCGAAGACGCGATGTTCGTGCGCCTCTTTCGCCTGTGGGTCATGAGCCGCGAAGAGGACAAGCACCCTCTTCCGACCATGCACGCCGAGGCGATGAAGCGGGGCTACAAGGATCAGGCGGCCGCCGCGTGCGCCAGCCTGTTTGAACTTGTTGAAGGACATTTGGGTCGACATCTTATACGCGAATGCTGTTGCAGCCGTGAGTTCTCCTCAGACGAGCAGGCCTTGGTGGGCATTCTGCACGCCGCGCCTTCGCTAAAGCCGGGTCGCGGTACACGCGAAGTGCCACATGGCCTTCCCGGAGCGATAAGTTGGGCGGCCAGCTGCGTTCGCGACGCCATGCGAATGAAAAGCGATCCAGACATCGAAGCGATCAGAAGGGCGGCCAGCCGTGGAAAGGGTTGCGCGTTTCGGTCGCCGGGCGGAGGGGGGCCTATCCATGGAGTTTGATTTATCAATGCTGACCTACACGCCGGACATTCGGCATGTTGACCCAGCCCGGGCGCGGATCGTAAACGCGTTGCGCTATTCCCATGTGGCAAGAGCCGCCGGCGACTACTGCCCCAACACTCTTGGCTATCACCTCGGCAACCGCGAGGCGGTTTCCAGCTTCCACGTTTTTCTGGATGAAACGGGCCGTGCCTGGCCCGAACCGATTTCTCTCCACCCACCGTGCAATCCCGATTTCAGCTATGACGAAATGCTGCTCTCGGATCTGTGCGTTGCGGCCGCGCGTGAAGAGCGGATGGCCTTCGACGATATGACGCAAGACATGCTGGGCGCCAGCGCACGCAACGCGATCTGGGCCAGTTGCCGCCGCTTGATGCGCCATTTCACAAGTGTGGCCAAATAGGCACGAAATCGCTCAATTTGGTGGGAGGCATCCAAAAATTTTGCAATTGCGAATGACTCGCTTTAGCCAACCGCCGGGACTTTAAAGGGAAATATCAATGAACACGTCGACCATGCGCGCCGCGCAGCGTTCACTTCTGCTTGGAACAGCGCTGGCCGCGCTCACGCTGGGATCTACCGCAGCTCTGGCTCAGGAGGCGCCTCTCGCGCCCACCCAACCGGACCAAGAAACGCAGCCCGACGCTGAGACGGATGACGACCAGCCGGTCATCATCGTGACCGGTCAGAAGATCAGCCGCAGCCTTCAAGACACGCAAGCCTCGGTGGCGGTCATTGACGAACAAGACATCAAAGATGCCAACTTCCGCGATATCTATGATGTTATCGGCCAGACAGCCAACGTCGCCAGCCTGTTTGACGGCGCGGGCTTCTCCATTCGCGGCCTTCGCAACACGGGCGCCGGTTCGGGCGAAGCGACCAGCGACGTGGCCTCGATCTTCGTTGACGGCGTGTTCATTCCAAGCAGCCTTTTGACCAATGGGGCCTTCAGCGTGTGGGACGCGCAGAGCGTGGAAATCTTTCGCGGCCCGCAATCCACCATTCAAGGCCGCAACTCGCTCGCAGGAGCGATCGTGGTGCGTACGGTGGACCCTGGTGACGAGTTCGCAGGCGACTTCCAGCTCGAAGCGGCGGAGTTTAACTCCTACCGCGCCTCAGGGGCGCTTACCGTTCCGATTGCGCCGGGCCAGGTGTCTGTGCGTCTTTCAGGTGACTACCTGCGTTCCGATGGGTTCCAAGAGGGCACATTTGTTGGTCGCGACGACGTTGACGAATCCGAAGCGATCACCGCGCGCGGCACCTTGCTGATCACCCCGGAATTCGCACCCGATTTTTCAGCGCGCTTCAACTTCACGTACTCCGACAACACCGAGGGCGAGAATCGCGTAGTTGAATCCATCTTTCGCGAAACAGGACGCCGCGAGAACAACCAGAACAACATCGATCGGCAGGGGGCCGAAGCCTACATCGCATCGGCTGAGCTGAGTTACGATTTCTCCGACAGCCTCTCGCTTACCTCGGTCACCGGCTACATCGACAGCAACAGCTTTTTCAATTTCGATCCCGATAACAACAATCCGCTGACAACGTCTCTGCCGCTGCCCGGTGGGATCGAAGACGAGTTCCAGATGTCGATGAGCGAGGATCGCATCTTCACCCAGGAACTGCGGCTGACCTACGATACGGAAAACGTGTCGGCGCTGCTCGGTGGCTACTTCTACGACAACGCCGGCTCGTTCAACAGCGACAACAACACGGTTGTCGGCACCGACTTTGCTTTTCCTGACGCGGCGACGCTTGGCCTGGTCCTTGGGATTCCCGAGCCGTTCGCAGCTGCTCTTCGCCAACAGATCGTGACGGCGGTGCCCGCCTTCCAGGTCAATCTGATCAACAACACGACGACCGATGTGCGCAACTACGCCGTCTTCGGAGAAGCCACGTTCGACCTGACCGATAATCTCTCAATCACGCTGGGCGCGCGTTACGATAACGAGGAAGTGAATCAGACCGCGATAAATGGGACTTTGGTGCCAGACATTCCGGCCACAGGTGATCCGACGGTCGATGCACTTCTGCTGCAGGTCACTCAGCAATTCTCGAACGTCTTTAACTTCGACGCCGACAACACGTTTGACGCGTTCTTGCCGAAAGCGGGGGTCGTCTATGATTTCTCGGACGATGTTTCCCTCGGCTTCACCTATCAGCGCGCCTACCGCGCCGGAGCCTTGTCGTTTAACACTTTCCGCGCATCACTTGCGCCAGAAGGCAGCACGCAAGACGATCTCGAGGCTCTGGGAATCGTCAACCAGTTCGAGCCCGAGTTTACCAACAACTACGAGCTGTCGTTCCGTTCGGTCTGGTTGGATGGCGATCTGATTTTCAACGCAAACGCGTATCACATCGATTACACCGACCAGCAGATTCTGGTTCAGCTTTCCGGCAACCCGCTTGATACGATCACAGACAACGCCGGCGCGTCGCGGCTTCAAGGCTTTGAGCTTGAAACCACGATGCTGCCCACCGATGGCTTGAGTCTGTTTTTCAATGTTGGTGTGACCGACACCGAGTTCACCGACGGCGCCGGGGTGGCCGGCAACGATATCACCGGGTTTGAGTTTACCTACGCGCCCGAATTCACAGCCGGCTTTGGTGGGCGCTACGAACACTCAAGCGGCGTCTACGCCAACCTGCGCACACGTTTGACCGCAGGAAGCTTCACAAGCTTTGTCGATATCAACGAAGCGGCCAGCGAAGCGTTGGTGGCTAATGGTCAGGCGCCGCTGCCGACCCGCCAGGACCCGAGCGGTTTTAACGACGATGCCTTTACGGTCGATCTGAACATCGGCTGGCAAGGCGACGTCTTCGGCGTGGAAGTGTTCGCGCGCAATCTGTTTGACGAACGCTTCCTTACCTTCGATGTGATCAACGATTTGAACGATCCGCTAAACCCGCAATCCGGCTTTGTGCCCAATAACGACACCACCGCGATTGCAGGCGCACCGCAGCAGTTCGGTATCCGGTTGACAGGAAGCTTCTAAAGCGGAGCAAGGCTTCTATGGACCTCCTAACCATCACCGCGCTGCTCTACGTTTCTTCATACGTGTTTTTTCACGCGGCGAAGAAGCGCACCGGGTTCAAGCGCGTTAAGGACAGCCTCGCTCTTCAGCGCGCGGCCTATGGTCTGGGCTGGGTCGGCGCGTTGATAGCGTTGGGATTAATTGTGTCGCGTAAAGGGTGGGAGGTCGGCATCCCGCTGTGGATCGGAGCCTGGGTGGTGGCCGCGATCATCAGCGTATTTCTCGAAGCCACCTTCAAACGGGTCCACATGCCACTCGCGGCTATCAGCGCCGTCATCTTCGCGGTCGGCTTGGCTACCGTGTCATGGGGGAGTACCGTCTGATGTGGTGGGGTATCGGCATAGGCGGCACGCTGTTTCTGGGCATCTGCTACGGCACGTGGCGCAACCCGCGTCTGTGGAGCGCGCTGATCTGGGCGTTTGTCGCGACCTTCATGCTCACCGCGGCGATCGTCGTCGCGTTCCCGGCGGATTTTGCGCAGAAGGTGTTTTTCCTCACACTGGTGATGCCGCTCGTGTGGGTCGGATTCCAATTCTGGCTGTACTGGAATCCAGGCCGTTGGCGTGTGACCCTATATCTGTTAGGAATCAGTCTCATTAGCGGCCTCGTGGTCGCGTTGAGTCCCTCTCCCGTCTGAGCATTGCGAGTGATCCATGGCTAATCGCGAACGTCAAATTCGTATCTATGATCTCCATTCCTGGACGGGGGTTTGCCTCGGTATCATCATGTTCTTCGTCTGCTTCACCGGAAGCGTGGCGCTGTTCCATCATGAGTTTGAGCCTTGGGAAGACCCAGCGCGGCGCGGCGAAATCACCGCCAACCCCGTCCCCGTTCACGACAAGGTCGAAGAGTTGGTGGCGCGCGCGGATGGAAAGTTTGAGCCCAGATTTGTGAATGTGGGCCTGCCGCATGGCGAGCATGGCCATTACGAACTGATGGCAGGCGGCCCCGACGCCGACAACGTGTTCCAATGGGAATACGCCCGCGTTTCGGCCACGACCGGCGAAGAGCTTCCCTACCGCGAAAACGGAGCCAATCAGGCGCTGTACGATCTCCACCGTGATCTCGCTTGGCCCGACGCTTTGGGCGGGCGGCAAGTGGGTCGCATCCTGGTGGGCTTGGTCGGCATATCGTTCCTGTTGCTGATCCTGACTGGCATCGTCGCTCACACCAAGATCACCAAAGAACTCTTCACTCTGCGTTACCTCAAATCGGTGCGCCTCAAATGGCAGGATAGCCATAAGGTTATGGGTCTTTGGACATCGCCTTTTGCCGCAATGATCGCGCTCACGGGCGCCTTTCTAGGCGTGATCGCTCTGCTGCTCCCGCTTATGGCTTTCGTGACCGCCAAAGGGGACCAGGAAGCGCTCGTCGCCAAATTGGGGCTCGGCGGGGTTGAGCCAGCCGAGATTTCGGCTCCGATGATCCCGGCGGATGAAATTGGACCGCGTGTCCACCCCGAAACAGGCAACCCCGTGACCTTTGTGCGCTACCAGAATTATGGCGACCAGAACGCGCAAGCGACGCTGAGCTACAAGGCCGAACAACGCTTGCTTTACTCGGACACAATCACGGTCAGCGCGGTGACCGGCGAAACACAGGCGGGCCAAGATCTCTTCCTGACCAACGGGCCATTCGCCTACATTCTCGCGACCTTCTCGCCGCTGCACTACGGGACCTATGGCGGGCTTACACTCAAACTGATCTACTTCGTGCTGGGCATGAGCATCGCCGTTATGTCGGCGCTCGGCAACATGATGTGGATCGAGCGCCGTCGCCATGGCGGCGAAGGCAATAAGAGTGATCGCTACTACGCGATCCTGAGCGGCATCAACACGGGCGTGTGCGCCGGCTTGCCGCTTGCGGCTGTTGCGGTTCTCGCCTTTGACAAGCTCTATTGGGGAGCAGAAGCGGCGCGCTATTCGTCAGCCATGAGCTTCCTCTTCGCAGCCTGGGCTGCGATTGCGGTGTTCGGCTTTGTGCGCGGCAACGACTACAAAGCTAATCGTGAAATCCTCGCGGTAACTGGCTTTGGCCTCGTTGCGCTGGCTCCGCTTAATTGGATCGTGACCGGTGACGCCATGTGGACAGCCTTTGGAACCGGGGCGGCGGGTTCGGCTTGGTTCGACCTAGCTTTCATCGTCTTGGGCGCATCCGCAGTCGGGGTCGCTGCAAAACTCCCCGCTGATCGTCCGACCGATAAACGGCGCGATAAGAAGGCGCACACAGCCATCCAAGCCGAAGGCGAATTGCAGCCGGCCGAGTAATCTGCGCCCAGCGAGAGCTAATCGCGCCGCAGGAGAGCTCTTGCGCAAGCGCTGCAATTAGCTCTTATTCTCATTCAAAAGTTGTCTCAGGGGGCCTCATGACTATCCGCACTCTCTGCCGCCTGAGCGCCGCGCTACTAGCCACGACCTCGACGATGGCTTGGGCTCAAGACAACGACTTAGAAGAGGACACGTTCGACAACGAGAGCATTATTGTCACGGGCACCAAACAGAATAAATCCCTGCAGGAAACCGACGCATCTGTGGCGGTTGTCACCAGCGAGCAGATCGATGATCAGGCCGTGTTTGATCTCAGCGATGCGTTGCTGCGCGTGCCCAACGTCAACCTCAATCCGGGCAGTGTCTTCAACTTCTCCATCCGAGGCATTGCCAATCGCGGCGCAGGCTTTGCGGGCACAGGCCAGACCGCCAACATCTATGTCGATGGCATGCCGGTTGCCAATGAGGGTCTGACGGGAGCCTTCAACCTGTGGGACGTGTCTCAGATCGAAGTGTTGCGCGGGCCCCAGGCCACTGTCCAAGGGCGCAACGCGCTTGCGGGCGCGATCATTATGCAAACCGAAGACCCACAATACGATTGGGGGGCAGCGGCGCGCGTGTTGGTTGGAACTGAAGAAACCTTCCAGGCCTCAGCGATGATCACTGGCCCCATTATTGCCGATCAGGTCGCTTTCCGGATTGCAGCTGATTACCGCGAACGGGATTTTGACGGCTTCAACGCTATCGTTCAGGAACCGCGAGGCGAAGGCGATGCAACCACTTTGCGCGCCAAGCTTCTGGTTGAGCCCGAAGCGATTAGCGGCCTTAGGGTCGAGTTTAACGGCCAATACGAAGAGACCTTCTCCAGCGGCAGCAACACCAGCGTAAACGGCCCTGCAATCACCGATCCTGCGGCAGAGGATTACGATCCTTTCAGCCTCATCAGCTTTGACGGGCGAGCCGGTGTCGTCGATTTTGAAGCCAAGCGCTTCATCACGGACCTGACCTATGAGTTCAGCGAGAATTGGTACTTCGCAGCCGTGCTTGGCTACGAAGATATTGACCGCCGCATCACCAACGCGCTCGACAGCGGCGATCAGCGTCTCGATGAAACCTATCAGATCGATGCACGGCTGCACTTTGACTATGACCGCCTGAGCGGCTGGGTTGGTGGGTACTACTTCGACCAGAGCCAGAGCTTCGACAGCGTGCTGAACATCCAGCCTTCGACCTTCGGTTTGATTGCAGACCCGCCCAGTTCTCTCATTGCGATCTCGAGTGCATTTGATCGCCAAACCGAGAATATCGCGATCTACGGCGAGCTGACCTACGAGATTACCGACCGCCTCAGTATCAATATTGGCGCCCGCTATGACACGGAGGAGGTGGACGACACGGGCATTCAGGGTTCGGTTGCCGTCACGCCGGAGACCTGCACGGTTGAGCTTGCCCCTGGTTTTGCAGTCCCCTGCATAGTTGCTGCGGCGGGCCTAGCAGGTGGTGATGAAGGCGAGTTCTCAGGCGACTTTGACGCCTTCTTGCCGAAAGTCGCAGTCCGCTACCAATTCACGGATGACCAATCAATCGCGTTCACGTTTCAACAGGGCTATCGCGCAGGGGGCGCGGATACTGTCACGGCGGCTCCGGGCGCAGGCCAGCTTCCAGTTACGAATATTGAGAGTTTTGAACCCGAGTTTCTGGACAATTACGAGCTGTCCTATCGCTCCCTCTGGCTCGATGGCGACCTCGTGATCAACGCCAACGCGTTCTATTCTGAGTACCAAGATCAACAGGTCCGCATTCCTGTCCCGCCATTTGACTTCCGCACGCTCAACGCGGGGGAATCCGAGATTTATGGCTTCGAACTCTCCGCGGACTACGAGATCTCCAGCGTGCTCGATATCTACGCAGGTCTGGGTTACGCCAAGACCGAGTTCATCGACTTTCCTTTCGCGGTGCGCTCGGACGCGGCTGGTAACATCGAACCGCTTCCCAACATTCCCGAACTTGCCAATCTGGCAGGCAACGAGTTCCAAGGCGCTCCCAACTGGAACGCGAACTTCGGTGCCTCATACCGCGATGAAGACGGCCTTTTCGGATCGATCAACGCCAACTTCACCGATAGCCAATTTTCCGATGTCGAAAACTTCGCAGAAGACGCTGTTGGGAGTTTCTGGCTGGTCAACGCCCGGATAGGATACGACTTCGATGGCCTGCGGATATCAGCCTTCGCGAACAACCTGTTCGACGAACGCGCCTTCACCTCGCTCAACAATGCAACCACCAATCTGGATGGCGACGGTAGCATCACTAACGGCGTAATCCGGGGCTTCAGCTTCACCGCACCGCGTTTCTATGGCGTGGAGTTTGAGTACAGGTTCTAGGGTGCAGTTTTCACCCGCATAGTCGGACGCCAACCTCGGTGAGGCCAGCGCCCGACTCCAGTCAGATCTCGGTCTTCTCAGCTAGTGTCAGAGCGTCCCCTAAGTCGACTCCAAGGTATCGAACCGTGTTCTCAATCTTTGAATGACCAAACAAGATTTGGATTGCTCGGATGTTGCCTGTGGCTTTGTAGATGATCGAAGCCTTCGTTCGCCGGTGCTGTCAGTCATTTGAACACGAGGTACGGTGTTACAGGTGCTGTCAGTCTAACGCGAACTCGTCTCCGTTAGAAACAGAGCGCCCTACCCTTTGCTCGGTCTAGGCCATGAGTGATTGCCACTGAGCCAGGGCAGCGGAGCGGGTAGTCTTGTAGGTTTTTCGGTCGGTGAGGTGTCGGTCGGAGCTGAAGTGGTTGTGGACGTTGGCGTGAACGGAAGCGAACTTCTGAAGGGACTTCATCCGCCTGAAGCGCTGCATCACCCGCTCACGTCGTCGGAAGGGCAAGTGTGAGTTCTCCACTCGGTTGTTCGCCCTGCGACCGATCTCCTGGCGATCTTGTTTCCCAAGCTCACCCATAGCCGCCTTGTAAGAAGGCAATCCATCGGTCGTGATGGTTTCGACCGGCTCGTGGTTCTTCAGCGCCTTCTTTATGAAACGAAGAGCCGCCTTCTAATCTCGCTTCTTGGTGACGTAGCTCTCTAGCACTTCGCCCTCCTGGTCGACCGCGCGCCAGAGGTAATGGGTCTTCCCCATTGATCTTCACAAACATCTCATCGAGGTGCCAACGCCATTGCCTAAAGCCGCGCATGCGGTTGATCCGCTGCCTCTTGATGTCGGCCGCGAACATGGGGCCGAACCGGTTCCACCAGAACCGCACCGTCTCGTGGCAAATGTCGATCCCTCTCTCGAAGAGCAGATCTTCCACGTTCCGCAAGCTCAAGGGAAATCGCACATACATCATCACCACCAGCCGAATGACCTCGGGTGAAGAGTTGAAGCGCTTAAAGGGATGGTCTGGTTTGGCTCTCGACTTGCGGCTCATGCGCCGCCGCTAGCAGTGCGAGCCCTCGCCTGCCACGTTAGTCTGACAAGGCCAGTTCAATAGGCTGCAACACGGAAACGATTAGAAGTCCGGGCGGCGGCGATCCACTTTTTCGAAAGCGCCCGATCAAGTTTCTCGGAGACGGCATCGGACATTGCAACAGCGCCGCATATGACAATGGCGCCATCAGAACCCAGAAAGTCCGAGAGCGTTTCCCCGTTTTGGTCAACGCAATCCTGGACGTAACGCACTTCTGACTTTTCATCGCGCGACATAGCGATACTCAGTCGCGCTATCTTTCCGCATTCCAGCCACTCGCGCATCTCCGCAAAAACCGAGCTATCTGTGTCCGGTCCCCTTTCTCCATAAATGAGCCAGACAGGGCGTCCCTGCTCGATGGCGGCAAGGACATGCGAGCGGATTCCGCCCCAACCGGATCCCGAAGCGATAGCCAGAAGGGGACCACCTCCCTCGGTTTCGTGGAAATTCGGAAAGGGTCGCAGCTTGGCTCGAAGCGACTGGGACGGATCTGATCTGGTCAGCGCCGCTGATGCGCGGCCCATAGCGCCGCCTGGCAGTTCCACGCGGCGGACAATCAACTGGACGTGTTCATCCGTCGGTAGAGTTGCGATGGAGAACTCACGACGGGTGCCATCTGCATCCTGCCACTCCAGAAGGTCGCCAACCTTGAAGACAGGCATCGCACCCTTTGTGGGCTTCATTTCCACTCGGAACAGGGGACCGGGACGGCTAACTTCGATCGGGCCGTTATCGCCCTGCGCTATCTCTTCACAGCGTACGATATGCCACTCTTGGAAATCCTCCGCCCCCGCTTCGTCCAAAGCCGCCAGGCCATTTTCAAGCATAAGGTCGTCCCAACTCGCCAAATCCTCAGCGGCCTGGTTATCAACCGTCACAACCGAAACCTTAGCCCCAGTTGCCCTCGCCCAATCGCCAAGGCGCTGACCGAATGCGCAATAGTGCTCATAGCTTCGATCGCCCAACGCAAGGACGAAAACTTCCAAATGCGTCAGTTTGAGCGCCTGTGAAAGCAACGCTTGTTCCACATCCCGCGCGCCATCTGGTGCCTCGCCCACCCCAGTCGTGGATGCAAAGATGAGCAGCCTCTCGGCTGCCAGCAACTGCTTAGCCGTCAGAAGGTGAAGAGGTAGAAAGGCCGTGTCTTGGTCGCGGTCGCTCATGTGTTGGTGTGTCAACGCGGCAAAGCTCTCAGCCGTCCCGGTTTGCGAGGCGTGGGCGATGATTACGCTAGCCGCCTCGCTTCCAGAGACCCGATCCGGACGCATCCAGAACCAAGACACGACCAACCAAACAGCCACGATGGCCGTGCAAAAAGCCCAGCGATCCACGTCGATGCCGAGAACAAATCCATCCACTGACTAGATCCACTCACGCATGGCGTTGCTGAGGATATCGGCCGACTCGGCGCGCGGGGTTAGAACGCACGGGATCAAACGCTCATTGGCAAAGGCCAGCGCCTTATTAGATCCCATTACGATCAACGCGGTCGCCAGGGCGTCGGCGCGCGCGCACTCCTTATCAAACACCGTGGCAGCGATCAGATCGGACTGA
Organism: Pseudomonadota bacterium; assembly: GCA_039186235.1. GTDB lineage: Bacteria > Pseudomonadota > Alphaproteobacteria > Sphingomonadales > Sphingomonadaceae > Erythrobacter. The sequence continues at coordinate 18,809 of JBCDAE010000005.1, read as the reverse complement.
GCACTTGCGCCCGTTTCGGGGTCTAGGATGTGCGAGTAAACCGAACCGCCGCTCTCGTGGAAGCGCTCCGTTTCACCCGATGTGGCGCAGGCCCATCCGTAAAGCGCGGCGCGATAGGTAGGGCTTACATCATCACCATTCGGCGAAAGGTCGATCCAAAATGGCATGCCATCCGCGCGCGTGCCGAATCCTTTGAGCTCACCACCAATCTCGACAAGGCAAGCCGCGGTATCGGGATGGGCTCGTATCACGTCATACAGCAGGTCCACCGCGTATCCTTTGGCTATACCGTTCAGGTCAAGCGCGAAACCTCGATGCCTCTCTATAACGTTGCCGGAGAGCAGACCGGCCATGGCCGCTGGAGCCATCCATTCACGTGAAAAAGCTAGACCTGTCGCGACAGGATTGGCCTTATCGACTGAACCAAATCCCCATTGCTCAACCGCTTCGTAAAGGCCGGGGTAAAACGCGCCTTTAGTCTCTTCGCAGACGTTAAAAGCCTTGCCCGTAACGGTGGCTAACGGCTCGGGCAGACTAAGAGCGGCGCCTGGCGTTAGTCGATTGAAGTGTGAGATATCGGAGTCGTCTTGCCACAAACTCATCTGCGCATCGATTAAGGCTAGCGCCTGGCTGCACGCCTTGACGAGCTGCGCGCGATAGGCGGTGTCGTTGGCTGGATTTGTGGAGCTTTTGCGCACCAGACGGAGCGACCAAGTGGTGCCGAACACCTCTCCTGAATGGACGACTTCTCGCCCGCCGATTTGCGGCGCGCCTTCTGGAACATCGGGTGGGATGAGCACAGTCGCATAGTTATCGCTAGCCAACTCAGCCACGCCCACAATCTCAGCTGTGCACGAACAGGATGTAGGCGACGACGGGCACGACAACGCCCAGCGAGGTCAAAGGCCAAGTGGATCGGCGCGAGCGCGCGTTGATCGCAAGCAGTCCTAACCCAGATATACAAAAAATTACGCAAGCCAGCGCCGTGATGTCGATCATCAGACCCCACGCAACGCCAGTGTCTCTGCCTTTGTGCAAGTCGTTAAGCTTCGCGATCGTGCCTCGATCAATCCGCTCGTAAAACGCCTCGCCTGTCGCAAGATCGATGGTCAGGTTGGCGTCGACGCCGGGGCCACCGAGGTCGATGATCATTTCGCCAAATTCGACGAGAGGTACAGCGTCCTGAGGCACGCCTATGCCGGTCTCTGAGGCGAGCATCGCTGCTGTCTCTTGCGTGAGAATGGTCTCGGTCTCGACCTCTGCTAAAGCGCTTTGGAGATCGGGCGATAGCTCCAACTCCTGAGCGCTGCTGACTGGCTCCGCTTCAAACCAAGCGGTGTGATTGAGCGTGAAGCCGGTGATTGCGAAAAGCAGCATGAGCACCAGCACGAGCGCGGAACTGATCCAGTGCCATTGTCGAAACTGGTGGGACCAGAAGGTGTTAGCGCTGCTCTTCATGTTTCTTGCTAAGCTTAAGGCTTTCAAATGGGCAAAGCGACCTCGATACAGCATTGGATCGCTGGATTGAGGCCGCTTTTCGCTGGCGCGCGTATCCACACCGCGCTTCTGAGAAAGCGACGGCTAAAAGCTGTCGGCGCTATCTTGACCGTTAATGTAGCCGTCCTCGTTAGAATCCAGACGCTTGAACATCCGCATGCCCGAGGCGTGAAATTCCGCAGCGGTCATGATCTCATTTTCATCGGTGTCCATAAATCCAAATCGGAAATCCGCCGCTTTCATCTGGCGTTCCTTGTTTTCGACTGTGAAGTTGACCTGACGCGCTTCCATCCGTTTAAAAAAGTCGCCGACATATTCCTCTTTGGTCAGAGATCCGTTGCCGTCCGCATCGCGGCGGGCATAGCCTTGTTCGCGTTTGACCATGAATTCGCCAATTGAAACCTGGCCGTCTTCATTGGTGTCGTATGTCTTGACGAAAGCCGTCTTCGAGTGCCCACCTACACGGCGCTCCCGTTCAGCGGCTTCGGGATCGTCTTGCGGGGCAAACACAGCTTGCGTTGTTTGCGCCTCAGCGGTTTGCGAAGCGGTGTAATCGGCATCTTGCTCGGGTTCGGCTGCCAAAGTTGGCGCCGTCATAGAAAACGCTGCACCGGCAAGAACGATAGCGGACGTCTTAGTGACCTTGATCATAGTCTTCACTCCAATTTCGGTAAGGCTCAGCCTTGAACTTCGAGGATAAGCGAGGTTGTGTATCCGCGCTCGTCAACACCCGATCCGTCGGGGGCGGCGGCGGTGAAGCGGGTCCAGATGATGTAAACGCCGGCCTTGTCGAACTCGACGCTCATTTTTCCATCCGCGTCGGTCGGCGCTTCCTCGTGAAACTTGGACGCATCGTATTGTGCCCCGTCACGATCAATGTTCATGACATGACCTGAAAGCGGCTTGCCATCGAACAGTAGCTGGAATTCAAATGGGTCGCCCATAAGAGCATCGCTTGGATGGGTGATCGGCTGCAAGACGAGCCGTCCCACTTGCACATCGACAGGTGCTCGCGTGGGCGCCTTCTTGCTGAGATAAGCGTCGGCCACCGTTTCCGTCTCTCGAATTTTTGTAGCGGTGGCGTTTTCCGGAACCTTATTTCCGCTTTGGAATGTGTTCACCCATTCACCATCAACGAGAGCAAGCGTTGAGCGTCGACCATGGCGTACACCAGTCGAGAAACGATAGGTTCCCTCTTCCTCGATGCCCGCCTCAAGAATCACGATTTGCTTATGCGGATTGACGCTGTCGAAATCCGCGCGCGTCCCGTCGGGCTTGATGACGTGAAAGTCGGCGTTGTTGACCGCGACATCAGGGACGAAGAACTCTTCGGCAAAGGCGGATTCGACCGTGATCAAGTCTTCATTGTTCGCAGTGAAGCGCGACGGCTTCATGTAGCTCGTGTGCGCCAAAACGGGGGTCGCGACCAACACGGCGGTGAACGCGGGCAACAGGGTTTTGAGTTTCAATCTGGTCATCGGTTTCTCTTTTCTAAGGTCTCGAAGATCGCGTGTGTGAGGCCTGTGACTTTTCTCGCGAGCTTCGGCTTAATCATCTGAAATTGTTAGGGAAACGGCGCCCATTTCGGTTGATCCCGAAGCGGACACACTGACGGATGTGCCCGGCGCCCATTCGAACGGCAGTTTGACGACTTCGCGCCCGCCTTTTTCGCGCGCGGCCTCGAAAACCAGCGCGTATTGGCCCGGCGGCAGTTCCGCGAGCGATCCCATGTCGAGCTTGTAGGAGCCGGGACCGCGCGTCGGGCGGGTCACGCCCGCGACCGGCATCTCCATCGCGCGCCCACCCCTGCGCCACCACGTTTTGAGATCAGGCAGCCAATTGTCGCCAATCGGCGATTGATCGAACAGCACCCGGTACATCTTGACCGCCTTGCGATCCGCGTCCTCAAGCCAGATCGCGACATACGGTTTGCGATAATTGGACGCCTCTATGCGCGGGATTTCGAACGTCGCCGTGCCCGTGTCGGCGGAGGCCGGAACCGACGCAAAGGCAAACGCCGCGGCTGAGACGATGAGCGATTTACGCATGGCAGAAAAGCTCCGTTGTGTCGCTGTTCAAAGGACGGCGCGAACGCCAATCGCCGCGACCGTTGTTGTTAGGAATAATTCGCAATAGCAGCCCCGTCAATTGCAATCTTGGCAAAGCCAACACAGAAATATGAGTGTCAGGGAAGCGGACAACAGCCATCCCTAGCTCCCCTTGATCCGCACCAGAACCGGCCCCTGACCGGCGGGTGGTTTGGGATAAGGCGCGGCCATGCGCGCCATACGCATCGCTTGCCGATCAAATCGCGTCGAACCGGACGAGCGGTAAATGTCGACACTGTCGATCCGACCGTTCGACGCGATGCCCAATCTCAAAATCACCGCGCCAGCGCCGGCGATGTTCGAACGGCGATTGCGCCGGATATGCGCCGTCACGATGCCGGTGTAATTCGACGTCGCCGCGTTGCCCTCCCCGCTTGCTGCCGATCCGCTTCCTGTTCCGGTGCCGGAGTTCGATTTCCCGCCGCTCGGAGCCGCGCTGGCCGCCTTCGTGGCTGACGCCGTCCCTGCATCGTTGCCTTGCGCTCCCGTTGGTGTTGCGCGCCCCGTGGAGCCCGTCGACCGGCGGGAGGCTTCGGCGGGGCTTGTCTTTGCCCTTTGGGCAGGTGGCTTTTGAGCGGGCGGCTTTTGGGCGGGCACTGGACTCTTCTGTGAAGATGTCGGCGGCGGGGTCGCGGCGGACGCTTCGCGTTGAGCCGGTGCCGCGTCTGTGGCTGGGCTAACCGCGTCAGGCGCGCTTTGATTTGCGGCGCTCACGGCCTCGGTTGGAGACTGATCTTGCGGGTCGCTCTTTAGCGCCTCATCCAAGGCCTCCGACGTGTCATCAGCCGCGTCCTCCATCGCCTCAGCCTCGCTTTCCGGCGAGGTGTCGCTGCCTTCACCCAGTCCGCCCCCCGACAGCCCAAACGAAGCGCCGCCCCCAGCAAGCCTCGCCACTTCATAGTTCGGCGCGACAAACAGCGCGAGCACCAGAGCGTGCGCCACAAGCGAAAGAACAGCAGCTATCGCAAATTGACGCAGCGTCCTCTCATCCGCGCTATCGAGCCCCGCATGTGGCGAAACGGATATCGTCGCGGCGCGGGTCATGATGTCCGCTCCGTCACCAACACCAACCGTTCCACACCGCCAGCGCGCAAGCGATTGAGCGTCTCCATCAGGCGCGTCGCGGGCAGATCGCGCGCCGGGATCACACGGGTCACCTCACGCAATTCAGGGTTGGCCGCGATCAAAGCGCCCACATCCCCATAATCAGCGCCGTTGTAGGCCAAGTCCCCGCCGCTCGATATCGTCAACGTGTCGCCCGGCGCGCAGCATTCCAGATCGCGGCTCGTCACGAATTCGAACGCGGCCTTGGGCGTTTGCGACAGAGTGCCCGCGACCATGAAAAAGATCAGGATCAGAAACACGATGTTGATAAGGGCAATGGTGGGCTCGCGCTCCACCCGGCGGCGGCGGCTGGCAATCATGACGGCACCACCAAATTCACTTCCAGATCGGAAATGGGCTCAAGGCGCACGAGCACATCAATCAAACGCTGCGAAGTGACCCCCGGCGCGACTTCCACGCTCAGGCGTTTGGGCTCGCCGGAAGGCGCGCTTAGCCGCTCGACCATCTGATCTTGCAGGGTAGACGCGCCGTTAAGCGACAAGCCGCCCGGCTGAATCACAAGACGCAGGGGAGCGTCTTCCGGCGTGGCAGCGCTGGAACCGCGGCCCGAAACGCCTGCAACTTCGAGTTCCGAGAATTGCTGAAAGGTCGACGCCAGCATGAAAAAGAGCAGCAAGAGGAAGATCACATCGATAAGTGAAGTGATCGACAAGGTGCGTCGGCGCCGGCGGCTGGCGGTGATCACGCGCTTACCTTTTTCCCTTCATTGGCCGCCAGAACAGGCTGCGTTGCGGGCGGCAATGGGGTGGCGATCGAGCTGAGAATGCGTTCGGCCATGGCCCGGTCGCGGTCGAGCTGGCTTTCCAGCCACGCGAGACCAATCGAGACCGGCATCGCCACCGCGAGCCCCGCCGCCGTCGTCAACAACGCCACCCAGATGCCGCCCGCCAGAACGCTGGGATCGACCTGGCTGCCCGCTGTTTGAAGCGCCTGAAACGCCTCGATCATGCCCAAAACCGTTCCGAACAGACCCAGCAAGGGCGCGCTTTGCGCCACGATATCAAGGATGCGCAAACCGCTTTCCAGCTTCAGAAAGCTTTGCTCGGCTTCCGCTTCGAGCCGTTCGCGCGCCTCTTTCGCGTTACCGCTGCGAACCGCGAGAAGCGCAAAACGGCTGAGATAATCGGCCGCACCGGTGAGGCGCTGTTCGACTTCAGCCACCTCGCCGCGATCGTGCAGCCGGATCAGCTTGACCAACTCGTCATGCCGTCCAACCCCCGCGCGCCGAAATTGCTGCAGCTTCACACCGAAGAGCGCGAGCGACAAAACGCTCGTGATCAAAAGCAGGAAGAGGACCGGCCCGCCCAGCAGGACCGTGTCCCAGATTGCTCCAAACGTATCAGCCATCGAAAATCACCGCCCTTTTGAAATTCAAGGCGCGCGGGCGTTTGAGAGCCCGGGCGCGTATCCCAGAATGGGCCTCATCACGGTTGAAGAGAGCGTATCCGCGATGAGGCCCGTCCCCCCGGTTCGCTTCAGAACCTCTTGCCCAGAGTGAACTTGAAGTTGCGCCCCGGCGCCGCGCGCAGCGCCCGCGCGGGCTGGTAGAAGGTGTCAAACAGGTTCTCGACGCTGACACGCAGCGATACACCATCGAGGAACCCACCACTCGGCGTGAGGTTCGCGCGAATGTTGTGAACATTAAAACCATTGGCAACAGGTGGATCGAGCAACAGATCCTGATCACGGTCTTCGGTGTACACCGCCTCCCAGCGTAGGTTCAGAAGATCGCCAAACCGCTTACCAAAGGCCGCCTGGAAGGTGTTTTGCGGCAGATTGCGCCAATCCTGAGCCGTACCGTCGCTCGCAATCTCATCGCCGGTGATGATGCTGGCGTTTACGTCAAAGTAAAAGCCGCTGCGCGTCGCGTAAGACGCCTCGCCTTCGAAACCTTCCGTTTCCACCGACGCCACACCGCGTGTGCTCGAAAGATTGTCGATGTCGCTGTCGTAGTAGTTCACCTTGAATGAAAGCGCATCGCTGGAGCCGAAGACACCGATACGGTTGAACGCCCCGCCAATCTCGAACGTATCGCCCTGCTCTATTTGCGCGCGCAGAACGGGGTTCTCCAGATCATCGAGGATCGGCAGGTTGCGCGAACGCGCCCAGCTGGTGAACACCGAGAACCCGTTTCCGAATTCATAGCGCCCCGAAATGCCGCCCATCAACGCGTCACGCGATCCGCTGAAATCGCTGCCATCGTCAAGCGACGGACGCGCCACAACGTCTTGCGCTTCGTAGCGCAGCGCGGGCGTCACCGTTAGACCGGGCGTGAGCGCGATGTCATCGACAATGAAGAAGGCGATGCGGTTGTCCCGGCCACCCGGCGCCGAGTTGGCGTCCGCGCGCACCCGCCGTCGGAAATCGACGCCGGTGCGCAAATTGTGCTGGACCGACCCGGTGTTGAAGAACGAGGCGTTCTTGATCAGCACCTGATAGGTTTCAAACTGAAGATCCGCGTTGCCGAGGCCTGAGACGAACGGATCAAAGCTTGGCCCAAGCGTACTACTGCCCGGAATGAAGGTCTGCTCAATATCCTGATTGCTGTAAGAGAACTGCGCGGATAAATCGACCGCGTCGTTCTCTACCGGATTGTAGTTGTACCGCAGGATGGCCACCTGGCTGGTCGTGTCGCGGTCAACGTTTCCGAAGAAATCGGTTTCTGTAATGAACGTGTCGAGCGGGACATCGCGGTCGGCGGTGGTGCTTTGCTGGAAGCTGGCGCGCAGATAGTGCTCTTTGTCCGGGTCAAGATAGACGCCGCCTTTGATCAGGAACGAGGGCAGCTCAAACTCACCATTGCCGATTTCATCGCCGCGTCCGTCGGTCTGGTTGTCTTGCTCACGATAAGTGAAGTTTCCGAGCAGCTCGACCCGGTCTGAAGGCGCAATCGCGACCGTGCTGGACGATTGGAAGCCGTCCCCATTGGTGAAGAAACCAAAGGTCTGGTTGGCCGCTATACCTTTTTCGCCGCCGGTCAGGTCAAACGCGTCGATCGTCTCCAAGCGGATAAGACCACCAATAATGCCGGAGCCGTATTCAAAGCTGCCCACGGTGCCGCGGATGACTTCGATGTTCTTGTAAAGGTCGGGCTCGGTGAAGATCTGGTTGCCCAGACGGTAAATCTCTTCCGGGTTGCTGGCCGCGCCGTCGATCTGGATTTGAACCTTGCTGTCCGTGCCGAACACCTGGTTGAAGCCAAAGCCGCGGATCGAGATGCTCGAACCGATGGGGGTGGATCCGTTCACAAGGCTCACGCCCGGTACGGAATCGACCAGCTCGGCAACCGTGTTGGCCTGGCGGTCGAGGATTTCCTCGCGGTTGATCACTGTGGTCGGCGTCGCCGTGTCGGTCTGGATGGCGCGCACGCTTTCGCCGATATCGACGGTGCCGATTTCCTGCCCGTCTTCGGTTTCTTCAACCTCGTCTTCCTCGTCGGTGTCCTGAGCGGCGAGCGAGGTGGGCAAGGCCAGAGCGGCCAGAGCAAAAGTGGACGCGCGCCAGAAGCGGCGCTGTGAAATACGCTTTGTCATGAATGACCCCTGAAAGTGCAATTGCGACTAAATCGCAGGTAGGTTAGCTTAATACAAATGAGAGTCAATCGCAGTTACGCAACTTTTGCGGATTTTCATTTTTTATGGAATGAAAGTTGGCCTCGACCGGTGAAGAGCAGGACACCGATCGAGGCCAGACAGGCCGTGGGATAAACAGCCTCGGAGAGCAGTTGAGAAGCTTGGCGGGCGTTGCACACCTTGGCCTACCCCCTGAGGGTGTTGTCAGACTAACAGGGTTCAGAGAAACCAGTCCGCTCTTCTCACCCTTTTGCCACTTTGATTTCGGCAAAAGGCTAGAATTTCTGGGGCGCAACCAGAGACGAGAACAAGACGGACAGCAGGAGCGACCTAGCATGATGCCACGTTCGTCTGACAACACCAATCGGACTATCAAGTCGCGCGGCAGACCTGCGACCATTCGCTGAGAATGTTCGCCCGATCAGGGATCAGAACTGCGTTTCAAGGATAACTCCAAAGGTCTGCGGCTGGCCCAATCCCGCGTTGGTGGCATCGGGATTGGGGTCTCGGAACACGCTGAATTGGTAATCTTCGTCGAGAAGGTTTTGCGCAAAAGCGTACACGCCGAAATTCTTGCCTTTATACCCGACCCGCGCGTTCACCAGTAGGCGCTGCTCAACCTTCGTCTCCAAGCCGTTCTGAACGTTGCTGAAGAAATCGTCGGAATAGTTGAAGTCGACTGTGCCCGAGATACCGTTATCGTCTTCGTAGGTTCCGCCAAAGGCCAGGTTGATTGGGGGCTGCTGCGGGAACTCGTTGCCTGAAAAATCCTGTCCCTGAAAGGCAAACTCTTCAAACTCGGACTCGATAAAGCCCGCGCTGGCGTAAAGCGTAAGGTCTTTCGTCGGCCGAAAAGAGCTTTCGATCTCGAGACCGTAGAGCTCAGCTTGGCCGACGTTGTCGATGAACCTTACGACCGGAACAGCGGGATCAGGCGAGAACCGGATCTGCATATCGGTGTAATCGCTGTAAAACAGGTTGGCGTTGAAGGTCACCTTGTTGTCGGGCGAGGCAATACGAAGAACCAATTCGTAGTTCCACAGGAACTCCGGGTCGAATTCGACCGCCGAATTCGTCGCCGGATTGATATCGGCGCCGCCGGGGCGATAGGCACGCTGAGCCACAAATCCGAGTGAGGCGTCGGGCGAAAAATTGTAGGTTACGCCGGCTTTGGGCAAAAACGCGCTGAAGCTCGCATCGCCGGAAAAATTCGTGCTGCCCGTCGGGATGAACGGGACGGGCGGATCTGAAGAGATCACCTGGAATTCAGCGCGGCTGGAATCTTCCGTGTCGTAGCGACCGCCCGCCACCAGTGTCCAGCGTTCGCCAAGGTCGAGCTCGAACTCGCCGAACACGGCGTAGTTTTCAAACTGGTTGGTGAAACCATCGTTGAGCGTAACGGTCGTAAGGTTCGGAATGGCGGCGATGACGTCACGCTCGGAAAACTCTTCAATATCTGCGTAGTAGACCCCAAAGACACCGCGGGCGTTGCCACCATTATCAAAGTTGAGCTGCACTTCCTGCGTGAAGGCGTTGTCGCGGAATTGAGCAAACGAGCGTTCGCCAAGGCCCAGCGTCTCGGCAATCGGGTCAGTTTGACCATCGAGATCGCTGAACGCGCTGGTCGCGGTCAGATCGAGCGTGTCAGAAAGCCCGATACGGACTTCGAGCGAGCCGGAATTGACCTCTGTGTTGGTGATATTGACAGCGCGCGCGGTCACCCGCTCGAACGTGTCGGGAACGTCCACCTGAGCGGTGCCCCGTTCAGCGTCGGAATGCGTGAAAGAGGCGAGCACCTCGACGTTGGAGGCGGGAGTGAACAGCAGCTTGCCGCGCACCAAATCGCGATTGTTGCGCCCGATATCGTCAATCACGGTCTCACCCGATTCGAACCGGGTGTAGCCATCGGTGCGGTTGGTTTCGGCGGCAACGCGGAAAGCCAGCAGATCGGGAATGATCGGGCCTCCCAAAGCACCGGCCAGCTGATACGTGTCGAATTCGCCATACGAAACGCGCGCGCGGCCGGACCAATCGAAAGTTGGGTCAGCGGTTCTGACTATCACCGCCCCTGCCAGGCCAGCGCGCCCCTGATTTGTTGTTTGCGGGCCGCGATAAACCTCAACTTGCGCGATGTCCCACGTGCCAAGGATGCCATTGTCAGCCCCGGCCTGCGCCTGCACCGCGCCATCGATATAGACCGCCACCGTTTGCGCGGTATCCCCGGTGCCCGAACCGACGCCGCGCTCTGGAATACCGCGGATCGAAAAGCCCGAACCGTTGGGATCGGCAAAGACGTTGGGTGTGCGCTGGAGCACTTCGCGCAGGTTGGTGATGTAGCTTTGGTCAATCACATCGCCGGTCAGCACCGCGACGCTGTCAGACGTCTCTTGCAAGGTCCGGCGCACGTTCTGCCCGCTCACCACGATTTCTGCCGGTTCGTTCGCCGTTCCGCCTTCGCGTACCACGACATAAGCACCGCCAGCGGTGCGCTGCGCGCTAAGGCCAGTTCCAGCTAGCAGCCGAACCAGAGCCTCCTCGAGAGTAAGATTACCCGTCACTTCTTTAGCGACCTTGCCGCGCGTGATGTCATCGGCGGCGAAGATGGTCACATCATAGCGCACGCCCAAAGCGTTAAGCGCCTGCGCCAAAGGCTGTGCCTCCAGCGTCACTTGTTGCCGCGTGCTCGTCTGCGCCGAGGCTGGTTGCGTTGTCAGCGAAACCGCAAGAGACGAAGCCGCCACCAGAAGACCGCGGCGCAGCGAGCCGCGTGAGACACCAAGCATATTGAAGAACCCCTTGAAGATGTATCAGCAACTGATTTTCAGTCGCATTCCCGATCAAGACTCGGCTGCCGCGCAAAACGTCACATGACCGCGAGATTTTTTCGGATGGACGGGCTTATTCGGGCACGATCACACGAACGCCATCGCGCTCTTTGATTGCCACGGGCAGCGCAGCGTCGATAACACCGCTGATCGCGCCGACTTCGCTGAGCTCGAAAGTGCCTGACAAGCGTAAGGAAGCGACCGCTGGATCGACCGCAATTGGGCCGCCACCAAGCCGGTTGATATCATCGACAACTTGGGAAAGCGGTGCGCCGATATATTCAAGACGTCCGGTCCCTGCTTTGCTCGCTTGCGCCATCCTCGTTTCGATAACGCCCGTTTGGATAAGTCGAACCGATGCCACGCCGTCCTTCGTGGCGATAGCCTCGCCGGAAACAAGGCTGATTGGCGCGCTATCGGTGAGGCCAGCCGCGCTCGGCAACACATCCACGCTGCCTTCGCGCACGCGCACTTCAAGTTGGTCTTCAACCAGCGCGGCGTCGAATTGCGTGCCGGTCACCCGGACCTGCGCGATCTTTGTGCGCACGAGGAAAGGTTGATCGCTGCGCTTCGCAACCGTGAAGCGCGCGCTTCCTTCCAAGAGCCGGACGTCGCGGCGGTCTTCGAGAAACGCGAAATCGAGACGTGAACTGGGCGCCAGTCGAATTCGGCTGCGGTCAGGCAGTTTGATCATGGTCGAAACGCCTTCTGCGCTGGCAAAAAGCTGCCTTTCGGTTTGTTCGGGCGGTGTGAAGGGCTGGGACCAGACCCACCATGCGCCGACCACTGCAACGAGACACGCCGCCATCGACACCATCCACCGAGTCCAGCTGGAAGCGGGCGCGTTATCGTTGGCGAAGGCTGATGCAGAAGCATCCTCAGCGTTGTGGGCATCCGATGCGGCGTTTTCCCATCCGCTGAAGTCCGCCTGACCCAGCGCCCCCCAGGTTACCTCAGCCTGGGCTAGCGCCAAACGGTGCTCAGGCCTCGCTTCGAGCCACGCTTCAAATTCGCGCCGCTCATCGGGCGTGAGGCCTTCATCAAGGCGCGCGCGCCAAAGATGCCCGTCATTGTGGGACACGGTATCAATCACCATCATCTCACCATCCCTCCTCGCCGCCGCGCGGACCGTGGCCGAGCGCCTCGGAAATAGCCGCCGTTGCGATCGCAATATGCCGGATAGCGGCGGTGCGGCTGACGCCAAACTTCGCGCCGGCAGCTTCAGCCGTCATCCCCTCAACCCGCTTGGCCAGGAAGATGTTGCGGCGTCTTTCTGGCATTTCCCGCAGCGTGCTCATCACCACCTCGAGATCATCCTTCGCTATCAAGACGCGCTCGGGGTCCAATTCGTCACATGCGGCCACCGGATGGCTTGATTGTGCGTCGGTAGCGTGACGGGCGCGCACACTTTGCGAACGAAGTTCGGTCATCATCAGATTGCGCGCCACAATCCAAGTGTAGCCTTCCGGATCGTCGATCCCGTTGAGCCCGCCCCGCGCGCTCAGCTTCTCGAATGTGCGCTGCGCGATATCGCTGGGATCTGGTGGGCCTCCACCATAAGTGGCCCGGAGCCCGGCAACGAGTTGGTCGAAATAGCTTTGATACAACGCGGCAAGGGGCCCCGCTGTCGTCTCCCGGTCGCGTTCGACGCTGTTTTGAGCCACGCTAAGTGCGCCTCAGATGTAATGCGCCAGATGGAGAGTAAACGCATTTTTCGAACATAACGAAAGCAGGGGCGCTCCATATATGCGCTGCTGTTAGCGACACCTCATAAAAGGCGCGCCGGCTTGCGATTGCAAGTCATTCTTACAAATCGTGTCGGGCGGATGGGCAATCGCGCGCTCAGTTCAAATTAGGTCATTGACATATTTTTGAGCACTGCATAGCAATAAGCCGACAATCAATATGCACTTAGCGCCGCCCGTCCTCAGTCCGGGAGGGAGACGAGTTATGAAGATCGAGAAAGTCGACGAAGCCCTTGCGACCAAGCACGCAAACGCGATCCCCGATCTGGTGTTTTCTACCGGTCCCTCTTCCTACACCTATTATTTCCAGACCCGCCCCGTATTCGACATGATCGTCAACAAGTCGTGGGAGATGCCCGGCACACTGTTCGCGCAAGATGCCTGCCATTTTGCGTTAGACGATGGGAAACTGGCGGGCTTTCTGCTTTCTTTTGAAGCGAGCGAGTTTCGACCGCGCGGTGATGCGCTGGCCCCGGTATGGCACGATCTGTTCGCTGCTGGACTTATGAATGAAGCGGGCTTTGCCGACTTCCTCGAGCGCGCCGAATACGCGCGCTGGCTCAACCCCGACACGCGTCCCGGCATCTACTACATTCATGCAGTCGCCGCTCGACCGGAGTTTAAGGGCCAAGGCGTCGGCGCGGCGCTGATCGCAAAGTCTATCGAGCTGGCAAGGGAGCGTGATTTCAACAAGGTCGAGCTTGACGTGCTATCAGACAATCCCGCGGTCGGATTTTACCATTCGCACGGATTCGAGATCGTAGCAGAGACCAAAGCGCCCAAGCCATTCGCCGCTGGGGTCCCCGTCGAATACCGGATGTCGCTAAAGCTGTAGCCTAGGGCTTAGGCCCTGCGCGTCAGATAGAGGCTCTTTCCATAAAGAGCGGTTCGGTCGGCCCGATCCAGCAGAGCGACGCGCAACATCTCCTCCGCCACATCTTCCCGATTGATAATTGTCTCGGCTTCAGCCAGATCGCCCTTATGCGGCGTTTCGCGTGAGAGGTTCGTGATACTGATCGTCCCTCCTACAGCGGGCTCGTCCTTTAGCGTTGAGGGGCGGAAGACGATATAGTCGCGGTGGCCGAATTCAGCGCTTTCAAAGAGGCGCTCGCTATCCTTCACATTCTGGAAAACCGGCAGCACAATGTGAACTACAGAAGAGAGCCCCGGAAAGTTGGCGGGCCAGTAATTGTAAGCCGATTTGGGCGCGCCGCCAACGCCAACCGAGCTGTGATACAGCACTTCGACTGAACGGCTTGTCTTCATGCCTTTCAAGATCGCGGTGATCGTATCGGTGTAGATCGAGTTAAACGGGTTAAGCATTTCCGTGATCTTGGAAGGGCCGACAAAGCAGGCGATCGCGTCGATGGTGGCATCCTGATCCAACATCGAACAATAGGTCTGAGGATCAAGGATTGAGCGAGCAGCCGCCTTCAGCCCTCCGAAATCTCGGGCCTCGCCTCCCGCGATTTCGCTAAGAAGGTCCTTCATACGCTCCAGCGCTCCCGCATCATCATCCGCCCGGCAGAGCGCCGTTACCCTGTGGCCGCAGCGAAGAGCCTTCAGGATGAAGAATCGGGCGCAGCGCGAACTGGCCGCGACGACAAGAAAGTGCCGCTGGTCTTGCGTCTGAGACATGCGCGCGATTCCTTTTAGTAACGATCCACGCAAGCCGAGTAGGTCATTGACCTAAATTGGTCAAGATTCGTATCACACGTTTACGAGAGGAGAGTAGCAACCGAGCGCACTGATACTTTGGCGCAGCCTTATCACTTGTAGATCAGTAACCGCGCCTCATTCACAACATCCTTGGTGAAGCTGTCCTTACTCGTGGGTGAGACCATCTGCAGCAACGCACCGTCCAGCAAGGCGGTGACAAGGTGCGCTTTTCTGATCGCATCGGCTTCGCCGAGATCCGGGCGCATCTGCAAGATCAAGCTGGAAAGCGCTTCATAATGCTGTTGGTAGATGGACTTGCACAGCTCTTCAAAAGCAGGCCGATGCGCTCGAAGGACCTGCATGAGCAGATAAACCACCGCCGACTCCCCGCGCCATCGGCGCAACAAATCCAAAGCGATGCAGTCAAAGGCGTCACGCGGGTCTTCATGGGCCGCAAGGTGCGAGCGGACGGTCTCAACATCCTGTTCGCCCTCACGCTTGATAAGGGCCACAAACAGGTCCTCGCGTGTTGCGAAGTAGTACTGCAAGTTACCCAATTTGATATCGAGGCGGTTGGCAATGTCTCTTAGCGAGACGCCATCATATCCGGACTCGGAAAGAGCCTCGCGCGCCACTTTCAGGATCTCATCGCGCCGTGTCTGGCCTTTTGAGGTAAGCATAAGCGGGGTCTAGCCCAAGCGGTCCACTTGAACCAAACTGCGAACTTCCTTCTTCGGTATGCTCCGGCCCGCGACTTTCGATAGGCCATGGCCCTGGTAACGTGATGTGTCCACTAAACGCCCGAACTCAAGTATTGGGAGGACGCCAAAACTGGGCCGTTTCCGGACTGTCTGAAGCTGACTGCGGAAGCGCAAAAAGGTGGCGCTCAGCGAGCGACCCAAATTAACAAAGCCCTTGGAGAAACTGTTTCCCTTTGCACTCCCAAGAAGGTCAAGGTGGCCCCTTCTCGTCGTCTACAGGTTCCTTGCCTTTTTGTTGGTCGTTGACAAAAACCCGCCTTATGATCTCACTGTTGCCCTCTCTCGCTCTCTTGTCGTCCTTTCTGGCCCTTGTATTGTGCGCCTTTCTTCTAATCGTCCCTTCAAACGCTCGGCTCGCCAACGCACTGCTTGCTTTGTTTCTGTTTGCGACGGCTGTCGATGTGAGCGGCTGGTTCCTCACCGAGGACCTCGCGATCCCGGCCAGAATCGAGGATTACAAGCCCGTTCTGGTGATGCTGCAAATGCCCGCTTTTGCTGGATTCGTCTGGCTCAATTGCTTCCAGCGAAAGGCTTTCAAACCCTATGATGCGCTTCACGCGATCCCGGCGATAGTCGTAATAGGCTTCGTTGCGACCGACACGCCAATACCCCAGCTGCGCCTGTTTTTTGAGATCCAGTACGCTCTTTACATAGCCGCCGCGATTTATGCCCTTTGGCGGGTCCAGCGCCAAATCAAGAGCCAATCTCCTTGGCGATCGCCTAGTTGGCTTTGGCTAACAGCTCTCGTGGTGACTTCGCTTGGAGCGCATTCGCTGTTCGTTTTTCGGACCGTCTTCTCAACGCAGTTGCCCGATGGGTTGAAGAGCGCTTTGGAAGTAAGCGCCGCCGCTCTAATCCTGATCGTCATGGTATCAATCGCCTTAGAAGCGCTTTTAAACCCACGCGTGTTCCGGGGGCTTGATCGGATCATGGCATTCGCAGCCAACGAAATTGGTCAACCCACGTCGCAGGGCACGCGGCGCCTAGACGCCCTGATGGAGGAGCGAAGGCCGTACCTCGATCCAGATCTTACGCTTGCCCGCTTGGCTCGCCAAAGTGGGATGACCACCAAGGATCTTTCAGTGCAAATCAATCAGCGCCACGGCGTGCACTTCTTTGACTTCGTAAACCGATACCGCGTGGAGCACGCCATGGCGCTGCTCGGCGAAACCGATCAGAGCGTCACTGAGGTTTATCTTGGGTCCGGCTTTAACACCAAGTCGTCATTTAACACGGCGTTTCGCAAGCATTCGGGTATGACCCCCTCAGCTTATCGCAAAGAAACCAGAAACACCTAGGTACGACTTCGCGTATTCGGACGCGAGATGACAGGTGTTCGCCATAGATGCGCGCGCACTCACACAGGTATTTCTGGTTTTTAAGATGCTCCGATCGCTTGCTTCCACTTGCCTCCTTGTTCTCGCTCTTGTCACCTCTGGCGATCTTCACGCTCAGCCGATTGATAAGGTGGCGCTCGACGCGCGGGTAAGGGGTGAATGGAAGGCCGACGAACCCGGTATGAGTGTCGCGATTTCGCGCGATGGTGAGCTGATTTATGAGGGCTGGACCGGACAAGCCGATCTTGAGCGCGGCGTCCCGATTTCGAGAGATACCCGGTTCCCGATTGCCTCAACCAGCAAGCAGTTCACCGCTTTTGCGATCATGAAGCTGGTCGATGAAGGCAAGCTGTCGCTCGATCAGGAGGTGCGCGAGTTTTTCCCGAGTTTTCGAGCAAGCGGCAATGGCGTCACGATCAAGCATTTGCTTGATCACACAAGCGGTCTGCGCGAGGTCAACACTCTGACGCAGATCTTGGGTTTCTCGGACGCTTCGCTGATCCTTCCCAACGCGTCGCTCGAGCTCATCCTTCGGCAAAATGGCCGCAACTTCGATCCCGGCACGAACGAAGAGTACAGCAACACGGGGTACCAGTTGCTCGCGCATATCGTCGAGCGTGCGTCGGGGGTTCCTTTCGAAGATTACATCCGCACGGAGATCTTCGAACCGCTTGGAATGAAGGATAGTTTGGTCGATCGTGACCCCACGATCCTGACCCCCAATTTAGCGCTTAGCTACGATCCCGGTCGCACCGCCATTTACAAGAACTTGTACGTGTCAGGCGTGATTGGTTCGAGCGGCATTATTTCCTCGCCTCGCGATCTTGTACGTTGGGGACACGCGCTCAACACAGCTCAGATCGGAAACGCCAATATCATCCACGCGATGAACAAACGAACGCGTCTGGCAAACGGCAATATGGCCGTGGCATCAAACGGTCAGGAATATCGCGAGTATCGCGGCCTCAAGACATGGTCTCATGGCGGCAGTTCGGGCGGTTTCCGCAGCTTTTTGTTGCGCATCCCAGAAGAGAATGTCGTCATTGCCGTGATCGGAAATCGGTCGGATTTCTTGAAAGCAGCTTTCGCGTTTGACCTTGCCGAAGCGCTTCTCGCGGACCGGTTGGAGCCGGCGCCAGAGCCAGACATGGCACCCGAAACGATAGCGGAGCTTGATAGTTATGCGGGAGACTACCGGCTGTTCGCAGGAACGGTCTTTTCGATACGCCGCGATGGAGACGGCCTTACCTTCGCAGGCTTTGGCTCTGGAAACCCCAATCGCATCGAGAGGGTGTCGCAAGGTGTCTTTATGGTCGATCCCGTCCGTGAGCGCCGAGTGGAGTTTCGAACCTTCAAAGACGGCAAAGCCACCGAGCTCCGCTGGCAGGTGAGCGAAGATGGTTTCATACGCGCCCCCCGCGTTGCGATGCAGCCCATACCCGATGCCCTCTCCGATCCAGGCTTGTACACCGGATCCTACTATAACGATGATTTGCAGGCCGGGTTTGATATCTCTCTTTCGGACGAGGCCCAGCTCGCGATCTCGAGTGGACTCAGAGGGCCGGTACCGTTGGCCCCCATCCAACCGGGCGTCTTGCGCCCATTGGGCGCATCACCTTTCGCCGTAATTGATGTCGGCTCAGGAACCAGCGCGCCGCCTGATCAGATTATTGTGTCCACCACACTTGCAGAGAACTTCGTCTTTGAAAGAGTTAGATAGACAAAAGCAGCAACCTTTTCGCGACCGAAGACTGGAGGAATTGCCCATAGCTCACTCCCTTACCGGACTCTGGGAAGCCCGTTATGCGGAGCCAAGCTAAAGGCTCAACGCTCGCGCAACTTACTGCCCGATGTTGGGCCGGAAGCGGAATGTCCGCTTCAGATACGGGAGAAACGAAAACGGAAATTCCGTTCACGCCCCGATCTCAGCTACAATTCCACCCTTCCCGCATTGCTGGCGCCAGCGCGTTGGCGGGATGAACCAGATGGTGCTGTCAGTCTAACGCGAACTCGTCTCTGCTAGACAAAGAGCGCCCTACCCTCAGCTCTGATCAAGCCATGAGCGATTGCCACTCCGCCAGGGCGGCGGAGCGGGTGGCTTTGTAGGTTTGTCGGTCGGTGAGGTGGCGATCGGAGCTGAAGTGGTTGTGGACGTTGGCGTGAACGGAAGCGAACTTCTG
>JBCDAE010000004.1:0-160753 GCA_039186235.1 Pseudomonadota bacterium | reverse complement strand
CGCATCACACGCGGCGACGAAGGATAAGCCACCCGGCCATACCATTGAGCGCGCTGTAGGCAACATAGACCCAGACCAGCTCAGGCCAGCCGTTGGCAGCCAACAGTAACGACGTCAGCAAAACGCAGAACTCAGCCACCAAGCTCAAACGCCCCCCAAGAGCGGCGAGGAAGTCTGGCATTTGATCAACCAAAGGATGTCCTTTTTCCAAGACGGCGCGATGAAGCGCGAAGTTCGCCACACCAAGAATTGCGATGATTCCAAGGGCCCAGAACATACGTGACACTATGGCGTAAACGCTCGTCGAGTGAAGGGGGCTGTTCGTCGGCTGTTCTAAGGCCCTGATCCAAAGCGCTTTCTTTCAGTCGAGCGAACACTGCGCGCAATCGAGCGTGTGGTGAATCACCGGCAAGCCCCAGCTATTTCAATCCTTGTGAGACCGCTCAGTTTCCCCGCTTCGACCTCCCCTTTCCCTTGGTTGAAGGCTGGGCGGATCCTCACATCACAGGAGAGATAGAATGAAGAATCTGACCTTTGCGATCGCCGCCACCTCGATGAGCTTTGCCAGCATCGCGGCCCCTGCGATCGCTAATGAGCCCGTAACCAAGACGGTGAAGGTCCACCACAGCGGCCTCGATCTCAACACGATTGAGGGCCAGGAAATGCTCGAGCAACGCGTTGAAGCCGCTGTCCGGAAAGTCTGTGGCTATTCGGATGTCCGGACGGACTCGCGTCTGCGTCGCGATGTGAAAACCTGCGTCGCCAAAACCCGCTCCAGCGCTCATGAACAAATGGCAGCCATCATCGAAGACCAACGGCGCGGCGGTTGATCCGCGCTCAAAGCACGCGCCGCGGTTAGCTTCCGCGGTGCGATCCTTTAGCGGCCTGGACGCATCTAGTCCCTGCGGTCCGGGCCGCTTCTTCTTTAGCGGAATAAACCGTCGGCGTGGAGAGTTCGCCGCCTAGCGGCCAGCCATTTTCTTCACTTTGGCAAGATACGTGCGCCCAATGCGGAGCGCCTCGCCGTTCATCAATTCCGCCGACCAAACGCCCAATCCATCGTGTCTTAGACCGCGGATATTGTCGCGGCGCAGGATTGTGGAGCGATGAATTCGGATGAAACGGTCAGGGTCCAAGCGGGCTTCAAGCCCGGCGATTGTCTGCAACAACAGATAGGTCCGGCCGCTAGGCGCGGCGTTATCAGCGCCTGCGGTCGCCTCTTCGCCAGGCGTCGCGACGTGCAAGCGCACATAGTCACGCTCGGCGTCAATCCGGTGCACTTCGCTGACCGCGATCCTGAGTAGCTCGGACCGGTGCGGCACCCACAGCTCATTAAGCCACTCGCTCGCTTCGGCCGCTCGTTCGCCCCGGCGCGCCACAGCGCGCGTAATTGCGCGAGACAGGCGATCCGCCGACACCGGTTTCAGGACGTAATCGATGGCCTCCAAATCGAAGGCCTCAACCGCGAAATGATCATGCGCGGTGACAAAAATCACAGCGGGCGGATTTTCGCCCTCGGCAAGACGACGCGCAACGCTCAGCCCGTCGAGTTCTGGCATTGTCATGTCGAGCAGAACGAGGTCAGGCTCGAGCTTCTCAGCCAGTCGTAAAGCTGCCGCTCCATCGCTGGCCGTTCCTACAACACGGATCGCTTCGATCTCGGCGCAAATGACCTGCGTCCGCTCAACGGCCAGCGGTTCGTCATCCACAATCAGGGTGCGCAGTGGCGCATCAAGTGGGGCTTGGTTTTCAGTCATCACTTTCGCTTGTTTCGTTCTCGGCTACGCTGCGCAAGGGTTGGCGGGTGAGCGGTATCCGCATCTCCGTGACATAGCCGTCTGCGTGCGGCGTCGAGGTGAGAACGACATCCGGCCCAAACCGCGCTTCCAGCCGGTCTCGCACATTGGCCAGACCGATGCCAAACCCATGCTTGATGCCCGCGGGGACACCCGGCCCATCATCGCTTACGGAGACGACCAACCGATCGAATTCCTCGCGCGCCGCCACGGTGATCGTCACGGTACGGGTTACCGGTGAAACCGCATACTTCACCGAGTTTTCCACCAGGGGCTGCAGGATCATCCCCGGAACGCGCGCATCGGCCAATTCGCCGGGCAAATCGAAAACGGGACGCAATCGATCTGGAAAACGCACGGCCTCAATCTCAAGATACTGGCGCTGCAGGTCGAACTCATCCGCCAACGCGACATCGCTGGTGGGCTCATCAGCCAGAGAATGGCGGTAGAAGCGGCTGATCGACTGGATCATTTCCTCCGCGCGTTGCGGTTTGCCTGTCATGACAAGCGCCGACAACGAATTGAGCGTGTTGAAGAGGAAATGCGGGTTCACCTGATAGCGAAGCGATCTCAGCTCCGCCGCTTTGGCTGCGCTGCGGAACTTCTGTTCGCGCCGCTCGGCCGCGCGGGCCTGCTCAATAGCCAGTATCGCGATGTAAAGCGCTACCCAGATCAGCAAAATATAGTAGCGAGACAGCGAGGCATCGATCAACATGATCCACTGCTCATCGACGTCTTTGGCGTCTTGCAGTGTGAAGGTGATGACATCGGCATCGCCGTCTTCGTTGCTGTCCTCGTCTTCTTGTCGCCACTCGCGCGGGCGCGGGATCTCCGCAAGCAGATTGCCATCCTCATCGCGTCGGATCGAGTAACCACGTTCCTTGGCGCTCTTCTGGACCACCTTTTCGAAGATCGGAGCAAAAAAAGTCGAATTCACCTGCGCTATCGCCAGCGCGAATGGCATGGCGATAAACAGAGCGGCTACGAACATGACCCATCTCTTGCGCTGCTCAAACAAGCGCAAGATCAGCCACATCAGGAATGTCGCTACCATCGCGAAGAGGCAAACCAGGGAGCGTCGCCAGAACAGGTCCAGCTGGATTTCCATGCCCCAAACGAAGCCGCGAGCGGAAATCAGGAAAAAATAAAGCAGCCACAGGCCGACTATCGAGAGGATAACCGTGCGGAACGACACGCTAGCGCGCTTCTGGACTGTGCTTTGTTGGGCCATAGGCTGTGCCTGCGAGATAGAGCCTTAACCCCATTATAGCCAACCACCTGAGTCAGCGCATCATCGGGGAAAAATGAACGTTGGTCGAATGCAGGCAGCGATAGAACGCGCGAAAGCCACGTTCTATCGCCAGAACTCTGCAATGCGTAAGGCAGCCCTCAGCTTCTTGGCTTGATCATATCTGCCGGCACAATCCAGTCCGCAAACTGCTCTTCGGTCAGTAGGCCCAGAGCCAAGCCAGCTTCTTTCAGAGTTGTGCCATCGGCGTGAGCTCTTTTGGCGATCTTGGCCGCGTTATCATAGCCGATATGCGGATTGAGCGCCGTGACCAGCATCAGGCTTTCGTTCATCAGCTTGTCGATGCGCGCGGTGTTGGCTTCGATGCCAGCGACGCAATTGTCGGTGAAGCTGCGCGCGCTGTCGGACAGCAGACGGATTGATTGCAGCACAGCGTAAACCATCACCGGTTTGAAGACATTGAGCTCCAGATGGCCGTGCGAACCCGCTACGCTCACCGTGGTGTGGTTACCCATCACCTGAGCGCACACCATGGTCAGCGCTTCACACTGGGTCGGGTTGACTTTGCCCGGCATGATCGAAGAGCCCGGCTCGTTGGCCGGCAGCGCAATCTCACCGAGGCCGGACCGCGGGCCGGAACCCAGCAAACGTATATCGTTGGCGATCTTCATGGCCGAAACCGCAACCGAGTTAAGAGCGCCTGAAAGCTCCACTAGCGCGTCATGCGCGGCGAGGGCTTCGAACTTGTTCGGGGCCGTGACGAAGGCGTGACCGGTTGCCTGCGCAACGTGCGCGGCGAATTTCTCGGCAAAACCGGCATTGGAGTTGATGCCCGTGCCAACGGCCGTGCCGCCCTGCGCCAGTTCGAGGACACGCGCTAGGGCGTTTTCCAGCCGCGCGATGCCATATTCTATCTGCTTGGCGTAACCCGAGAACTCTTGCCCCAGCGTGAGCGGCGTCGCGTCTTGCAAATGAGTGCGGCCAATCTTGACGATATCGGCAAAGGCCTTGGCTTTTGCGTCAAGGGCGCCTTGCAGGTGCTCAAGCGCGGGTATCAATTGCTCGATCGTCTCGCTTGCGGCGGCGATGTGCATGGCTGTCGGAAAGGTGTCGTTCGAACTCTGGCCCATATTGCAGTGATCGTTGGGGTGCACCGGCTCTTTGCCCCCATGCTTACCGGTGAGGATTTCGTTCGCGCGGCTGGCGATCACTTCGTTCGCGTTCATGTTCGACTGTGTGCCGGAACCGGTCTGCCACACGCTCAGCGGAAACTGGCTGGCAAGCGCGCCTTCGATCACCTCGCTGGCCGCCTGCACAATAGCGTCGCCCAGCTTTGCGTCCATGACGCCCAATTCCATGTTGGCCTTGGCTGCGCTTTGCTTTTGAATACCCAACGCCTTCACCAACGGAGCGGGCATCGTTTCGACACCAATCGCGAAGTTCGCGAGGCTTCTTTGGGTTTGCGCGCCCCAATGCGCTTCGACCGGAACCGCGACCTCGCCCAACGAATCGGTCTCAATCCGCACTTTTCCCGTCGCGCCGAAGATTTCGCCGTTATTGATCATGTCACTCATCGAAGATCCCTTTGTGCTGGTCGATTGGTGCGCGCTGGCCCATCGCCGTCTGAGTTGCGCTCCCATAAGCACCGCGCGCCTCTTGCGTCAAAGGCCTTGGCGTAGGCCGCATGCAGGTTTAGGGCGGCTACGGGGCAAGCGATTGGAATTTGGGAAGGGTTGACGACCTGTATTACCATCGCAATACAGTTATTCAGGCATTCAGTGACAGATTAGAGTAATGACCGGCACGGCGACGCTAGACATGACGCATGACACCACACTTGAGCGCAAGGCGATGATTGACAGCCAGTTGCGCACCAGCGGCGTGAACGAAGAATTCGTTCTGGCGCGCATGAACTCAGTCGCCCGCGAAGACTTCTTACCTGAAGGAAAAAAGTCGCTCGCCTATATTGATCGAAGTGTGCCCATCGATGGCGGAGCGCTCGCCTCTCCATTATTCTACGGAAAAACGCTGCTCGAAGCTGTCCCGACCTCGCGCGATCGTGTGCTGGTTGTTGAAGGGGGCAGCGGCTATCTGACGGCGCTTATTCATCCGCTCGTCGACAGCTGTGACGCAGTGAGCGCACAGGACGCGGCCAGCGACAATCTCAATGGCTCATATTCCCTCATTCTCATTGATGGCTCTATTGAGCAATTGCCCGACGCGCTGGCGCAGTGCTTGGAGGATGGAGGGCGCATCGTAACCGGCCTTGTCTTGCGGGGCGTGACCCGCTTGGCTTCCGGTCGCAAGATCGCGGGCCACCTCGCGCTGCAGCCTCTCGAAGACATCGGTATTCCCGTGCTCAACGCGTTCGATGCACCCAAGAAATGGACCTTTTCGTGAAGACACGGCTGCTTTTGTCGACGCTGACAACCAGCGCTGCGGCGTGCGCGCTCTTTGTATCAAGCGCAGCGAAAGCTGATACGCTGCAGGATGCATTGGTGGCGGCCTACAACAACAACCCAACTCTGGAGGCCGCTCGGGCCAACCAGCGCGCGACCGACGAAGAAGTTCCGATACGCAAGGCGGATGGTCGCCCTAACGCGGACGGTCAATTCCAGTTTCTTGAGATCGTTCGCGCCAACGCTACAAACTTCTTCCAACCTGAGCGATTTCTGACCTTTAGGGGCAATCTTGGCATTCCCCTCTACAACGGTGGCGGCGTTCGCAACGGGATCAAAGCGGCGAAAGAAAGGGTCGCAGCGGGCCAAGCGGATTTGCGCGGAACCGAAAGTCAGATCTTTAACCAGACCGTGGCCGCGTATCTGGACGTCTTGAGGACCGAAGCGCTTGCAAACCTGGCAGCAAATCAGGTCGATGTGCTCACGGTAAACCTGGAAGCGACCAACGACCGCTTTCAAATCGGCGATGTGACCCGCACAGACGTGGCGCAATCGGAATCGCGCCTAGCCATCGCCCAAGGTGATTTGCGCACCGCTTTGGCTAATCTTGTGGGCGCGCGTGAGACTTACATTCAGCTGGTCGGCAAGGCCCCAGACAATCTCGCCGCGCCGCCACCGTTGCCGGGCCTTCCAAGTGACGTGAACGACGCCGTCGTCATCGCCCTTCAGAACAACCCTAACCTCCTGGCGGCAAAAGAGCGCGCGGAAGCCGCTGGATTTGACAGCGAAGTGGCGGGGTCCGGGCGGTTGCCAACGCTTAGCGGATTTGCGGGATACGATTACAACAACACTTTGGGCACAATCCCAGACTTTCCGGCTGACCCGGACGATCCGAACAGTCCTCTTATTGAAAGCGATCAAACGGCAACGGGTATTCAAGCCGGTTTGACTTTGAGCATTCCGATCTTCCAGGGTGGTCGCGTCGCCGCGCAGCAACGCCAGGCTTTTGCGCGCGAGACCGTCGCGCTCGAGCAAGTGATAGAAGTGGAGCGTTCGATCATCCAGCAGACCCGCGCCGCCTACGAAAACTGGCAGGCGTCCATAGCTGTGATCGAATCGACCCGCATCGCGGTGGAATCCGCCGAGGTCAGCCTTGAGGGTGTGCGTGCGGAAAACTCGATCGGGAACCGCACCATCCTCGATGTGCTGAACGCCGAACAGGAATTGGTCTCTGCCAAGGCGCAATTGGTGACCGCGAGACGCAACGCCTACGTTGCCGGCTTTACTCTGCTGGCCGCTATGGGCCGGGCCGAAGCCCGCGACCTCAACCTCGACACAGGCGCTCCTCTCTATGATCCTGCCGTCAACTATAATCGGGTGAAGGGCAAAATCTGGGACTGGGGCCGTGACCCAGAGCCCGAAGCTCAAACGACCAGCACCGTTGACATCCCTGCGGCCGATAAGGCTTATGGCCCGTTGGATATTGAATAGGCCGACGTGTCCCGATTCGGGACCAATCTCGCTTCGGCCATGCGTGCAAGGGTCCGATAATGGCGAAAGATGGCGAAGCTTCGGTCGAAGAAATTCTTGAATCGATCAAGAAAGTTATCGCGCGCGATAACCGGGGCGACGCGCTTCAGACCCGCCAGAAACCCGACACTCTGGCTCCCGACGAAGCGAGGGTTGGAGACCAGGACAAGCCAGTCGATAGCGAGAGCTTAGGCGCGGAGGATACTGATGAGATCCTCGAACTTGCCGATGTGTTTGCGCAAGATGATTTCGAAACAGAGAGCGCTGAATCGGCCGACGGTCTTGAGGCCCCTTTGATAACAGAACACGTGCGCGGAGCGATGCAGGAGAATCTCGCGGCGCTCGCGATGATCTCCGAACCTGGCGCCAAGCCGCAGATCGTGCGATCGGGCGAGACATCGCTTGAAGGGCTGACCCGGGAGCTTTTGCGCCCGATGCTAGCCCAGTGGTTGGACGAGAACCTTCCCGCCATGGTCGAGAAGCTTGTTCAGGCCGAGATCGCTCGAATTGCGGGCAAGCGCCGCTAAAGCCATCCCGTCAGCGCGCTTGTGTAGAGGCCTTCGCAAATCGCTGGAATTGGGTCACCCGCCACGTTAACACGTCCCGCATGAGGATGCCGAACACTCGTCGCGTGGTATGCGCGCTCACCGCTTTTTCGCTTTCATCTCTCAGCCTTGCCAGCCCGCTCAGAGCGGATGGTCATACCGCGTCGGAAGACGCGATAGCGGGGCTGAGCTCAACACCTATGTCCGCCGAAGACCTCATCACAATGCCGCGGCTGGGCGCTCCGATTGTCACCCCTTCAGGGCGATACGCCGTCTATTCGGTGACCGAAACCGATCCGGAAACGTATGCGCGCTCGGCGAAACTCTACCTCATCGATCTCGAATCGCCCGAGGCGGATTCGACTGAGTTGAAATTGGAAATCGACGCGTTCGCCCTCGCGTTTGGGGCTGATGGTTTTCTGTATTTCCTAAGCGAAGACCATCTCGATCCCGAGGCCCCGGAATACACGCGCCTGTGGCGCGTCGCGCTTGAAGCGGATGGTAGCGCAGCCGAGCCCATTGTCGTTGCCGACATTGCCGACACCAACATCGACGGCTTCCTAATGTCCCCGAGCAGCGACAAGGTGGCGCTCTTGGCGACGATGCCACGCGACTGCGTCAGCTTCGCCTGTGACGAAGCGCCGAAACCAATCGGCACTGGCCGCCTGTATCAAGGCGACGCCGGGTTCTACCGTCACTGGGATCGCTGGATCCGACCCGGCGAATTCAACCGCGTGTTCGTTTTTGATGTCGAAGATGGACGGGTCACAGGCGATGGCGTTCCGATCGATGGAGTGGACCCTGCAGCGGGCTTGATCGCGAACACACCGACTATGCCGTTCGGTGGCCTTGAAGATCTCGCTTGGGCTCCTGACGGATCGGGCCTGTACTTCGTGGCCCGAGAAGCCAACGCGCAAGAACCGACATCAACAGATCTGGACATCTATTACTCCGACCTTAGCGGCGGCGCGCCCAGGGTCTTGACCGGCCCCAACGAAGCGCACGATTCCGGCCCAGCTGTGTCGCCCGACGGCACAACGCTGGCTTATCTGGCCATGGCCCGTCCCGGTTATGAATCTGACCGGCTTGTCGTTCACCTCCGTGATGTAGCCACCGGTGAGACCCAAGCGCTAACCCAGAAAACGGACTTATCGTTCGGCGGCGTCACCTGGAGCGCCGACGGCTCCTATCTGCTCGCCACAGCCGCCGATGTTCTCGACACCCCGGTGTTCAAGATCGATCCAAGCAGCGGCGAAGTCACAAAGCTGGACCTGATGGCCGGGAACGAAGCGCATATCGGCTCCATCACTCCGCTACCCAACGATCACCTGCTCTTCACACGTGACTCGATCGGCGCGCCTGGTGAGCTTTTCCTTTCGGACAGCTTGGGCATCGCCCGCCCACTGACCGACATCGCCACGATGCGGATGGGGGAAATGGCCAGCACGGTGACCACTCGGTTCAGTTTCGCAGGAGCCGATGGAGACACGGTGTGGGGTCAGATTACTCGGGTTGAAGAGCAAGAAGGTCCGATCCCCGCCATCCTGTACATACACGGCGGCCCTCAGGGCACGTTCCGCGACGGTTGGTCATCGCGCTGGAATCCGCGCGTGGTTGCAAGCCAAGGTTACGCTGTCATCTCGGTCGATTTTCACGGATCCGCTGGATACGGACAGGACTTCATGGATGCGATCAATCAGGATTGGGGCGGTAAGCCTCTGATTGACCTCCAAAAAGGCCTTGAAGCCGCGCTGGAACTCGATCCGCAGATTGATGGAGATCGGGCCTGCGCCATGGGCGCGAGTTACGGCGGCTACATGGTCAATTGGATCGCGGGCAACTGGCCCGACCGCTTCGATTGCCTCATCCAACACGACGGGCTGTTTGATATGCGCAGCTTCTATTACTCGACCGAGGAGCTGTGGTTTCCGCGCTGGGACTTTGGTGGGTCGTATTCCGAGCAAGCGGACGTCTACGAAGAGTGGAACCCGATCAATCACATCGACAAATGGCAAACACCCATGCTTGTGATCACAGGCGAACAGGATTTCCGCGTGCCTTACACGCAAGGTCTCCAGAGCTTCACCGTTCTGCAGGAGCGAGGCATTCCTTCGCAATTGCTCGTCTTTCCCGATGAGAACCACTGGGTGCTGGGCGCAAAAAACTCGCTGCAATGGCACGATACGGTGTTCGCTTGGCTGGATAGGTGGCTGAAAGCAGACGCGGGCGATCAGGACACGGCCAAATGAGGCACAGCAGCGACGCCAAGCGCTCGCTCGCCTCGGCGCAATTCTCCCTCGCGCAAAAATATGGCGACGACGCAAAAGGCACCGCGATTGAGCGGCACATTTTTCTCTGCGCGGTCTCAGAGAAACAGAAGTGTTGCTCGCGCGAAGTGGGCGAGGCTTCGTGGGCTTATCTGAAAGCGCGCACTAAGGAGCTTGGCCTTGTTGGTCCGCAGCGCACCGCTGACCACCCGAAAGGAGCTGGCGGCGGGGTCCAGAGGACCAAGGCCGATTGCCTGCAAATGTGCGACGCAGGGCCCATCGCGGTCGTTTGGCCCGATGGGGTTTGGTATCATTCCTGCACGCCAGACGCGCTTGAGCGAATAATTCAAGAGCACTTGATTAGCGGCGAACCGGTCGAGGACTTGCGACTTCGCCCGGTAAAAGGCCCACCTGCCGCCTAAGAACGACCTTCGCGGTCGCCGAACAATTCGTCGGCGCTGGGAAGACGGTTGTCGACCGCCTCGTCGTGACCCGTCCCGTTGGATAGGAAGACGAGGCCCATCAGCGCGCCGGTCAGCCCCATCGTAAACGCGGCGCCCAAAGCCACCGCGACGAAGAAATGGATCGAAGCGTCGGGAAACAAGACCCAGAGGACTGCGACGAGCGCGGCCGTACTTCCGACCGTCACCATCGCCAGAACGCGCATAATATAGCGGAACCGTGTCCACGCGTGCGCGGCGTTCTGGGGATCATCCAAAGGGGAGTCTTTGACCATCCAAATCCCATGCGCGCCTTCGCTGATCTTGGCAATGGCACACATTGCATCACGCGATGCGCAGCGTTCGCCATCGGACCGGATTCGCCTTTTTCCCAAATCAATGGCACTCTCTCACTGGAGAGAGAGGAGCGAGGCTCATGAATATCGCCAGCATAATAGCCGATAGGAACGCGAACGAAATCATATCTTGTGACGTCACAACGCCCGTGTCCGAGGCGGTCGCCATTTTGGCGGAACGACGCATCGGGGCGATGCCGGTGATGCGCAACGGATCGGTCGCGGGCATCATCTCGGAACGCGATGTGATTTATCATCTCGCCAGTGAAGGCGGCAGCTGCCTCTCTGGCCAGGTGGAATCCATTATGACGTCACCCGTCATCACGATCGAGCCCTCCACGACGGTGGACGAAGCGTTGGCGTTGATGACACGGCGCCGTTTTCGGCATTTTCCGGTGGTTGAGGGCGGAGCGCTTGTCGCGTTTGTTTCGATTGGCGATCTGGTCAAGACGCGCATCGATGAAGTCGAACACGAAGCCGAAGCGCTTCGGAATTACATCCAGACCGTGTGACCGGCGTGACCAAAGGACTGGTCCAGTCTTGAGGTTGCGCTTTGGCACCCCTAAATAGAACTCATGTCTGAGACCCTGACCCTCACCCCAGCTGCGGCCAAGCGTGTAGCGCAGATCGCGCAAAAACAGACCAAGCCAGCAATTCTGCGGCTTTCGGTCGAAGGCGGTGGCTGCTCGGGCTTTCAATACAAGTTCGAAATGGCCGAGTCGCCGGAGGGCGAAGACAGCGTTAGCGAAACCGATGGCGTAAAGCTGGTTGTTGATCCGATAAGCCTCGACCTTGTTGGTGGCAGCGTCGTCGACTTTGTGGAGTCTCTGGGCGGTGCCGCGTTCCGTGTCCAAAACCCCAACGCAGCCGCGGGTTGCGGATGCGGTTCCAGCTTCGGCATCTAATCTCAGTTTGAAAACTCGCCGGGGCGATGGACGCGAGCCTTCGCTTGGGCCATGTGTTCGCTATGAAATTGGCGACATTCAACATCAATGGCATCAAGGCGCGATTGCCGCGCCTCAAGGAATGGCTTGAGGAAACGCGGCCCTCGGTGGCCTGTCTTCAGGAAATCAAAAGTCAGGATGAAGGTTTTCCCGCCGAAGAGTTCGAGGCCCTTGGCTACCAGCCGATTTGGCACGGCCAGAAGGCGTTCAACGGCGTCGCTATCCTGGCCGACACCAAGGCGGACTATTCGATACACGAGGTTCAGCGTGGTCTGGGCATTAACGGACCCAAGGAGGGAGAAGGCGAGCAAGCGCGATACCTCGAAGTCGATGTAAGCCATGGTGGCGTACATGTAGCGCGCGTTGTGGGAATCTACCTTCCTAACGGCAACCCGCAACCCGGCCCCAAGTTCGACTACAAATTGGCTTGGATGGACAAGTTGCGGGCGCGCATGACCACGATCTGGGAGGAGGAAGTGCCTGCCGCCGTCCTCGGCGACTACAATGTCATCCCGTACGATGATGATACGTATTCGGTGAAAGCCATGGCCAACGATGCGCTGATGCAGCCCGAAAGCCGCGCCGCGTATGCGCAATTGCTTGCGGACGGTTGGACGGACGCGGTGCGCACGCTCAATCCGCGGGGCGGTGTCTGGACCTATTGGGACTACCAAGCCGGCGCCTGGCAACGCGATCACGGCTTTCGCATAGATCACGCGCTGCTTTCACCGGAACTGGCCGATCAGCTGCGTGCGGTTGGCGTGGATCGCGATCACCGCGGACGCGAAAAAGCGAGCGATCACGCGCCAGTTTGGGTGGAGCTTGCGTGATCGAAAAAGGGCCCGCCTAATGGCGAGCCCTTGAGTGTCTTTAGCGGTAGAAGATGTGCGTATCGATCTGAGCCGTGCGCTCTTTGCGGCGACTCCAGCGCGGACTGACATACTTCGCGTGGAAGTAAACCGCGTCGCCCGCTTTGGATTCCCACATGCCCTCGTGCGCGATATGCGCGATGGCTTTAGCGCGGTCCCACGCTGCGGAACTGGTGCGGATGCGCGGCATGCGACCGTTCTTCACAAAAGAGAACTGCGCTCGCTGGTAAACAACGCCGCAATAACTGGCGGGCCAACGCTGGTCTTGGCTACGATTGATCACAACCTGAGCGACCGCGAGCTGGCCAGCCAAAGGCTCGCCGCGCGATTCAAAGTAGACCGCGCCGGCCAAGCAGCGCATTTGATCGGTCAATGCGCCGGCGTCGACACGCGTCACCAGTTCCCGAAGCGAGCCTACATTTGAGGCGTCTTCAGCAGCTGCGACAATTGTTTCGCCGGGGAGGGGTTGCGAAACGGCTTTCGAAACAAACGTGATCTCTTCACCGGCGCCGCTTTCGGCAGGCACCGTTTCAAAGTCGGGGTTTTCGGAAGCTTCGCCGAGGGCAATGTCCTCGGATTTCGCTTCGGCATCGCTGGCTTGCGCCAGCGCTTCGGCGCCATCGGCGCTCATCATACTCAAAGATGCGACGGCCCCGACGGCCAGTGCGCTAAGCGAGTAAGTCTTACGACTCATGAAATTACTATACTTGTGCGGTGAGCAAGCTCCGACGCAGGCCTGGAACCAAATGCGATTGTTTCGCGGGGTTTATGTGATGGTTCTCTAAAGGCCTGCCGGCCGCCCCCCGTCTGCGTGCCAACCGATCGACCGAAGTGTCAAACAGCTGGCCTCCGCCTTGGAAGCGGGCCGTCATTTAGTTTCAAAAGATACGAAATCAAGTTAATTCGGCAAAAGATCGATGAATTGTTGTGGATCTTCGATATCCAGCTCAATTATCCAGCTATCGGGATCCTGTTTTTGCCTGCGGGACAGATAGTCGGTAAATTCCTGCTGATTTTCAACGCTTTGCTCTTTTGTTTGAACAAAAGAGCGCGTCCCATCCAGCTGGGGCATTCTTTCATAAAGTCTTGCCCCTTCACCACGATACATGGTTACTATCAGAATGGTGCCCGCGTCGCGCTCCCCTTTGGAAAGGACCATGGCGGAGCCGCCGTTTGTCTCGGCCAAGCGAATAAGACTGGAAACTTCAAGATGAGCGGGAACGCGCATGGGTAAGATTCGATATCGGCTTGCGCTAGCTTGTGTAGCCGGCGAGGCTCGAAAGGGGGATGCGTGAGCGCATAAAGGTACCCGTTCCGCGACCAATCTCGTCGCCTTCGTCATCAACCAAACGTGATTCGGCCACAAACACGCGGCGCTTGCCGCTGACCCAACGCCCTTCAGCTCGGACCTTCCCTTCACGCACCGGCTTGGTGAAATGCAGGTTGAAACTGGTGGTAAGCAGAAAGCGATCGGTCGCCAGGGTGTTTGCCGCATAGAAGGCGGCGTCGTCCAGCATCTTGAAATAGATCGTGCCGTGCGCGGCACCAGCAGCATGGAACACGTCTTCGTTCACATCGAAATGGATGTGGGAAACGCCTTCACTCAGGATCTCGAGGCGGGAGGCAAACTTCGCGTTGATCGGCGCGGACGCGTAGAGCCGCTCTAGCGCGCGGTAATGGGTCTCCGCGCCTGTAGGGGCAACCGCGTCGTTCACCCCATTCTCGTCAAGCGGCATCACGCAGGAACTGGTTGGTCAACAAGGCGTACAGCGCTTCGGCGTCGTCTGCATCGAGGAGCGCTTGCAGCGTGGCTTCGTCGCGCAAAAGGCGAGAAATCGCGGCCAAGGCGTGGAGGTGGGTCGCGCCAGCGTTTTCAGGAGAGACGAGCCCAAATACGAGCGACACCGGTAAGGCGTCAGCCGCAGCAAACTCGCATGGCGTTTCGAGCTTCAAGAGCGCCAAAGTCGGGCGGTTTACATCAGCGCTGCGACAATGGGGAATGGCGACGCCCTTGCCGAACCCGGTGCTGCCAAGCGCTTCGCGTTGCTGAAGGCCGTCAAGAATATCAGCAGCGTCGAGCCGATACACGCTGGCAAACTGGTCAGCCAAGGCAGCAAGGACACCATCCTTAGAATCGGCGCTGCATTGATCTGAAGAAAAGCGGGCGACCGCTTCTGGCCGCAAAGTAAGACTGACATCCATGAAAACACGAAATCCCAAAATCACGATCCGAATCGCTCCAACGCAACGGAAGACGGCCGCGGAAAAACGATGCGGCGGCTTTCAGCGCTACATTAAGCGGGGCCCGCTAAGCCGAAGATCTGAAATGCTAATTCAGCGGGGGTCGGCAGGGCCCTAATGCGGCTCAACCCATCCGATCGAACCGTCTGCGCGGCGATAGACCATATTATGCCGTCCAGTTCCAGCGTTTTTGAACAACAAAGCGTTTGTATCGCGAAGATCGAGCATCATGACAGCGTCGGCTACGGTGCCCGT
Source organism: Pseudomonadota bacterium (assembly GCA_039186235.1). Taxonomy (GTDB): domain Bacteria; phylum Pseudomonadota; class Alphaproteobacteria; order Sphingomonadales; family Sphingomonadaceae; genus Erythrobacter. The sequence continues at coordinate 145,862 of JBCDAE010000004.1, read as the reverse complement.
TGGCACCTCGACACTTGTTTCCGCGATAACCGGAGGGGCATCGATCGACACCTCCTCTTCACCGACATCTCCCGCAAAGATTGTGTACGCGGCCTCTTCTTCGGTTCGCACCTGAAGCGCGCGCTCGTGTCGGTCTTTCAGTCGGCGTTTGTAGCGGCGCAGCTGTTTTTCGATTTTCCCTGCCGCGTCATCGAGAGCCAAGTGCGCGTCATGCGCTTCACCTTGCGCTTTGAGAATAGTGCCTTGAGTGACGTGCGTCACAATGTCGCATCGGAACGCGCTTCCCGTGGCTTTGCCGAAGGTAACATGGCTCGAAATAGCGCGGTCGAAGTACTTTTCGACTATCCCCCCCAAACGTTCCGCGGCGTGTTCCTGCAGCGCCGCTCCGGTTTCAACCTGGTGACCGGAAACACGGATATCCATGACGGTTATCTCCTTTGGGTTTTTGCCCCTGACCCAATTGTCCGACGCGCCATTAAAGGCTCTTGCGGGTTCTAGCGTGTCCAGATTGCGTCGCTTAGACTTTCTACAAATTCTTGGTGTCGCTTAAGCTCGGTCGCGCTCGCTGCATGAGGCCGCGGCTCGCGTCGCTCACGTTGAATCGAAACTGCGGGGGACCCAAGATGCGCCGTCGAGCGCGCACTAACGTCGGTTGCGGCGTCACTCGCTAGTTCGAGGCCAATCTGTCTTCCGCCGGTGAGTTCGACATAGACCTGCGCGAGGAGCTCCGCATCGAGCAAGGCGCCGTGCTTGACCCGATGCGACCTATCCACACCGTAGCGCGTGCATAAGGCATCAAGGGAGTTCTTGGCGCCTGGATGCTTTTTGCGCGCGATCGCCACCGTATCAATCATCCGATCATAACTGACCGGTTCGCGACCCAATCGCTCAAGTTCGGCGTTGAGAAAGCCGAAATCAAAGCCAGCGTTGTGCGCCACTAATGGCGCGTCGCCAATGAATTCCAGCAGGGCTTCAACGCCTTCTGCGAACAAGGGCTTGGTGGATAGGAATGTCGAAGACAGCCCGTGCACGTTTTCCGCCTCAACGGGCATATCGCGTTCGGGGTTGTAATAGGCGTGGAAGGTTTGGCCCGTTGCGACGCGGCCAATCATTTCCACACAGCCGATTTCAACCATCCGATCCCCCGATTTAGGATCAAGGCCAGTGGTTTCGGTGTCAAAGACGATTTCTCTCATTGCGCGCACTATCCGCTCATTCGGTGCGGTGCGCAAGAGCTCACCAAGCCTATCTGGGCACGCCTTCAAACCACCTGCAGATCAGCGACAAGCTGGCGCACTTGGGCGCGCGTTTTCTCGAGGGTTGTCCCCGTATCGATGACATGGTCGGCCTTCGCGCGCTTCGTCTCATCGGGCGTTTGCAGACCAAGAATGTGAGCAAACTTTTCCTTGGTCATACCCGGTCTGGCCAAAACACGTTCGCGCTGGGTTTCGGCGGGCGCGGACACAACGACAACCCTGTCGACCGCATCGTTCCCGCCACCTTCGAACAACAAGGGGATGTCGAAAACTAGGACCGGGCTATCTGTGTTTGATACAAGAAACTGAGCGCGCTTCTGGCCGACAGCGGGGTGAACAATCGCCTCCAGCTGGCGAAGCTTGTCCGGGTTCCCAAAAACGAGTTTGCCCAAGGCTTCGCGGTCAACGCCGTCTTCGCCGGTGGAGCCCGGAAACGCCGCTTCGATCGCGGGCAACAAATCCCCGTTAGGCCCCTGCATAGCTCTAACCTCTGCGTCGGCGTCGAACACCGGGACACCTAGGTCGAGGAACATGGCCGCCACAGTCGACTTTCCCATCCCGATAGAACCGGTAAGGCCGATAATAAGGGGCCGTGATGCAACCTCGGTCATGCTAAAAGCCTCTCTCGGAGCTCCGCGTCGTGTTCTCGCGGCGCGGGTGCGCCAAAGAATTTCTCAAAAGCCACCGCCGCCTGTCCGATGAGCATGGACAGGCCATCAATAGTCCGGAAACCCAGCTCGCACGCAGAGGTAAGAAAAGGGGTTTTTACCGGATTGGTGACAATATCATAAACGATTGACCGTGGTGGTGCATGACTCCAATCGAAAACCAATGGTGGCTGGCCCTCCATTCCAAGAGGCGATGCGTTTACGAGCAGGTCGAGGCATCCCTTTCGGTCATCAAACTCGAAATCCGTTGGCGTCGCGAAATGCGCTAGATGAACCGCATGGTGCTCCCCGTTGGGCGCCAAAGCATCGAGAAGCGCTCGAGCTTTCTCTGGATCTCGACCGGCCAGAACGAGGGTGAAGCCCTCATCATAAAGCGCCGTGACAATCGCACGAGCCGCCCCCCCGGTGCCAAGGATGCGAGCCATGCGGAAATAGTGTTTTTGCTCAAGCTCTTCGCGCAGGGGCCCAAGAAACCCAGCTGCGTCCGTGTTCGTCCCAAACAAAGAGCGCTCGGGTAAAGGATAGATGGTGTTCACGGCGCCGATGCGGGTGGCCACATCATCGATGGAATGCAGATGAGGCATGACCGCCTGCTTATGCGGCATCGTCACATTGCACCCCCGCCACGACGCCTCTTGGCGAGCTCCATTCAGATACTCTTCTACGCCACCCGGCAAGACATGTTCTGCGGTGTATCCGCACTCAATTCCCAGCTTCTCAAGCCAGAATCCATGAATGAGGGGCGACTTGGATTGGGCGATGGGATCGCCAATGACTTGGGCGTAGGCACGCCCTGTCATGCGAGCAGCGCGCCTTCCTCGCGCAGAGCTTGGAGAACGGCCAGCAAAGGCATGCCCAAAATGGTGAATTGATCGCCTTCAATCCGGTCAAACAGTTGGACACCCATCGCTTCAATCCGAAAAACACCGACAGTATAGCCCACCTCCGGCCACTCTTTGCTGAGATAGTCCTCAATGAAAGCATCGGACAGATCGCGGACATGAAGGAGCGCTTTTGAAGGCGCGCTCCAGACGCATGTGTGTCCCCGCACCAGCGCGGCGGCACTGTGCAGCTCGAGAAGCCTGCCCGAGAAGAAACGCAAATGCTCGGCGGCGTTTTCGCGGCTGGTTGGTTTATCGAACCTTTTGCCGTCGACAACGACCAAGGAGTCGCTGCCCAAAACCAACCAATCCGGATTAGGCGCTGCGAGGGCAGCGGCCTTCACAACGCTCAACGCTTCGGCAATCTCAGGCGCGGTGGCCCCAATCAAGCTCGCTTCAATCGCGCGCTCATCGATGTCAGCCGGGATCGCCTGATAAGAAACGCCCGCGGCGTCGAGCATGGCGCGGCGCGACGCCGACTTTGATGCCAGGACCAGCTTCGATACGCTCATATCGGCTTCGCCACCCCGTCATCCGCTGGTTTTTGGGGCCGTCGACGGTCTTGCACCAGCCGAATGATAGCCGCGGCGCTTTCCTCAATCGAGCGACGTGTGACATCGATCACCGGCCAGCCGTTATCGGCAAACATGCGCCGCGCGAAATGAAGCTCTTCTTTGACCTTGGCGTTGTCGACATAAGCGGTCTCGGTGCCTTCATTGAGCGACAAGAGACGGTTGCGGCGGATCTGAACCAGACGCTCCGGTGCGGTCGTCAACCCAACGACCAGCGGGTTGCGGAGCCCAAAGAGCGCAGGGGGAGGGGGACTCTCAATCACCAAAGGAATGTTGGCCACCTTGTAACCGCGGTTAGCCAGATAAATGCTGGTCGGTGTTTTGGAGCTGCGTGACACTCCGGCAAGGACAATGTCAGCCTGCTCCCAGTCCTCATAGGCCACCCCGTCATCATGCGCGATCGTGTATTGGATAGCGTCGACCCGCTTGAAGTAGTCTGCGTCCATAGCGTGCTGACGCCCAGGCCGATCCAGCGTTTCCTGACCAAGTTGCGCCTCAAGAGCTGATGTCACCTGGTCAAGGACCGGCACAGCTGGAAGCCCGTGATGCCGGCAATGCTCTTCCAATCGCGCGCGCGTTTCGGGGTTCACCAAAGTGTAAAGGACCAACCCAGGATTGTTCGCGAGATCACTGACGATCCGATCAAGGTGCTGCCGCGATCGGACCATTGGCCAGAAGAAACGACTGACTTGCGGATGATCAAATTGCGCCAGCGCCGCTTTCGCTATCATTTCAAGCGTTTCGCCCGTTGAGTCCGAAACAAGATGGAGATTGAGGCGGTTCATGCGATTCGTTGGTGGACTAGCAGCCCCTTGTGGAAACGTGGGGGCATAAACCACGGGAGAGAGCCGACGACAAGTTGGGGAGCAAGAACACTCCCCGCTCTCGGCGCTTTTGCCCGTGCGAGTTCTGAACATCCGGTGCCGTTTGCGCACAGCCTGACAACACCGTGGACAGATAGCGATTGACTCAGGAAAGCTGCGGATTCGCCTCTGTGCACAAATGCTGTTCAACACCGAACAATTCGTGCAGGGACCGGCAATTCCCAGTTTCCACAGGGCCAACAAGACCCATCATCCCTTTATAAATATCATTTATTTGTTTTAAGGATCGCACATGCCCGGCCCTCTGCTCGACACCTTGAAAGGTGCAAAACAACCCGTCGCTCCAATCTGGCTTATGCGTCAGGCCGGCCGGTACCTGCCCGAATATCGCGAGCTTCGCGCGGCCAAAGGCGGCTTTCTTGAGCTTGTGTACGACAGCGAAGCCGCGGCTGAAATCACCGTTCAACCTATCCGCCGTTTTGGCTTTGATGGGGCCATTCTTTTCTCAGATATTCTAATTGTCCCGCACGCCATGGGGCAAGGGCTGGAATTCCTGGCAGGAGAAGGGCCAAAGATGAGCCCAACGCTGCTTGAAACCGACCTAAGCGACTTTATACCCGCTTATGAACGGTTTGAGCCGATATACGAGACGGTTCGCCAGACCCGGGCGATGATCGATGATCGCGTCACAATGCTGGGCTTTGCCGGATCTCCCTGGACAGTCGCGACCTACATGATTGCGGGCGAAGGCTCGAAGGATCAGGGCGCGGCGCGATTGCTAGCTTATCGAGATCCAGCACGGATGCAGGCGATCTGTGACGCCATAGCCGATGTCTCGATTACCTACTTGCGCGGTCAAATTGATGCGGGCGCTGAGGCGGTGCAATTGTTTGATAGCTGGTCAGGCAGTCTGGCGCCGGACGAATTCGAGCGCTGGGTGATTGCTCCAAACGCCAAGATCACTGCCGCGATCAAACAATCGCATCCGGAGACGCCGGTGATCGGGTTTCCAAAAGGGGCGGGCGCCAAGCTTCCCTCCTACGCTAGAGAAACAGGCGTTGACGCGGTCGGGCTGGACGAAACGCTGGATCCGGATTGGGCGCACGCCTCTCTTCCGGAGGGCATGCCAGTGCAAGGCAATCTGGATCCGCTTCTGGTGGAGGCGGGTGGACCAGCGCTTGCGGAACGTTGCCGATTTATTCTTGAGGCGTTTGCGGATCGCCCGCACGTGTTCAATCTCGGGCATGGGATCGGCCAGCACACGCCGATCGCGCATGTCGAAGAGCTTCTATCGGCTGTGCGCGGCTAAGGCAGCAGCCAAGGGAGAAAAAGGCTTTGGATACACTGCTTTCCATCAGCGATTGGCTTCGGGTCGGCCACGTTATCTTCATGGTCTTCTGGCTTGCGGGGCTGTTCATGCTGCCGCGCCAGTGCATTTACATGCTGGATCACGAGCCTGGCTCTGCCGGGGAGGCCAAATGGGCCGACCGGATGGGAAAACTCCGCAAGATTATCCTGACACCCAGCCTTCTGCTGGTTTGGACGCTTGGCTTGGCGATCGCTATCCCCGGTGGCTATTTCAGCGGAGCGGGATGGCTTCACGCCAAGGTGACCCTGGTGCTGATCCTCTCCGGCTATCACGGCTGGCTGGTCGCGCAGACAAAGAAAATGGCTCGCGGTGAGCGTCCTCTGTCCGAGAAGACCCTGCGGATGATCGGTGAAGTGCCCGGCCTGTTGCTCGTCGTCATTGTCGTGTTGGTTTATATCAAGCCATTTTGATCGAAGACGCATTCGTGGATTGACCACGCTGCGTTCAAACCTTATTTTGTCAGCATTCAAACGGTATTTGGTTTGCGCGATCCGCGCGTGACCCGTCTGCTTTCTCCAAGCCCAGCTTTGATCAATCCTCTTCATCAAAGCGCCTCAATGTCCGAGGTACTGACGACCGGTTTTCCCTGCGCAGCCCCTTGGGTACGGCGCTTACATTTTGGACTATATTTTCAATGCATCTTAAAGACTTAAAGGAAAAAACGCCGGCTGATCTTGTCCAGATGGCGGAAGAATTGGGCGTCGAAGGCGCGTCGACGATGCGCCGTCAGGACCTGCTTTTCAGCATCCTGCGCGAACTTGCCGAAGATGAGGAATACGAAGAGAAAATCATGGGCATCGGCACCATTGAGGTGCTGCAAGACGGGTTCGGCTTCCTGCGTTCGCCCGAAGCAAATTATCTAGCTGGCCCGGACGACATCTATGTGTCGCCCAATCAGATCCGCAAATGGGGCTTGCGCACGGGCGACACCGTCGAGGGTGAAATTCGCGCGCCCAAGGATGGTGAGCGCTATTTTGCGCTGACCGGCCTGAGCACGGTGAACTTTGAAGATCCCGACAAGGTTCGTCTGCGCACGAACTTCGATAACCTCACGCCGCTATACCCTGAGGAGAAGCTTTCGCTCGATACACTCGACCCGACGGTCAAGGACAAGTCCGCGCGCGTGATCGATATCGTGTCGCCGCAGGGCAAGGGTCAGCGCGCTCTCATCGTCGCTCCACCGCGCACCGGTAAGACGGTTCTGCTGCAGAACATCGCAAAGGCCATCACCGACAACCATCCTGAGGTGTTCCTTCTCGTTCTGCTGGTTGACGAGCGTCCCGAAGAAGTCACCGACATGCAGCGCAGCGTGAAGGGTGAAGTGATCTCATCAACCTTTGACGAGCCGGCCAATCGTCACGTTCAAGTCGCTGAAATGGTTATTGAAAAAGCCAAGCGCTTGGTCGAGCACAAGAACGATGTTGTGATCCTGCTCGATTCCATCACGCGCTTGGGCCGTGCCTACAACACGGTTGTGCCGAGCTCGGGTAAGGTTCTTACCGGCGGTGTGGATGCCAACGCGTTGCAACGGCCCAAACGCTTCTTCGGTGCCGCGCGAAACATCGAGGAAGGCGGATCGCTTTCCATTATCGCGACGGCGCTGATCGACACCGGCAGCCGCATGGACGAGGTCATCTTTGAAGAGTTCAAGGGTACCGGCAACTCGGAAATCGTGCTCGATCGCAAGGTGTCTGATAAACGCATCTTCCCGGCCCTTGATGTCGGCAAGTCCGGCACCCGCAAGGAAGAGCTCCTGGTTGAGAAGGACAAACTCTCGAAAATGTGGGTGTTGCGTCGCATCCTGATGCAAATGGGGACCGTAGATGCGATGGAGTTCCTCTTGGATAAGATGAAGGATTCCAAGACGAACGAAGATTTCTTCGACACTATGAACCAGTAAGCGCGGGGTTCAGGGGAGGGCCCGCACATCGTGATCAGTCAATATCTGTATATTAGCACCGCGCCGAGCCTCTCGCGAGAAGAGGTCGACGCCATTCTCGCCACCAGTCAGCGGAACAATCCGGCTCGCGATGTTACGGGTCTTTTGCTTTATAATGGCCGCAACTTCTTGCAGCTGCTCGAAGGTGAAGAGTCCGAGCTTGTGTCTTTGATGGTGCGGATCAGTCACGATCCGCGCCACACCGGCATTTCGATGATTGACCGCAAAACGGTCGAGCAACGCGCTTGCCCCGACTGGGCTATGCGCCGCGTAATGATCGCGGAAAGCATTGAAAAACGTCGGGAATTGATCAGCGCCGACCTGCCTGAGGGATTGGACGCTCAGACTCGCAAGATCATCACCAATTTCGTGGTGCTGAACTAAGACTTGGCTTTTTGATCTTTCTCGAGCTGAGCGCCCATCATTTCCCAGACTTTGCTGATTGCCTTTAGCGGGCGGACCATGACCTTGAAATCGGTGATCAGTCCGTCCTCGTCGAAGGTGATAAAATCGATGCCGTTGACCTGAATTCCATCCATCTCGGTCTGGAATTCAAGCACGGCCATGTTTCCGGCGACAACTTCGCGGATGTATTTGAACTCATCGTTGCCCAGAGTCTGCCCGGCGGCTGAGAGATACGCGATCACGATCGGGCGGCCCTTTTGCGGCGTGTGGACGACAGGGGAATGGAAGACCGCGTCGGGGTGCAGGATTTTCGTCAGCGCTTCGGGTGTTGACCCCTTAGCGGCCACTTGATGCCAGTGTTCCAGCGCCGTTTGGGTCGTTTGCGACATGTCTTGGATCCCCACTGTCTATTCCAAAGGATTTATGGCAGAGCCAGAGCGCAGTGCAGGCGACATTGCAAGGGAGATCGAGAAGGCCATGAAAGTCACCATTGAAGTGGATTGCACACCCGAAGAAGCGCGAACCTTCATGGGCCTGCCCGATGTGACGGAGGCGAATTCCATCTATGTGGATTCGATTACCAAGGCGATGCAGAGCGCGACCAACCCCGCGCAATTGCAGGAATACGCCGAGAATCTGGCCCCGATGGGGCAATTGGGGCTGAAGATGTTTCAGAGCTTTGTCGAAGGCGGCATGCGGGGAGCTAACCCGTTTGCGTCTTCCAAGACCAACAAGAGCGGCGAAGACTGAGTCCGTCATCCTAGCGCAGATTTTGTGGCTGAATCGCTAGAAGGACCATCAGGTGGAGGCTTCAACGACCATTGTTGCTCTGTCGAGCGGGGCGCCGCCGGTGGCCATAGGAGTGGTTCGGATCAGCGGTCCGGAGGCGGCAACGTCTGTGGAGTCCCTGGTTGGACGTCTGCCAGAGCCGCGACGCGCGGTCTTGGCGACTTTAAGGGATGCGGGTGGCGCGATCCTGGACGAAGCGCTGGTGCTCTGGTTTCCAGGCCCCCAAACGGCGACTGGCGAGGATTTGGCGGAGTTTCACTGCCACGGTGGCCGCGCGGTCGTAAACGCGGTTCAGAACGCTCTTATCACGCGACCAGGTGTGCGGGCCGCGGAGGCTGGCGAATTCACGCGACGTGCCTTTGCAAATGGCCGCATCGATTTGGCGGAAGCGGAAGGGCTGGGCGATCTGCTAGCGGCCGAGACAGAGTTGCAAAGATCCGCCGCAATCTTGAGCGCGCAAGGTGGGCTGTCGTCTCAAGTGGCCGAATGGCGCGAACAGCTCCTCGGACTGAGCGCCTTAGTCGAAGCCGCCCTCGATTTTTCGGACGAAGACGATGTTGCGGAATTGCCCGAAAGTTTCACGTGGAACATCCGCGAACTGAGCCAATCGTTGGCGCGTTGGCTAGAACGTCCTCGGAGCGAAAAGCTGGGCGAGGGGTTCCGGGTTGCGCTGGCGGGCCCACCGAACGCGGGAAAGTCGACACTGTTCAACGCTTTGGTTGAGAGCGAAGCGGCGATCACCTCGGAAATCGCTGGCACCACACGTGACGCTCTGGAGCGCAATGTGGCGATAGGAGGGGTGCCTTTCAGCTTCGTCGACACCGCGGGATTGCGCGAGGTCAGCGAAGATACGATCGAGCGCATTGGTATCGAGCGCGCCCATTCAGAGTTGGCCAGATCGGATTTGGTCTTGTGGCTAGGCGACGAAGGCGGTGGACCTTCGGGAGCGTGGGAGATCGCCGCGAAAGCGGACTTGGAGGACTTCGCGCCGAAGAGCGCGGCTCGCTTTACGGTGTCGGCACGAACAGGTGAGGGTGTTAATGAGCTCAAAGCTGCGCTCGTTGCCGCGGCACGGGAGGCTTTGCCAAAACCCGGGGAGGTCTCGTTGAACGCGCGCCAGCACCAGCGTTTGTCCGAGGCTCACACCGCGTTGGCCTCCATTCTGACTATCAGCGATCCTTTGCTGATAGGCGAGGAGCTTCGCACGGCGCGGCTGTCCTTTGATCGCTTGATTGGTAAGGCGACGACAGAGGATATGCTGGACGCGCTCTTCGGGCGCTTTTGTATTGGCAAATGACGCGCCATTGGACGCAAGCGCGGCATAAAGGCCATTTCACGTGAAACCTCTTTGACCCGCACACACGAAGGCTCTATTTGAGCCCGCATGCAGGAATTCGATGTTCTGGTGATCGGTGGGGGACACGCCGGCGTTGAGGCCGCGTGCGCGTCTGCGCGCATGGGCGCACGAACCGGTCTGGTCAGCTTCGATTTGAACGGCGTGGGCGCCATGAGCTGCAACCCAGCCATCGGCGGCTTGGGTAAAGGGCATTTGGTGCGCGAGGTGGACGCGCTCGACGGCGTATTGGGCCGCGCAGCGGACGCGGGCGCCATTCACTACCGGATGCTCAACCGGTCGAAAGGAAGCGCGGTCTGGGGCCCGCGGGTTCAGGCCGATCGTGTGCGTTTCAAGGCCGAAGTGCAACGCATCGTCCAATCGCAGACAAACCTCACTCTCATCGAAGGCGAGGCTGCGGCTCTTTCCCTCCAGGGCGGGCGTGTCGCTGGATTGGAATTGGCTGACGGACAGCTCATTGGATCGCCCAGAGTTATCCTGTGCACCGGAACTTTCCTGGGCGGCGTTCTCTACCGTGGGGAGGAGCGCTTCGAAGGGGGCCGAATTGGCGAGAACGCGGCGACGCGCTTGGCGGCGCAGCTGCGCGAGGCGGACTTTCCGATGGCTCGGCTAAAAACAGGCACTCCACCGCGGCTAGATGGGCGGACGATCGATTGGTCTGTTTTGCCAGAGCAGGCGTCCGATGATGACCACTGGACGATGTCGACTTTGTCAGCTGGCCGGGTAAATCCTCAAGTCTTTTGCGCGATCACACGCACGACCTTGCAATCGCATGAGATCATCCGCGCCAACCTTGATCGATCGCCCTTGTTTTCCGGAGCGATCGACGCCGCGGGGCCCCGCTATTGCCCTTCGATCGAAGACAAGATCCACCGCTTTGGCGATCGCGACGGGCACCAGGTTTTTCTGGAGCCTGAGGGGCTCGACACACATCTGGTGTATCCCAACGGGATCAGCACCTCGCTGCCGGTCGACGTTCAGCATACCATGGTGCGCAGCATGCCGGGGCTTGAGCGGGTGGACATCGTCGAACCCGGGTACGCGGTGGAATACGATCACGTGGACCCGCGCGCGCTCACCCCGGAATTGGAGCTGCGCGCGGTTCCGGGGCTTTATTGCGCGGGTCAGATCAACGGCACCACAGGCTACGAAGAAGCCGCGGCTCAGGGTCTCGTCGCAGGTCTTTCGGCGGCGGGACGCGCTCTCGGCAAAGCTCCACCTGCGCTCGATCGCGCCAATTCGTACATTGCGGTTATGGTGGATGATCTGACGCTGCAGGGTGTGACGGAACCCTATCGCATGCTGACCTCGCGGGCGGAATACCGCCTGAGGCTTAGAGCCAATAACGCGAGCTCACGCTTGACCGGGCTTGGGATTGAAGCTGGGTGCATCGGTGACGAGCGTCGTCACTGGTACCAACAGCGCGAGGAGCGCCGAGCGCACTTTGCGAACGTCTTCGAACGGCAGGTGGCCGCGAAAGACCTCGCGGATAGCGGGCTGAATGTGCGCCGAGACACAGGCCTCAAGTCGATTGAGGAATGGCTGCGACATGATGGCGTTGATCTTGACACCTTGAGATCGTGGATTGGCGATGAACTCTCCGAAGACGATCTGTTGGCTGAGGAAATGGCGGAAGACGCCGTGTACGCGCCTTATTTGGCGCGACAGGAGGCGGAATTGACCGATCTTCGCGCAAGTGAAGCGTTAAAACTCGCGCCTGATTTTCCCTACGCGCGCGTGCCGGGTCTCTCAAACGAGATGGTTGAGCGGTTGAGCGCGGCCGCGCCCGCAACCCTCTCAGCGGCCGGTCGTGTTCCAGGTGTGACGCCTGCCGCGTTGGCTGCGGTCCTCGTCCAAGCGCGGCGTATAGAGAGCGACGCTCGCGAAACACCGCAGCGCGCCGCGTGAGCGAAGCAGCCGATTCCGGGGCGAACCGCGGCGTTCTCGCTAGCGAAAGCGAGGCGCGCGCCTATGTCGAGAAATGGGCGGGTGAGGGCGCTATGGATCGGCTCGACCGGTTCGCTCAGCTGTTGATCCAGGAAAACGCGCGGCAGAACTTGATCAGCCAAGCCTCGGAAAGCAGCCTTTGGCTCCGGCATTTTGCGGACAGCGCGCAATTGCTCGAATATGTTCCACGTGAAACCTTTTCCAAGCAAAGCCCCGATCCATGGCTGGATCTCGGCACGGGGGCGGGTTTTCCGGGCCTCGTGATTGCGGCTCTTCGCCCGAAATTTCCCGTTATCTTGGTGGAATCGCGCGCTCGCCGCGTTGAGTTCCTCAGAAATTGCGCCGCGCAACTTGGTCTTGAGCGCTGCACGGTGCTCGGCGAGCGATTGGAGCGCATAGAGCCATTTCCCGCCTCGGTGATCTCCGCGCGCGCGTTTGCGCCGCTCGACAAGCTTCTGCGTTTATCCGCACCCTTCTCCACAAAGCGGACGCGCTACCTCTTGCCCAAAGGGCGCTCCGCCGCGCAAGAATTGACGACGCAAAGAAAATCGATTCGAAGTGTGTTTCACGTGGAACACTCGTTGACCGATAGCGACGCGGGTATCATCGTGCGTCTTTAGGCAGCAAACTGGCGGAATTCGCCCCTTTGGTGCCTTTGAGGTCCCAGGAGGTAGGAAAGCCATGCTGACAATAGCGGTAGCCAATCAAAAGGGCGGGGTGGGCAAAACCACCACCGCGATCAACGTCGCGACAGCGATGGCGGCTACCGGGTGGCGGACGCTTTTGATTGACCTTGATCCGCAAGGAAACGCGTCGACCGGACTGGGTGTCGACGCGTCCCGCCGAGAGATGTCGAGTTACGACCTTTTGGTGGAAGATCAGCCGCTTGCGGACACGATTATGGAAACCGCAATCCCCGGCCTTGATATTGTCCCGGCCACCGTTGATCTGAGTGGGGCCGAAATTGAGTTGGTTTCGGCCGAAACACGCACCGCACGCTTGCGTAACGCTTTGGCGCAACACCGCGGGCACGACATTTGCTTTATCGATTGCCCGCCATCGCTTGGACTTTTGACGCTGAACGCGCTGTGCGCGGCGGACACTTTGCTTGTTCCGCTGCAATGCGAGTTTTTCGCGCTCGAAGGGCTTAGTCAGCTGTTGCAGACCGTTGAGCTTGTGCAGCAACGCTTCAATCCGTCGCTCGACATTATTGGCGTCGCGCTGACTATGCACGATCGCCGCAACCGTTTGACCGAGCAGGTGTCTGACGATGTCCGCGATTGCCTGGGCAAACTTGTGTTTGAAACGGTGATCCCGCGCAATGTGCGCCTGTCCGAAGCGCCCAGCCATGGGCTTCCGGCGCTGGTTTATGACCACAGTTGTATGGGAAGCCGCGCCTACATTTCGCTCGCGCGCGAACTTATCGGCCGATTCCCGGCTGAAAGGCAGGCGGCGTGAGCAAGAAGACCGACCCGATCACCTTTTCGGTCCCTCAACGCAGCGCATCGGAGCGTAAAGGTATGAAAAAGCTTGGGAAAGGCCTTGGCGCCTTGATGGGTGAGGTCAAGCGTGAAGAGCCGTTGGTGCAGTCGGAAGCGACCGGCGGCGCGCCAGCGGAAGCCGCGACGCCGCCCAACTCTCCGCTCCAGAATTTGAGCGTCGCAGCGATTGAGCCATTGCCGGGCAACCCGCGCAAACGCTTTGATGAGGACGCGCTTGAAGAGCTCGCCGCCTCCATCGCCACGCGCGGCGTGATCCAACCGATTATCGTCCGGCCCAAGCCCGGCGGCGGCTATCAACTTGTCGCGGGGGAGCGCCGTTGGCGCGCCGCGCAGAAGGCGCGGCTCCATGTGATCCCCGCGCTGGTGCGCAATTTGAGCGAGCGCGAGGTTATGGCGCTGGCTTTGATTGAGAACCTTCAGCGCGAAGACTTGAATCCGATCGAGGAGGCGCGCGCCTACCAGCGACTTTCCGATGAAGAGGGTATGACCCAGGCGGATATCGCGCGCATGGTCGATAAGTCTCGCAGCCATGTCGCGAATATTCAGCGTCTGTTGGCGCTGCCCGAAGGTGTGCTGGATCTCGTAGAGACGGGTAAGCTTTCCATGGGGCACGCGCGCGCGCTCATCGGACAGGATTCCGCGACCGAACTCGCGCGCAAGGCGGTGAACGACAACCTATCGGTGCGCGAAGTCGAAAAGCTGGTCCGCAAGCTCGCTATGGGGAGCGGGGCTGGAACCTCCCTGGGTGCCTCAAGCGCTCCTCCGGCGGAAAACGCGGATATCATCGCGGTGCAGAGCCATTTGGAAGAGTTTCTTGGCCTACCGGTGCGGATCAAGGCCGACGCGGACCCGCGTTCGGGCCAGGTCACAATCCGTTATCGCACGCTCGATCAACTTGATTTGGTGTGCCAGCGGCTTACCGGCGGCGAACTTTAGCGCCTAGAGAGCTAAAGTTGGCGCGCACAAAGTTGCGCCGCGCGACTCCGGCCTGAAAAATATCGTTTGATTTCAGCGCTAAACGCGGTCGCTGAGTATATTGGCGAGCGCGCCAATCCCTTCGGCGTCGGCTTCTGAAAAGCGCGATGTGTTCGGGCTGTCGAGATCAATCACCGCCACCACTTCGCCATCGCGTATGATCGGGACGACCAATTCTGACTGGCTGGCCGCGTCGCAGGCGATATGCCCGGGAAAGGCGTGAACATCGGCCACCAATTGCGTTTCGCCGCTTTCGGCGGCCGCGCCGCACACGCCCGCGCCAAACGGAATGCGGATGCACGCGGGGCGCCCCACAAACGGTCCTAGCACCAGCTCCTTGCGGTCGCTCGATTTGGCCGGTGCGACGCGGTAAAACCCTGCCCAGTTGAGATCGGGGAGAAACTCCCAAAGCAGCGAGGCGACATTGGCCATGTTGGCCACACCGTCGGGTTCGTCCGCGGTGAGCGCGTCCGCCGCGTCGAACAATTGGCGGTACAGCTCTTCGGGGTCGGTTCCGGCGTTGGGCTTGAAATCAAACATGGGGCATTCCTAGCAATCGTGCTGCGCATCTGCACCGCACAAACCCACCGAGCGTGTTGTTTCGTGGGCGCGGCTCGCTTATCGGTCGCAGATATGGGAATTCTTCGCAAACTCGCAATCGCTCTCGTCGTTCTTCTGCTTGTCGCCGGCGGCGGACTGTACTTCCTCTCGCGCGGGGACACCGCCGATCTCTCGGTCGAAGCGGTTACGGGGACTGACCCGACGCTCGCCGAACCGGATCCGCAAAGCGTGCCCACGGTGCAGGTGGCGAAGCCCGTAGGGTGGGCGGATGGAGAGGCTCCCAGCGCAGCGGATGGTCTCACCGTCAATCGCTTTGCCGAGGGGCTCGATCACCCGCGTGTGCTCTACGCGCTGCCGAACGGCGACGTGCTGGTCACGCTGACGCGCGCCCCGGCGAAGGAGGAAGACGCCGAGGAAGGCGGCCTGATGACCACGATCGAAGGCTGGGTTGCGGAATACCTGTTCGAAGAGGCAGGCGCGGCGGGGGCTTCGGCCAACCAGATTGTTCTGTTGCGCGACGCGGATGGCGATGGCGTGGCCGAGGTGCAGCAAACCATTCTCGACGCGCAGGGCGGTCTCGATTCCCCGTCCGGTATGAGCTGGTCCGACGGAAAGCTTTATGTGGCGAACCACAACGCGGTGATAGCTTTCGATTACGAGTTGGGCGCGGACGCCGTGACCTCTGAAGGTGAAAAGCTGATGGATCTGCCGCCGGGCGGCGGACACTGGATGCGTAATCTCGAAATGCATCCGGATGGCGATCGCTTCTTCGTTGCGGTCGGCTCGGTCAGCAATATCGGCGAGCGCGGCATGGACGTGGAAGAGGGCCGCGCGATGATTTGGGAATATACTCTCGAATCAGGCAGTTATCGTCCTTTTGGCGCCGGACTGCGCAACCCCAATGGGCTCGATTTCAGCCCGTGGTCGGGCGAGTTGTGGACCACGGTGAACGAGCGCGACATGCTGGGATCGGATTTGGTGCCCGACTATCTCACCAACGTGCCCATCGGGGTGCAGTATGGCTGGCCGTGGGTTTATTATCGCGACAATATCGATCGCCGGGTCGAAGCGCCGATGCCGCGTTTCCTTTTGGAATACACGCGCCGCCCCGTTTACGCGATGGGCCCGCACGTGGCCGCGCTGGGCCTCGTGTTCACCGCCGAAGGGCACCGCATGGGCGACGATATGGCGAGCGGCGCGTTTGTCGCGCGGCATGGATCGTGGAACCGCAAGCCGCCTTCGGGATACGACGTGGTCTATGTCGCCTTTGACGAGCGCGGATCGCCTGTCGGCACGCCCGTTCCCGTGCTGGATGGCTTCCTGAAGGAAGATGGGACCACACGCGGCCGCCCGACCTGGGTGGAGTGGGGCGCGGATGGATCGCTGCTGGTGTCGGATGACACCGCCGGGATTATCTGGCGCACGCTCGCGCCCGACGCGCAGCCAGGCGCCGCGATTGAGCGCATTGCGACCAAGAAAGTGCCGCCGCGCCCTGAGCTGCGCGATCCCAGAGCGGATTTCGAAGAGGATTATCTGCGCCAGCAGTCCGGGCAGCCGGCGGGGACCTGAGCGCTAGAGGCTTACGCCCGCTCTTCCTGCGAGCTCGGTTGCAAGTTGAAGGGCCGCACGGCCTGATAGGCCGCCGCGCTCGATCGCCCACGCCATCGCCTGCTCTTCGTTAACTTCCAGCCCTAGCGGGTCGGTGTAAGCGCACAGGATCTCAAGATAGGTGACGCGGTCGCAGGGGTGAAAGCCCAGCGTCAAGCCGAAGCGATCCGCCAGCGCCAGCGCGTCGTCGCGCGCGTCGCGTTCGTGCAGCGCTTGCGTCTCATTGGCATCGCGCTGAACAATCGCGCGCCGGTTGGAGGTCACCGCGATACGAATGTGCGCGGGGCGCGGCGTCACTCCACCATCGAGCAGGCTGCGAAGGGCGAGCATTTCGCGGTGCTGATCCGCGCCGAACCCGAGATCGTCGAAAAACAGCAGAAACGCGCGGCTTTCCTGCGAAAGTTGCGCCAGGAGCTCGCCGATCGAGGCGACTCCATCGCTGACCACCTGAACCAGCGCGATAGAATTGGGCTGCTTAGTTTGCACGTCGGCGACAGCGGCGCGCACCAAAGCGGATTTGCCCATGCCCCGTGCGCCCCATAACAGCGTATCGTGCGCGGCCGAGCTGTTGGCGAGACGATCCACATTCGCGCGGAACGCGGCCTTTTGCTCGTCAACACCGCGCAACGTTTCGAGGGGCAGCGCCTCGAGCGCGGATACCGCCTGCGCGCCGCTTGCAGACCAGATATAGGCCGGGGCGCTCTTCCAGTCTTGCGGAGGGGCGACGGGGGGAGCGAGACGCTCCAGCGCGGCGGCGATCCGCTCCAACGTGTCGCGCCGCGTGGTCACCGCCCGATTATCCCGCCAGTTTCTCAGATGGGAGCGCGTAAAGCAGGTCCGCGCCGCCAATCGCGCCCGCTTTGTGGCCCATAGCCTCGGGTACGATCCGATCGAGGAAGAAGCGCACCGTCACCGGCTTGGTTTCGGCTAGGCTTGGCGCGGCGCCACTCGCCACCGCTCGGCCCTGGCGCATCATCTGCCACCCCGCGACCGCGACAGCCGCCATCGTGCAGAAGGGCACGCTGCCCGCGAGGCGATCATCGAGCGAAGCTTCGTCGCGCATCCATCGCGCGATGCCAACGCATTCCGTGGCAAGCGCGGCCAGTGCGGGTTCATCGCTTGCGTCGCGCACTATGTCTTCGAACAGCGCAATCATCGCCTCGCCGCCTTCGAGCCCCAGCTTGCGGGTGACCAAGTCGGCGGCCTGAATGCCGTTGGTGCCCTCGTAAATCGGGGCGATGCGCGAATCGCGCCAATGCTGCGCGGCGCCGGTTTCCTCGACAAAGCCCATGCCGCCGTGGATCTGGATGCCCAAGCCTGACACCTCGACACCGAT
This sequence comes from Pseudomonadota bacterium, assembly GCA_039186235.1. GTDB lineage: Bacteria > Pseudomonadota > Alphaproteobacteria > Sphingomonadales > Sphingomonadaceae > Erythrobacter. The sequence continues at coordinate 127,876 of JBCDAE010000004.1, read as the reverse complement.
ATCCGTTCCCCACGCTTTCAAGAGCGGGACGAGGATTTCCGCGCGATTGGCGGCGTCCGCGTTGCCCACGGTTCCAAGATCCACTTGGCCCGCGCAGTAATAGAGCAGCGCGCGCGACCCTTCGGTCAAAGCCTTCATGCGCAGGATCATGCGCCTCACGTCAGGATGCTCGATGATCGCGACCGGGCTCTTGTCGGGCGAGCCAGCGCGTGCGGACTGCACGCGATCCATCGCGTAAGTCATGGCCTGCTGCGTCGCGCGCTCGCCAATCTGGACGCCCTGGTTGCCCACATTGATGCGCGCGTTGTTCATCATCGTGAACATCGCCATCAACCCGCGATTTTCCGCGCCGACGAGCTCGCCGATACAATCGTCGTTATCGCCATAGGACATGACGCAGGTGGGCGAGGCGTTGATGCCGAGCTTATGTTCGAGGCTGACCGGACGCAGATCGTTGCGCATGCCAAGCGAACCGTCCTCGTTCACATGGTATTTGGGCACGACAAAAAGCGAGATCCCGCGCGAACCTTCCGGAGCGCCAGGCAGGCGCGCGAGCACGAGGTGAATGATGTTCTCCGCCAGCTCATGATCGCCCCAGGTGATGTAGATCTTCTGGCCCTTGATCTAGTACTTTCCCGCGTGCGGCCCCTCGGTGATGGGCTCTGCGGTCGAGCGCAGCGCGCCGACATCGGAGCCGGCGGCGGGCTCGGTCAGGTTCATCGTGCCCGACCATTTGCCGCTGATGAGATCGGGCAAATATTTGGCCTGCTGGTCTTTCGAGCCGTGATGCTCAAGCGCCTCGACCGCGCCGACCGAGAGCATGGGCAGCAGATTGAAGGCCATGTTCGCCGCGCCGAGATTTTCGAGCACATTGCAAGACAGCGTGAAGGGAAGGCCCTGGCCGCCAAAATCGATCGAGCTCGCAATCGAGTTCCAACCTTGTTCGACATAGGCGTCGTAGGCTTCCTTGAACCCATCGGGCAGGCGGACCACGCCGTTTTCCAGTTTGGCGCCTTCGAGATCGCCCACGCGGTTAAGCGGAGCGAATTCGCCTGCAGCGAACTGGCCCACCCCTTCGACGATGGCTTCAACAAGATCGGGTTCGGCGTGCGCGAATTTCTCCGCTTCGGCGATTTCTTCAATCCCGGCGTTGACCCGGATAGCGAGGAGCTGGTCTTGGGTGGGGGGCGTGTAGGCGTTCACGATGGATTGATCCCTCAAATTGTCTGGAGTTTGGCGCGACCAAGATACGCGGCGCGCTTGGCTCGGGTTGCCACTTTCTATAGCGCACAGGCCATGAGCGGCAAGAACGTTACGGAAGTGGTACGGGCGGACGCGGCGGGAATCGCTCGTGCGGCGCGTACGCTCGAACAAGGCGGCCTTGTCGCCGTGCCGACCGAGACGGTCTATGGTCTCGCTGCGCGCGCCGACAGCGACGAAGCGGTGGCGCGTATCTACCACGCGAAAGGCCGACCGAGCTTCAACCCGCTGATCGTGCATGTGCGTGATGCCAAAGTGGCGCAAGTATATGTCGAATGGAGCGAGGCGGCGGAGTCGGTGAGCGCCCGCTATTGGCCGGGGCCGCTCACACTGGTGCTGCCGCGCAAAGAGGACGCGCCCTTAGCTGACGCCGTGACAGCAGGCTTGCCAACCTTGGCCGTCCGTGCGCCCGCGCATCCGGTGATGCAAGCCTTACTGGCCGAAGTGACTTTCCCTCTCGCCGCCCCTTCGGCCAACGCCTCCGGTTTTATCAGCCCAACCACGGCTGCGCACGTCATGGAGTCGCTCGACGGGCGAATTGATCTCGTGCTGGATGGCGGACCGACGAACGCTGGAGTGGAATCAAGTATCGTGGCTCTGCGCGCGGACGGATCGTGGGAGGAGTTACGCTCGGGGCCCGTGGATTTAGGCGACCGAGCTTCCTTGCGGGATGCTTCGGCAACCATCGAAGCGCCCGGCCAGCTCGCCAGCCACTACGCGCCGGGCAAGCCCGTGCGTCTTGACGCCACCGATGCCCGGCCAGACGAATTCTTCATCGGGTTTGGGCCGATTGCGGGCGATTGCTCGCTTTCGCCGGGCGGTCATCTCGATGAAGCGGCGGCGCGCCTTTACGACTGCCTGCATCGGGGCGCAGCCTCGGACAAGCCGCGTATCGCCGTCGCGCCGGTGCCACTGGGTGGGCTGGGGCGGGCGATCAACGACCGGCTCGCGCGAGCGGCGACGCCGCCGGGCTAACTTGCTGTAAGGGCGGCGATTTGCTTCTTGAGGTCTTGCACGTCCTGGTACGTGATCCGCGCTGAATCGCAGGCGCGCGCGTCGGGCCGGTTTTGATTGTCGCCCGTGCACTTTACGATCAGTTTGTCGTACCGCTTCTCAAGCTTAGAGACTTCCTTTTGCAGGCTGCGGACCTCTTTCTCGCGATCTTTATCCGCATCGAATCCCGCGCCGCTAACCGGCGAAGCGAGCAGGGCAAGCGTTACAGCGAAGACAGAAATCCGGCGCATACCGCCACCGTTGCGAGTGGACGTGCGGAAAGCAAGCGAAACCTCGTCAGGATCAAGCGCTCGACGACGGTTCAGTCATTGGGCTCGACCGGAATAGTGGGCAGAATTTCGCGAATCTCTTCACCAATTTCGGCGGCCTTTTCGCACGCTTCCTGGTCGCCGCGATCGCACTTGTCGCGTTCTTTGCCATATTGGCGCTCCAGCTTGCCGAGACGCTCTTCGCGTTTGCGCAATTCGCGCCCGCGGTTCTCGTCGGCTTCGGATTGGCTGGTCGTGGCCGCGTCCACGGCGCCGCTCGCCAAATCAATCGGTGCGGTGACGATATCGGCGGCGGTCCGCACGAGGCATCCAGATAAAGCGAGGCTGGCGAGGCTGAGCGTCAGCGGCGCGGCGAGGGGGGCGACCTTAAGCATGCGCTAAAGATCGCCCGTGAGCCGCGGCAGTGCAAGCGAAACCGGGCGGTTGCGGCGCTCACACGGTCTCGCGTTTACGTCGCTTCGTCTTCTTTGGTCTCACCAGGCGCCTCGGCGGATTGCTCCGCCGGCTTGCACTTGAGTTCGCCCGATCCCATCACGTTCGACGAGCATTGAGCGTTTCCGGTTACAAACACGCTGCCCGATCCGGCGATCGACACGTCGACCTGCCCGTCGGACATCACCATGACATCGCCCGATCCGGCGATAGAGACATCCACGTCGTCCGCTTTGAGTTTCGACAGGTCCACATCGCCGGAACCGACAATGCTGACTTCAAGATTTGACGCGCTGCCCGCGGCCAGGATCGAGCCAGAACCGGCGGAGGATATCTCAAGGCTTTCGGCGGTCATTTCGGCGACCTTCACCTTGCCCGAACCGGCCATGGCAATCTCGGCGTTGTCCGCCATCGTCTCCGAGCGAATCTCGCCGCTTCCGGCGAGCGAGATTTCATCGGGCGCGGGCATGACAATGGTGACGGTGGCCGTGCCCGACCCGGAGTCCCAATCGCTTTCGCGGCCCACGGTGATGGAATCGCCCGAACGTTTGAAGCGCAAGGCCGCCACCGCGTCATCGTCCCCATCGACGCTGATGTCGAAGGTTTCACCAACCTTCACGACGATGTCATCCGGTCCGGCCAGAGCCACTTCGGTCGGCGCGCCGCCGCCGGTGTCGAGATCGGCAAGCTCTACGCCATCGAAATCGGTGCTTATGCTGAAGCAGCCTGAAAGGCCCAAACTGGTTGCGATCAGAGCGGCGCTTGCGGCCAAAACCTTAGTGCGTTGCGCGGTGTAAGTGGTCATATGAGCAATATCCCTGTCTAACTTTGCTGTCCCCGCAAAGGCGTATTGCTGAGATAATACACCATTCCGCGTCTGACAAGTGTGAAGGGCGCGGGACCACCAACGAAAAAGGGCCGCCCGATGGGCGACCCTTTGTCTCGTTCCACAAAATCGAGCGATCAGCTCTCTTCGGTGTTCTCGTAATATTGCGGCGCGTGTTCGCGCAGGACCTCGAGGATTTTTTCCAAGGCGGTCGGCTCGTCGGTTTCTTCCATTGCCGCCAGTTCGCGAGCAAGACGGCTGGAGGCCGCTTCGAAAATTTGGCGCTCCGAATAGCTTTGCTCGGGCTGGTCTTCGGGGCGGAACAGGTCGCGCGTCACTTCCGCGATCAGCACGATTTCGCCCGAATTGATCTTGGCTTCGTACTCCTGGGCGCGGCGCGACCACATGGTGCGCTTCACTTTGGGCTTACCTTTGAGCGTTTCCATCGCCTCTTTGAGCGTCTTGTCCGATGACAGTTTGCGCATGCCAATCGATTCGACCTTGTTCGTCGGAACGCGCAGCGTCATGCGCTCTTTTTCGAACCGAAGCACATACAGTTCGAGCTGCATGCCTGCGATTTCTTCATTCTGCAGTTCAATCACCCGGCCGACCCCATGCTTGGGGTAAACAACGTAATCGCCGACGGTGAAGGCAGTGGCGCTCGAAGCCATTCGCATTCCTTTCTTTTTGCACCCACGCAACCCATCGGACACTCTTGGCGCGACACCTCCGACCCGAGGGATTGCCGCGTAAAGCGATCTCACTCAGCGACGTCGTACCCGATTAAGAGGTCACGCAATCGCTGCTGAAAAACGCTTCGTCGATGTTGCTGTTGGTGAGTGACCTTTCCAAGTGTTCACATGACACGCCGATCCAATCAGCGCGCTCGCACCATTATATAACACAATTGCAACAAAATTGCGAGTCGCTTGTGCTGCGCTGCAGAATTAGGGGCCGTTGGGGTCCAAATAGAACCCACGCGGGCGAGCGGGCTTAGTCGCCTTCGCCCGGCGCTTCGCTGAAGTATTTTTCGAACTTGCCCGTCTCACCCTTGAACGCGTCTGCGTCTTCCGGCGGGTCCTTTTGGCTGGTGATGTTGGGCCATTCAGCGGAGAACTTGGTGTTCAGCTCCAGCCATTGTTCGAGGCCATCTTCGGTGTCAGGCAGGATCGCTTCGGCGGGGCATTCCGGTTCACACACGCCGCAATCGATGCATTCGCTGGGATTGATGACCAGCATGTTCTCGCCCTCATAGAAGCAATCCACCGGGCACACTTCGACGCAGTCGGTGTATTTGCATTTGATGCAGTCATCGGTGACGACGTAAGTCATTGGAGGGCTTTCGTTCCTTTGAGAGCAGGCGCGAGCCCGCGAGTGACTCGCGCGCTGCTAGGTCGATTTGGTGTGTCCAGTCAAGTTCACAGTCAGGGCGTTGGCGTTTTTGACAGGTCACGATAAAGGGTTTTCGCCAGAGCGGGCGAGGCGCGCCGGTCCGGCAGCGATGTAACTTCGATTACCCTTATCTCGTTCCCGATCATCAGCGTCAGGATATCGCCAATACCAACGATCTCGCTCACACGCTGCACATGTTTTCTGTTGAGCCTTAAAGAGCGGCCTTCGATCATGTCGCGCGCGATTGATCGAGTGCGCGCAAAGCGCAAATAGACGAGCAAGCGATCAATCCGCAGGCCATCCGTGTCCGCCTCGTTCATTTGCCGAGCAGATCGGCCAAAGCGTCAAACGCGCCGCTCGCCTTGGCGGGGCCGGTGTCCGGTTTTTTGGGCCGGCGCTGGTCGCCCTTGCGATTCGGTTTACCGCCTTTGCGCCTTGGATGGTCTTCGCGACCTTTCTGGCCACGATCAAAACGCGTCCGATCGTCCGCGCGGCGCGGGCGCCAGGTCCACGCGTCGGGCGCGGGCGGGCCTAACGCGCCTTCGGCGAGCTTACGCGCGCGGTGCAGACGAAAACCGGCGCTTCCCAGCAGTCGAGCGGCGTTGTCCGCTTCCAGCCCGATCGAAACCGCCAGCGCGAGATCCAAATGAAAGCGGGACGCGCGCGTTTTGCGCTCTTTGGGAAGGTCAGCTTGCGTCTTAGTGCGCGCTTCGTTGGCCGCAGCGCGCGCGTCAAACGCGGCGCGCAGGATCTTCTCTGCCAGATCGACGCGGATGATCTGCTTGCCCGCCGGGCGGTATCCCGATGGCAGCTGTTTGGCTTCGCTCAAAACGGGCAACATAGCGGGTTCGAGCGGCCGCGTGTCGAGCCCGAGCGCGTGCAGCAATTGGCGCGGCGCGGGCTTGAGAAGATCGCGGGAAAAAATGTCGAGCGCGCCAAAGGTCACCCCCAGCTTGCGCAGGAAGGGGCGCATTTCCTTGGGGAGGTGTTCGAGGCCCGCCTTTTCGCGGCTCACCACCCCGCGCGCGTCGATCAGGGTGATCAGGAGCGCGCGCGCCTGACTCCCCGCGTTCGGATCTTGGGCGGCCTCGGCCAGCTTGCGCAAAGGCGCAAGCGGTTCGAGCTGCGCGGTGTGCCACGCGTTGAGACCTTCTTCCAGCCTGGCGCGCGGGCCGTCGGGCAGCATGGAGATTTCGCGCGCCAGCGACAGACGCGGCGCTCCAAAATCGTCGGGCATCGCGATGTCCGCCAGAACTCGGCCCTGCCATTGGATTTTGCCCTTCGCAATCTCGAGCTGTTCAAGACCCGCCTCGGTAAGCAGAATCTCGGCGCGCTGCGCCAGAATGCCGGGCATCGCTTTCTCGCCCGCTGCGAGCAGCATTTTGCGATCCGCGACCGTCGCGTTGGGATCGACCGCAAATCGAAAGCCGTCGAGCCGCCCGATGACTTCGCCTTCAACCGTGACCCGTCCATCCTCTTCGAGATGGACCGGCAGCGCGTCGGCGTTTTGTCCCAGCGATTTCATCAGTATCGTCGTCCTTCGGTTCACAAATCTCTCGGTCAGACGGGCGTGGAGCGCGTCTGACAGTTTCGCTTCGACGCCGCGCGCGCGGGCGGCCATTTCATCGCGCGCCAGCACCCAATCGGGCCGCTGGCAGATATAGGCCCAGGATCGAATCGCTGCGATCCGCCCTTGCAGGGTGTCGATGTCCCCCGTGGTCCGGTCAAGCTCCGCGATGCGCGCGGCGACGAATTCCGCGCCGAGATAGCCGCCCTGCAGGTCGTCCCACAGCCGCGCGACAAAGCGGGAGTGCGGATCCACCCCGATCTGACGGAAATCGGGCAGCGAACAGGCTTCCCAGAACCGCCGAACAGCCCCCGCGCCTTGGACGGTTTCCGCGATGGGTTCGCTGGCGAGGCGTTTGAGCACGGCCAGATCAATCGCTTGCGGCGCGGGTTTGAGCACATCGTGGTGTGGGCGGTGTTCGAGATCGCCGATCAGCACCTTGAGCGTGTCAAAGCGCGGTTCGTCTTCGCGCCAATAGAGCTTTGTCAGCGGTTGAAATGTGTGTTCCTCGATCGCGAAGATCTCTTCATCGGTGAATTCGAGTGGCGCGCCAGACCGCGTGCCGCCGCCGGTCAGCGTGCCGAAGCTCCCGTCGCGCTGGTGACGCCCGGCGCGCCCGGCGATTTGCGCCATTTCCGAAGGAGTGAGCCGCCGTTTGCGCTTCCCATCAAACTTGGTGAGCGCGGCGAACGCCACGTGGTTGAGATCCAGATTGAGCCCCATGCCAATCGCGTCGGTCGCGACGATGTAATCGACCTCGCCATTTTGGAACAATTCGACCTGCTTATTACGCGTTTCCGGTGAAAGCGCGCCCATCACCACCGCCGCTCCCCCCCGAAACCGCCGCAAGGCCTCGGCCATGGCGTAGACCTGCTCAACCGAGAACGCGACGACCGCGCTGCGCGGAGGAAGGCGCGAAAGCTTGGTCTGCCCCGAATGGGTGAGCGTGGAAAAGCGCGGCCGTTCGACCATCTCGGCCTTCGGGATCAGCGCCTCTATCATCGGCTGAAGCGTGGCGGAACCCAGTATCATCGTTTCCTCGCGCCCGCGCGCGTGCAGCAGGCGATCGGTGAAGATGTGCCCGCGCTCCGGGTCCGAACCGATCTGCGCTTCGTCCAGCGCCACGAAGGCGTGCCCTCCGCCCAAACGGTCCATCGCTTCGGCTGTGCAGCAGAAATAGCGCGCGTTCGGCGGCTCAATTCGTTGCTCGCCAGTGATGAGCGCGACTTGATCGTCGCCCTTGATGGCGCGCACCCGGTCATAGACCTCGCGCGCCAGCAGACGCAGCGGGAAACCCATCATTCCCGAGGAGTGCGCGCACATTCGCTCAATCGCGAGGTGGGTCTTACCCGTATTGGTTGGGCCCAGCACCGCGCGGACATGGCCGGGCGCGGAACTTGGAGAGAAGGTGGGTTTGGATGTGGGGGACGAGGGGCTCACACGCATCTTACTGTCAGCCTTGCTCGGCGGGGGCAACCGGCTTGAGATACGAGCCACAGGCAAGGTGCCAAAACAACTGGTCGCAGCGCAGACTCGGTTGGTCGTTCCTTAGGCCCGTCTTAACTATGATCGGCCAAGGATTTGCGTCACAGCCCGACGGGGCGAGGACGCGAGCGGGAAACGTGGACCAACTGCGCAGTTTCAAAGATGGCGAACCGGGCCGGGTCACACCCGAAGGCACGGTGGTCAGCGGTGCGCCCTACGACGCCAAGGAGCTCGCCAAGTATTTCCGAAACGCGCGCGGCGGCGTTCAGCCTAGCGATGTCGATGGGGCGACGCGGCAGTCGCTCTTCCGTGTGCGCGGGCTGAGAGATCAGATCGACGAATGGAAACTGAGCGCAGCCCATTGGCTCGAGAGTTTCGAGCTGGCGCCCGATCTCGCACAGAACATCGGCAGCCCACGGTGGATCCGCGGTTTTTTGACCATGATTGGGCTTGGCGCGGTGGCTTTCGCGTTCTGGCCCGACTTCACCCGACTTGAAGCGCGGCCCGCCATGCCATCGGACATCTCGGTGCAAAGAGAGTTTCGCAGCCACGCGATTTCGCCCCTTGCCCTTGGCGCTGATACTGGGCGGCGCATGGGGCCAACGCAGGCGGTGATCCCGCTCGCCAAAGCGCCCGAGCGCCCGCGGCTGGAGTTGGTGTCCACGCTTGCCCGCGGGGACAGCTTCGCCAGCACGCTGCGCCGCGCGGGCGTGTCTTCCAGCGATATTGAACGGGTCAACACCCTCGTCGGCGGTGCGATCGATATCAGCGATCTGGAATCGGGCACAAAGCTCGACATTGTGTTGGGGCGGAGACCTGCCGAAGGCGCGCCACGTCCGCTCGACGCGTTGAGCTTTCGCGCGCGGTTTGATCTTGAGCTCAATATTGGACGCCCGGGGCGTGATGAGCTGGGCGATCCAATCGGGGCTCTCGCGTTAGAGCGAAACGTGATCCGCGTGGACGACACCCCGCTGCGCGTGCGCGGAAAAGTCGGCGCGAGCCTCTACCGCTCAATGCGCGCCGCCGGCGTTCCGGCCAGCGCGGTGCAAAAGTATCTGCGCGCGATGGACGATCAGATCAACATGAACCGCGACGTGCGCGCCAGCGACGAGTTCGACATCATCGTCGCTTATCGCCGCGCCGAGACCGGCGAGCGCCAGGCGGGTGATTTGCTCTACGCCGGGATTGATCGTGGTGGCGAACCCAAGACGCAGCTGATGCGCTGGGGCAAAGATGGGCGTTTCTACGAAGCGTCGGGCGCGGGCGAGCAACGCGAAGGCTTGGCGCGGCCGGTCCCAGGGGCTGTGAGCTCGCGCTATGGCATGCGCCGCCACCCGATCCTTGGCTATCGCCGGATGCACGCCGGACAGGACTATCGCGCGCGTCGGGGCACTCCGATTGTCTCGGTTACCGATGGACGCGTGGTCTCGGCTGGTCGCGCGGGTGGGTGCGGTATTACTGTCAAAGTGGATCATGGCGGAGGCCTCGCCACGCGGTATTGCCATATGAGCCGCAAGGCGGTGAACCGCGGCAATTATGTAAAGCGCGGGCAGGTGATCGGCTATGTCGGATCGACCGGGCTTTCGACCGGGCCGCACCTGCACTTCGAAATGTATCGCAACGGCAAGCATGTGAACCCGGCGAGCGTTCAATACATCACGCGGGCGGTCCTGTCGGGAAAAGAACTCGCGGACTTCAAGAACAAGCTGGCCGAACTGAAAGAGATCGAAGTCGGTGCCGCGCTGCAGGATCTTGAGACCGTGGTTGTCGAGGCGCCTGAACCCGTTCGCGAGATCGACAAAATCGCCGGGGCCACGGCGCGATAATCGCCGAGCCTGGGGCTCAGCCATTGGCCTCATTGCCAGCGCGCCCGCTTTACGGCACACGGTGTCGCCATGACTGGACATTATCCCAACACTCGCCTGCGCCGCACCCGTGCGACCGCTTGGAGCCGCGCGCTTCACCGCGAAACCTTGTTGACCCCGGCGGATCTCATCTGGCCGCTGTTCATCACTGAGGGGAAGGGCGTGGAGGAGCCTATCGCCAGCCTACCAGGCGTCTCGCGCTGGTCGATCGATGGTATCGTCGCGCGCGCCAAAGAGGCTGTGTCGCTGGGCGTGCCGGTGGTGGCGCTGTTCCCGAACACGCAGCCCGAACGGCGTTCTGACGACGGCGCCGAAGCGCTTAATCCCGACAATCTGATGTGCCGCGCGATCCGCGCGATCAAGGACGCGTGCGGCGACGATATCGGCGTGCTGACCGACGTCGCGCTCGACCCCTACACCGCGCACGGGCAGGACGGCCTGCTCGACGACAAGGGCTATGTCGTCAACGACGCCACGGTCGGGGTTTTGGTCGATCAGGCTCTCAACCAGGCGAACGCCGGCGCGGATATCATCGCCCCGTCGGACATGATGGATGGCCGGATCGGCGCTATCCGCATGGCGCTGGAAATGGGCGAGCACCACAATGTCCAGATCATGAGCTACGCCGCCAAATACGCGAGCGCGTTTTACGGACCGTTCCGCGACGCGGTGGGATCGGGCGGCCTGCTGAAAGGGGACAAGAAAAGCTACCAGATGGACCCGGGCAATATCCGCGAGGCGCTGCGCGAAGTGGAACTGGACATCGCCGAAGGCGCGGACAGTGTCATGGTGAAGCCCGGTCTCGCCTATCTTGACGTCGCCAAGACAGTGGCCGACCACGTCGATGTGCCGGTCTTCGTCTATCAGGTCAGCGGCGAATACGCGATGATCGAAGCCGCCGCTTCGGTCGGCGCGGGCGACCGCGAGGCGTTGGTGCTGGAAACGCTCTTGGCGTTCAAGCGCGCCGGGTGCAGCGGCGTTCTGACCTATCACGCGCCGCTCGCCGCCAAGCTGCTCAATGGCTGAACCGTTCCACTACGAGACCGAACGGTTGATCCTGCGCGATTGGCGCGAAGAGGATTGGGCGCCGTTTTGGGAGGGCACCAACACGCCTGCCGTCATGCAATGGCTCGGCGGAGTGCTCGATGAGCAGGGTATGACCAATATGCAGGAGCGTTGGCTGGGCTTTCGCCGCGACTATGGCCACACCTTCTGGCCGGTGGAGCGCAAGGAAGACGGCGCGATCCTCGGCTTTTGCGGGCTCAAGCGCTGCACCGACGAAAATGGACCGTTTGGCATGATGGAAGCGGGCTGGCGTCTGGGTGAACACGCTTGGGGCAAAGGCTACGCCAAGGAAGCGGCCATCGCGACGCTCGATCTGTCGTTTGACCGTTTCGGCGCGGACGAAACCATCGCCATTACGGTCGAAGAAAACGAGGGCAGTTGGGGCCTCATGAAGCGCCTTGGCATGACCCGCCGGCCCGAACTCGATTTTGAAGACACCTTCTGGAACGTCGATTACGGAGACGCGATTGTCTTCGCGATCACCGCCGAGGCGTGGAAGTTGCACCGCGCGACTTTACATGCCTGACACAGGCCCCGCCGTGAGCGGCGACATCGTCCTTGAAACCGAGCGGCTGATCCTGCGCAAGATCACCGAAAGTGATGCCGCGCTGCAGGACCGCGTACTCAACACGCCCACTGTGATGCAACATCTGGGCGGTGTGAAAGAGCTCCACGAGATCGAAGAGCGCCACGCCAAGACTATGGCGAGCTATTCGCGCAACGGTTTAGGCTTTCTCTTCATGATCGAAAAAGCGACCGGAGAACTCGTCGGCCATGCGGGGATCAAGCGGACCGACATCCCGAGCGCTCCCAATCTGGGCGATCACGAGGTCGGCTGGCTGGTGCGCGAAGATCGCTGGCGGCGTGGCTACGCCCACGAAGCGATGGTCGCGGTTCTCGAATGGGCGTTCACCCGGATCGAAGCGCCGCATGTCGTCGCCATAACCAGCAGCCGCAATGTCGGGAGCTGGAGTCTGATGGAAAAGCTAGGCATGGAGCGGCGGACCGATCTCGACTTTTTCGAACCGGATTTTTCGGAAGACGACAATCCGGTCATTCAGTATTCGCTGACGCGCGAAGCGTGGGAGAGCCAACAATGAGTTCCTATCCGGGCGTGAACATCGTGCCCATTCACGGCAAGACGCCCAAAATCCACGAGACCGCCTTTATCGCGCCGGGCTGCACGATCATCGGCGATGTTGAGATCGGGGCGGGGTCGTCGATCTGGTACAATTGCGTGGTCCGCGCGGATGTCTTCAAAATCCGTATTGGCGAACGCACCAACGTTCAGGACGGCAGTGTGCTGCATTGCGATCCGCCACGCCCCGGCGACGAGGAAGGCTGCCCGCTGATCATCGGCGACGACGTTTTGATCGGCCACATGGCAATGGTGCACGGCTGCACGATCCATGATCGCGGTTTTCTGGGCCTTGGCGCGATAGCCATGAACAAATCGGTGATCGGTTCGGACGCGATGCTTGGTGCGGGCGCCATGCTGACCGAGCGCAAAGTGATGGGTGAGCGCGAGCTGTGGGCGGGTCGCCCGGCCAAGAAGCTGAAAGACCTGAACGACGCGGCGATCATGGGCATGAAAATGGGCGTCGCGCACTACGCGCACAACGCCCAAGATCATAAGGCCGCAGTGGAGGCGGCGCTCTTGGATTAGCTCGCCGGCTGGCGGATATACTGGAACATGTACGGCACGAAATCCGCTTTGCCGACTTCGAGACCTTCCTTGCGGAGGATCGAATAGGCCGCGACGATGTGAAAATAGAACTGCGGCACTGCCCAATCGCGCACATAGCCTATGGTGGTCAGATCGAAGATCATGCCGTTGGGAAGAGCCAACTCGAGCGCGGCGTCGTCCGCGGCAAACTCCAACTTTTCCCATTCGTCGAGCTGTTCGAGCGTCGATCCGATGCGGACGATCGCTTCGTCGATGGTCGCCGGATCGTCCTCGCGCGAGATGAAGGTGACGCCCGCCACCCGCTCAATCGCTTCGCCCACCATGTTGCACAAGAAGCGCACCTGCGTCGCAAGCGGGTGCATGTCGTCCACCAATCGCGCCTGCAAGAGCGCGTCGCCGCGCGGATCAGCGGCGGCTTTGGCAAGCAGGCCCTTAAGCGTTCCGAGCATATGGCGCTGAGTTGGGACGAGCAGGTCTTTGGCGTTCATGAGGGGTCTCCCGATATCGTTGTTTGGCTGAGATAGTATTCCAGTTGCAAGTTGCAACTCACTCTTTGATGAGCGCTCGCAAAGCTTCAATCCGATCCGCTTCGTGCACGGGCTTGTCCCAGCGGATGCGGTGGATGCGAGGGAAGCGCATGGCGAGGCCGGATTTGTGGCGTTTGGAGGTGTGGACGCTGTCGAACGCGACCTCAAACACCAAAGTTCGCTCCACCTCGCGCACCGGACCGAACCGATTGAGCGTGGTCTGCCGCACCAGCTTGTCGAGTTTCTTGAGTTCGGCGTCGGTGAAGCCGGAATAGGCCTTTCCCACGGGCAAAAGCTCCGCGCCTTGGTCCGGATCGCCATCCCAGCAGCCAAAGGTGTAATCCGAATAAAAGCTCGATCGCTTCCCGCTTCCGCGCTGCGCGTACATCAGCACGCAATCCACCAGCAGCGGATCGCGCTTCCATTTGTACCACAGGCCGACCTTGCGCCCGGGAATATACGCGCTGTCGCGGCGCTTGAGCATCAGCCCTTCGATCGCGTCGTCGCGCGCGCCTTCGCGGATTTGCGCGAGATGCTCGAAATCTGTCGCGTCGACCAGCGCGGAGATATCGAAATGCGACGCGGGCAGGCGCGGCATCAGCGCCTCGAGCCGCTCGCGCCGGGCCTCCCAGCTGCGCTCGCGCAAGTCTTCGCCTTCGAAGATCAGGCAATCGTAGAGCCGCACAAAGGCCGGGCTCTCGGCCAGCATCTTTTTCGACACCGTCTTGCGACCGAGCCTTTGCTGGAGCGCGTTGAAACTCGCTGCGCCGCCCTGCGTCTCTTCGTTTTCTGGGCCCCCTTGGGCGCTGCCGCGGACCAGCAATTCACCATCCAGCACCGCATCGATGGGCAACACGTCGAGCATTTCAGGAAATGTCGCCGATATATCGTCGCCCGATCGTGAGTAGAGCCGCGTTTCGCTCACGCCGTCCGCGTTCGTCACCCGCACCAATTGCACGCGGATGCCGTCCCACTTCCATTCGGCGGCGTAATCCTCGAGGTCGACCACCGTGTCTTCGAGCGGGTGGGCGAGCATGAACGGGCGGAACAGCGGGCGGCCCGACACGTCGGGCGGCGGCGCGCCCTTGGCGGCCCAGTCGAACAATTCGGAATAGGGGGCGTCGAGCGCGTGCCAGTATTCCTCGACATCCTCGACGTCGACGTCGAAGGCCTGGGCGAAGGCGGTTTTAGCAAGCCGCGCCGACACACCGATGCGCATCCCGCCCGTGGCGAGTTTGATCAGCGCGTACCTTCCGCTGGAGTCTAGCCCGTCGAGCAAGCCGGGCAAGACCTTGGGCGCGGTCGCTCGGGTGAGGTCGGAGAGGGTCGACACGGTCTCATCGAGGCCGGGCGCTTGGGCGGGCGCGCCGCCATCGGGTTCCGGCCACAGCAGGCTGGCGGTTTCCGCCGTGTCGCCCACAAAGTCTCGACTGAGCGTCCAGAGAACCGGATCGACCCGCTCCATCAGCAGGTTTCGGACGGTCGAGCTTTTGACCGCTGGAAAGTCCAGCTCCCCCGTCAGCGCGGCCATGGCCCATCCGCGATCAGGGTCGGGCGTCACACGCAAATAGGCGCTCAGCAGCGCCAGTTTCCGGTTGCGGCTGGTGGTGTAAACCAGCTCGTCGAGCAGGGCGGCAAAGCGATTCACGCAGCGGCGCTCCAAAACGCTTGCGTCCGAGCGCGATCAAGGCGAGAGATAGCGGCGAATTTTCCGAACACTCCGGGCGGATTCGCGCCCCTCACTGGAGATCCTCTTTTATGAAGACCACCCTCTTTGCCGTCGCCTTGCTTGCTCTTGGCGCGTCCGCTCCCGCTTTGGCGCAAGACACCGCCGCTCCCGCTGAAGCACCGGCTGCCGAAGCGGCCGCCGAGAAGCTGACGATCGACAACTCGATCGAAGAGCTGATGGGCACCGAAGCCACCTCGGCGATCCTTTTGAAGCACATTCCCGGCCTTAACGAGCACCCCGCTTACGACCAGTTCAAAGGCATGAGCCTGATCGAGCTTCAACCGTGGTCGGCCGGCGCGGTAACCGATGAGATCATCGCCGCGGTCACCGCGGATCTCGAAGCGCTCTCGTAACTCATCTTTTTGGGGGTGAGGGTGCTTAGTCATCCTCATCTTCCCGACCCACCAGTGCGAGCGCTCTCGCCTTGCGTTGGCTCAGTTCGCACCAGCGCAACAGGGCTTCTTCGCGCCCATGGGTGATCCACGTTTCTTGCGGGTTCACCTCGGTGATCGTTTGCGTGAGCTCGTCCCAATCGGCGTGGTCGGAGATTACCAGAGGCAGCTCCACCCCGCGTTGCCGGGCGCGTTGGCGCACCCGCATCCAGCCCGAGGCCATCGCCGTGATGGGGTTGGGCAAGCGGCGCGACCAGCGATCGTTCAATGCAGAAGGTGGCGCGATGATGATCGCTCCGCGCATCTCGTCCTTGCTGTGATCGGCCACTAGCCGCAGATCACCCAAAGGAACGCCGTGTTCCTCATACAGATGGCACATCTTTTCCATCGCGCCGTGCAGGTAGATCGGGTCGTGATGGCCGGCGTTGCGCAGTTCCGCGATCACGCGCTGCGCTTTGCCCAGAGCGTAGGCGCCCACCAGCACGCATTGATCGGGGTGCTCGCGCAAAGCCGTGAGCAGCTTCGCCATTTCATCGGCGATGGGCGGGTGGACAAAGACGGGGAGGCCAAAGGTCGCCTCGGTGATGAAAATGTCGCACGGCGCAACTTGGAAGGGCGCGCAGGTCGGATCGGCGCGGCGCTTGTAATCGCCAGTGATGATGACGCGCTCGCCCGCGTGCTCTAGCAGGATTTGTGCGCTGCCCAGAACGTGCCCGGCGGGAATATAGGTCGCCTCGACCCCGCCTTTGAGCGTGATTGTCTCGCCATAGTGGACCGGCACCGCGCCTTCGCGCGTGTTGTAGCGCAGCTCCATGATGGCGAGCGTTTCGGGCGTCGCCACGGTTTCGCCATGCCCGCCGCGCGCGTGATCGGCGTGGCCGTGCGTCACCAGCGCGCGATCCACCGCGCGGCTAGGATCGACCCAGCAATCCGCCGGCACAACATGCACGCCCCAAGGTTCGGGGCGGATCCAGGAAAAGGGCGCGCTCACAGGGCTTTAAACCCGACGAGGCGCGCCCCTGTTCCCATGATCGAAGCGGTGGCTACTCGCTCGCTTCCATAGTCGCCGGGGCGGAGGGTTCGACGCCCTCTTCCTCGCCCTTATCGGTGCGATACTTTTCGAACCACGCGATCACGCTGTCGGTCCGCGCGGCCTGCTGGCTGGGCGATTGCGAGAGATTGTTGTGGCTCGAATCCGGAGTAACGACGAGCGCGGTGTCCACACCCAGAATATTGAGCGCGCCGTAGAATTGCTCGGCCTCGCTGCGCGGAGTGCGGTAGTCTTGCGCGCCCACCAGAACCAAGGTCGGCGTGGTAATGTTGGCGGCGGCGGCGAGCGGCGAGCGCGCCCAATACTGCTCGGGCTGCTCCCAAGGCTGCGCACCCATCCAATAGCGCCCGAAATAGGCGTAAGCGTCGGCCATCAGCGCCATCGTCGTCCAGTTGATCACCGGTTTGTGCGAAGCGGCCGCTTTGAAACGATTGGTTTGCCCCACGACCCACGCGGTGAGAATGCCGCCGCCCGATCCGCCGGTGACGAACAGGTTGTCCGGGTCCGCGTAGCCAGCGGCGATGGCCGCATCGACCGCCGCCATCAGCTCGGCCTGGTTGCTGATCGGATAGTTGTCTTCGATCCGGTCAGCGAACGCCTCACCATAGCCGGTTGAGCCGCCGGGATTGGTGAAGAGCACCGCGTAACCGGCCGCGCCGTAGAGCTGGTAATCAGCGGAGAATTCCGGGCCGTAGGCCGCGTAGGGCCCGCCGTGCATTTCGAGGATAGTCGGCACTGTGTCGCCTTCCTCATAGCCGGGCGGAAGCATGATCCACGCGGGGATCTTCACACCATCGGCGGCGGTCACATCCAGCGCGCGGGTCTGGCCCAGCTCTTTCCCGCCCAGATGCATCGCGTTGAGCGCAGTCAGGGTGCGTGTACCCCCGCGCGTGGTGACGCCGATATCGGGCGGAGCGAGTGAACTGGCGGTGGTGAAGGCGATCGTGCCCCGATCGCTCACCGACCATTCGCCGCCCGTGTAAGGCAGCGCGTAATAGGTGGAGCCCAGACGCGGTTCGAGCAGAGTGACGCGCCCGTTCATCGCAACCTCTGCGACGCGATGTTCGCCATCGGCTTCGAAGCTGACGAACAGGCCGGCGTCGGTCCATTCCATCCCGTCAGGACTGGCGGGGAAATCGCCGGTGATCAGCTCTTTGCCCGAGCCATCGGCGTTCATCATATAAAGCTGGGCCTGATCGTAGGCGTTACCCACATCGTCAAAGCCGACATAGGCGATCTTGGTCCCGTCAGGCGAAATCTGAGCGCCTTGATCCGGCCCTTTGCGATCGGTCAGCGCGGTGATGTCGCCGCTGGCGATGTCGAGGCGGTAGATTTCCGATTGGACCGGCTCCAATTCCCAATCCTCGTTGCGATTGCCCGAAAAGAACAGCGCGCTGCCGTCGGGCGCCCATTCGACCGCGCCGCCGTTTGAGTATTCACCGAAGGTAAGTTGGCGCGGCGCGCCTCCTGTGGCGCTGACGAGGAAGAGCTGCCGGGTGCCGGGCTTCACATAGGATCCGCCGTCGCGGCGATAGGTAACCCTATCAATGATTTGCAACGGCTTGCCCCATTCCGCGCCTTCGGGCTTGGCGGGCGGCTTGCCGAGCGTAAGCCCTTGGCCCGGTACGCGCGCGGTGTAGGCAATGCTGTTGCCATCGGGCGACCAGGTGACGCCGCCCGGTCCCTCGGCGAGCGAGGTGATATTGGCGCTTTGCCCGCTGGCCATCCAGCGCACGTGCAATTCCGGTCCACCGCCGCTTTGCGTCGAAACGTAGGCCAGACGTGTGCCATCGGGTGACCAACGCGGGGACACATGCGCGCCTTCGCCCGTCACAAGTGGGGTCTGCGCGCCGCTCGCCACATCGATCAGCCAGATCGAGCTGACCGCGCGGTCGGTCATGATATCGTTGGTCCGCCGGACATAGGCGATTTGGGAGCCGTCCGGGCTGATTTGCGGGTCGGCGGCGACGCTTAACCCGAACAGGTCCGCGCCGGTGAATTTCGTGTGATCGCTCTCGTTGGCTTTGCCATCCGTGTGGCCATCCGCGGCCAAAGGCGAGGTGAACGCCAAAGCGCTGAAAGCGCCGGCAAGGAAAAGTGTACGTGCAAACATGAAACGGCCCCCGAATTGGTATCCGGGGGCCGCTCAATCATATTTCGCAGGGTGTGGCTAGCCTTAGCTTTCCGCGTCGCTGCCGGATTCTTCCGGTTTCGGATCATCCTTTTTGGGTGCGGCCTTTTTCGCCGCTGGCTTTTTGCGGACCGGAGGCTTGCGCTTTGGCTTAGTCTTGGGCGGAGCCGGTGTGAGCTCAAAGCTCGGCTTGCCGTCTTTGATCGTCACATGCACCTCGCCGCCATCGGCGAGCTTGCCGAACAACAGCTCTTCGGCGAGCGGCTGTTTGATCCGATCCTGAATGAGGCGGCCCATCGGGCGCGCGCCGTACAGCTTGTCATAGCCCTTATCCGCCAGCCACGAACGCGCGTCGCTGTCGAACTGGATGTGGACGTTCTGCTCGGCGAGCTGCAGTTCGAGTTCGAGGATGAATTTGTCCACCACGCGCGCCACCGTCGACTTGCCGAGATAGGCAAACGGCACAATCGCGTCCAAACGGTTGCGGAATTCCGGCGTGAACATCTTCTTCACCGCCTCGGAGCCCGCGTCTTCTTTCGACACATCGCCAAAGCCAATGCCCTGGCGGGCCATGTCGGCAGCGCCCGCGTTCGTGGTCATAATGAGCACGACGTTCCGGAAATCGACCGTCTTGCCGTGGTGGTCGGTCAAACGACCGTTATCCATCACCTGCAGGAGGATGTTGAACAGGTCCGGGTGCGCCTTCTCGATTTCGTCGAGCAGGAGCACACAATGCGGGTTCTGATCAACCGCATCGGTTAAAAGACCCCCTTGGTCGTAACCAACATAGCCCGGAGGCGCGCCGATCAGACGCGAAACGCTGTGGCGCTCCATATATTCGGACATGTCGAAACGCTTGAGCTCAATCCCCATGATCGAAGCGAGCTGGCGCGCGACTTCGGTCTTACCAACCCCGGTGGGTCCGCTGAACAGGAACGAGCCTATGGGCTTGTCCGGATCGCGCAGACCCGCGCGGCTCAGCTTCATCGCCGTCGAAAGGCGGGTAATCGCTTCGTCCTGACCAAAAACGACGTGCTTAAGATCGCGCGAGAGATTCTCGAGCGCTTTCTTATCGTCCTTGCTCACCGATTTGGGCGGGATGCGCGCCATCGTCGCGATCACCTGTTCGATCTCGCGCGCGGTGATCTTCTTCTTGCGGCGGCTGGGGGGCACCAGCATCTGCATTGCGCCCACTTCGTCGATCACGTCGATGGCCTTATCGGGCAGTTTGCGATCGTTGATGTAACGCGCCGACAGCTCAACCGCGGTTTTAAGCGCGTCGGGCGTGTATTTGACGTTGTGATGCTCTTCAAAGGCGCTGCGCAGACCTTTGAGGATCTTCACGGTGTCGTCGATCGTCGGCTCGTTCACGTCGATCTTCTGGAACCGGCGCAGGAGCGCGCGATCTTTCTCGAAGTGGTTGCGGAACTCTTTGTAGGTGGTCGAGCCGATGCAGCGGATTGTCCCGCCCGACAGAGCGGGTTTCAGCAGGTTGGAAGCGTCCATTGCCCCGCCGCTGGTCGCGCCAGCCCCGATGACGGTGTGAATTTCATCAATGAAAAGAACGGCGTGAGGCATGCCTTCCAATTCGGAGACGACCTGCTTCAAGCGCTCTTCAAAGTCGCCGCGATAGCGTGTACCCGCCAGAAGCGCGCCCATATCGAGCGAGTAGATCACCGCCTCGGCGAGCACTTCGGGCACATCGCCTTCGACGATCTTGCGCGCCAGACCTTCGGCAATCGCGGTTTTACCCACGCCCGGATCGCCCACGTAAAGCGGGTTGTTCTTCGAACGGCGGCACAGGATCTGGACCGTGCGATCCACCTCGGGACCGCGACCGATCAGCGGATCGACCTTACCGGCCTCCGCCTTGGCGTTGAGATTGACCGTGAATTGGTCGAGCGCGGTTTCTTTCTTGCTGTCGCCCTTGGTCTTTTCGCCCGTTTCTTCGGGGCTGTCTTCTTGACCCTGCGGGCTCTTGTTTTCGATCTGCTTGCCGCCCTTGCCGATGCCGTGGCTGATATAGCTCACCGCGTCCAAGCGGCTCATATCCTGCTGCTGCAGGAAGTAGACCGCGTAGCTGTCGCGCTCGGAAAACAGCGCGACGAGCACGTTGGCGCCGGTCACCGTGTCTTTACCCGAGGATTGCACGTACAGGATCGCGCGCTGGATCACGCGCTGGAACCCGGCGGTCGGCTGCGGATCGGCGTTTTCTTCGGTCTTGAGCGATTGATACTCGTGGTCGAGATACTGCTTCACCACATCGCCGAGCTCGGCGAGGTCAACCCCGCACGCGCCCATCACTTGCGCCGCGTCTTCATCGTCAATCAGCGCGAGCAGCAAGTGCTCGAGCGTCGCGTATTCGTGACGACGTTCGGACGCGTTGGTCAGCGCGTTGTGCAGGGTGCGTTCGAGATTCTGGGCAAAACTGGGCATCTAGATGGCCTTATCGGTGTGCGGTGAACGCTCCGCGAACGGGAGCGTGAGGAGAGGTACACAAGTATATGGGGCGTCGGCCCCGGATTGCGAATCTTTCGCGAGGGGCGAACCGAGCGTCATGATTTCGAACCCC
Organism: Pseudomonadota bacterium; assembly: GCA_039186235.1. GTDB lineage: Bacteria > Pseudomonadota > Alphaproteobacteria > Sphingomonadales > Sphingomonadaceae > Erythrobacter. Next base: position 106,612 of record JBCDAE010000004.1, on the reverse strand, counting down.
CAAACAGCGCGTCCGCTTCGGCTCTGTGCGCCGAGGCTTTTTCTTTATGGGTTTTGACGCGGGTGATTTCCGTTTCGAGCAGTGCCAAGCGGGCGTCCAGTTCGTCTTGCGAATAGGGGCCAAGATCCTCGGTCGCGAGGCGTGAGGCGGCGTCTGCCGACCTGTCTCCTGGGAGACTCGGGCGCTCGTCATCTTCCATCACCCAAGAACATCCAAGTGGAGGCGCTTGCTGTCAATCCACCACGAGGGTATTCGCGCACGCATTCTTTGCACAGTGTGCATAAAATGCTGCACGGAAGGGGAGCGTAAACTCGATGGGCGAATCCAACCAGTCGCAAGGCCCGGCGCTTTCCATTCCAACATCCATGAACGCGATTGGCTTCGCTTCGCCCGGCGGGCCGGATGTTTTGACGCTGGAAACGGCGGATGTGCCGGCGCTCAAAGACGACGATGTGCTGATCCGCGTGGCCTATGCGGGTGTGAACCGGCCCGACTGTTTGCAGCGCGCGGGCGCCTATCCGCCCCCGCCGGGCGCGTCGCCCATTCTGGGCTTGGAAGTCGCTGGCGAAGTTGTCGCCGCTGGGCCCGATGTGCCCCGCGAAATGCTGGGCGCGCGGGTCGCGGCGCTGACGCCGGGCGGCGGTTACGCTGAGTATTGCACCGCCCCGTGGAAGCATTGCCTAAGCGTGCCGGAGGGTATGGACTTGAAAGCCGCCGGCGCGCTGCCCGAAACGCTGTTCACGGTGTGGCACAACGTGTTTGAGCGGGGCTTGGCCAAGGACGGCGAGACCTTGCTTGTCCACGGCGGCACCTCCGGCATTGGCACAATGGCGATCATGCTGGCCAAAGCTTTCGACATCACGGTCATCACCACCTGCGGCGATGAGGCAAAATGTTCAGTCGCGCGCGACGTCGGCGCGGACTTGGCGATCAATTATCGCGAGACCGATTTCGTCGAGGCGGTCAAAGACTTCACAAAGGGCAAAGGCGTCGACGTCGTACTCGATATGGTTTCGGGCGATTACGTGCCGCGTAACCTGCAATGCCTGGCCGAAGATGGCCGCCATGTGACCATCGCTGTTCTGGGCGGCGCGAAGGCGGAGCTGTTCATACCGATGATCATGATGCGGCGGCTGACGCTGACCGGATCGACCCTGCGCCCGCGTTCGGACGCGTTCAAAGCCGCGCTGGCCGACGAAATCGCGGCCAACGCCTGGCCCTTGTTCACGAGCGGCGAGCTTGCCCCGATCATGGATCAGACCTTCCCTTTGGCTGAGGCCGCCGCGGCGCACGCGCGCATGGAAGCGGGCGAGCATATCGGGAAGATCGCGCTCGACGTTGCCGGAGGCGACTGAACGTGGGCGAGCACCTGACCCTTCACGAAGATCCGTGCAGCGGCAATTGCTACAAGATCAAGCTGACCGGCGCGCTGCTCGGCCTCCCGCTGGAGCTGCGCCAATACGATATCCTGAAAGGCGAAACCCGCACGCCAGAGTTCCTTGCCGAAGTGAACGCGAATGGCCGTATTCCGGTGCTGCAGATTGGCGACGGCGAGGGCGCGCGCTTCCTACCGGAGAGTAACGCCGCTTGCTGGTATCTCGCCAGCGGTTCGCCGCTCATCCCGCAGGATCGTTTTGCTCAAGCGGACACTCTGCGCTGGATGTTCTTCGAACAGTACAATCACGAGCCCAACGTTGCGACCTTGCGGTTCTGGATGACCTTTGTCGGCCAAGAGAACCTGAGCGAAGACCAGCGCGCGCAGGTTCCGGCCAAGAGGGCCAATGGCGAGGCCGCGCTCAAGCTCTTGGATCAGGAGTTGGCGGATCGCCCGTTCTTGTGCGGCGATGCGGTGACCTTGGCCGATCTGGTGCTGTTCCCGTACACCCATGTCGCGCCGCAAGGCGGCCTTGCTTTGGAAGGGCTGCCCAATGTGATCGCGTGGATCGACCGGATCGAGCGCCTCGAAGGTTTCATTCGCATGACGTGATGGCGGTGCGCGCGCCGCTGGACGCCATAACACCGTCACACAGCTGTGGATTTTCGCGAAACCGTCACGCGCCTGTGAATCGGGTGTAACAATACCCTGCCAAGGAGGCGCTCAGGCAAAGAGCGAATTCGAGGCGGTTTCCATGTCCGATTTTATGCTGTCTGGTCATTCCGATGGGTTCACGCAGGCCGATTTGGCTGGCGGGTCGATCGAGAATTTCCCTCTCAACGAGCCAGAGACCCCGGAACCCGAAGGCAACAGCCGGGCGCGCTATCGCACCATCTGGATCAGCGATGTCCATCTGGGTACCAAAGGGTGCAACGCGGAGATGTTGATCGACTTTCTCGACAACACCGACAGCGACACAATGTACCTGGTGGGTGACATTATCGACGGCTGGAGGCTCAAGAAGAAGTTCTACTGGCCCGCTGAACACAACGATATCGTCTGGCGCATTTTGAAGCGGGCCAAACGCGGCACGCGCATCGTCTATATTCCCGGCAATCACGATGAAATGTTCCGGCAGTTCACCGGCCTCAACTTTGGCGGGATCGAAATTCGCCGCGCCGCTTTCCACGACACCGCCGACGGCCGCCGCCTGATGGTTTTGCACGGGGACGAGTTTGACGCGGTCATGCTTTCCCAGCGCTGGCTCGCCTTTGTGGGCGATTGGGCCTATATTACCACTATGAAGCTCAACGTGATCGTCAACGCGGTGCGCAAGGCCTTCAACATGCCGTATTGGTCGCTGTCGAAGGCGGCCAAACACAAGGTCAAGAACGCGGTCGAGTTCATCGGCAAATACGAAGAGGTCGTGGCCAAAGCGGCCGGCGAACGCGGCGTGGACGGCGTGGTCTGCGGTCACATTCACACCGCCGAATTTCGCGACTTCGAATTTGACGGCAAACCGGTCGAGTACTGGAACGATGGCGATTGGGTGGAAGGCTGCAACGCGCTGGTCGAACATCACGATGGCCGGATGGAAATCCTCAATTGGCCCGATGTGATCGCGGCGCGCGACAAGGTGGAAGGCGAGAAGGGTGAGGAACAAGCCCAAGTCTTAGCGGAAGCTCCTCGGGAAAAAGAGGCCGCGTGATGGGCACGGGCCTGCCCCGCTCGATCGCGATCGTCACCGACGCGTGGTATCCGCAAATGAACGGCGTTGTTCGCACTCTGGCGACCACGTGCGAGATCTTGCGCGGCTGGGGGCACGAAGTCTCGGTTATCTCCCCCGATCAGTACACGTCTTTCCCGGCGCCAACCTATCCCGAAATCCGGCTCGCGCTGACCTGGCCCGGAGCCGCGGGCCGGGCGCTCGCGGCGATCAAGCCGGAGGCGGTGCATATCGCGACCGAAGGCCCGCTTGGTTTTGCGGCGCGGCGATACTGCATGAACCAGAAGGTGCCCTTTACGACGGCGTACCACACCCAGTTTCCTGACTATTTGTCGCGCCGCACCCGTCTGCCAGCGAGTGTGTTCTGGCCCTATATCCGCCGCTTTCATCGCCCCGCTCAGCGGGTCATGGTGGCCACCGAAAGCGTGCGCCGCCAATTGCGCGAGCAAGGGCTGACCAATCTGATCCCTTGGAGCCGGGGCGTGGACCTCGCCTGTTTTTCTCCGCACGCGCCGCCCCCGCCGGAATACGCCAGCCTCAAAGGCCCGATCCTGCTTTATGTGGGCCGGGTCGCGGTTGAGAAGAACATCGAAGCGTTCCTTTCCTGCGATTATCCGGGCGCGAAGGTCGTGGTTGGCGACGGCCCGGCAAGGCCCGCTTTGCAAGCGAAATTCCCCGACGCTGTGTTTCTGGGCAAGCGCTCCGGCGTGGAACTGGCCGGATGCTACGCCGGGGCCGATGTGTTCGTCTTCCCAAGCCAAACCGACACGTTTGGGCTGGTAATGATCGAAGCGCTGGCGTGCGGCACACCGGTCGCGGCGTTTCCAGCGCCTGGACCTTTGGATATCGTCACCGATGAGGTCGGCGCGATTTCGCCCAAGATCGAACGCGCGATCGATGCGGCCCGCTATTGCGACCGCGAGGCCTGCGCGCAATACGGCGCTGGCTACAGCTGGGACAAGGCGACTCTCCAGTTCTTGCACGGGCTTGTCGCGCTCAAAGAAGAGGAAAGCGTCTCGTTGCAGGGTGCGCCCGCGCTCGAATTCTAAGCCCGCTCGCGCGCTCTGAATCGATGAAAATGCGTCGCCAACGCTGAAAATCTTGCGACTCTCTCCGGTTTCGCCTATCTGAGCGCCAGCAGCGGCCGCTCCGGTAAGGGGCGGCCCTTATTATTTTCAACGGAGATACTCCCATGGCCACCAAGGATCAGCCCAAGCCGCTGATGCCGCACGCGACCGCCACTTGGCTGGTCGATCACACGGGCCTGAGCTTTGAACAGATCGCCGAGTTTTGCGGCCTTCACATTCTTGAAGTGCAAGCGATGGCGGACGATTTGGCCGGCAGCAAATACACCGGCCGCGATCCCGTGCACGCGGGCGAATTGACCCTCGAAGAGATCGAGAAGGGTCAGGTCGATCCGGAATATTCGCTCAAGATGCACAAGGCGCCGGTCGAAGTGACCCGCACCAAAGGCCCGCGCTACACGCCCGTGTCCAAGCGGCAGGACAAGCCCGATGGCATCGCCTGGATCCTGCGCAATCATCCCGAGGTTTCGGACGCGCAGATTTCCAAGCTGATCGGGACCACACGCAACACAATCGGCGCGATTCGCGAACGCTCGCACTGGAACATCCAGAACATCCAGCCCAAGGATCCGGTGACGCTCGGCCTGTGTTCGCAGCGCGAGCTGGACGCCGTGGTGGCTAAAGCCGCCAAGCGCGCGGGCATCGTCGAGGAAGCGCCCGAAGTGACCGAGGACGCGCGCAGCGATAAGGACAAGCTGATCGAAGAATTGCGCGCCGAGCGCGAGGCGAACGCCAAAGCCGCCGCCGAGGCCGCGCAAGAGGCCGAAGCCGAAGCGTGGCTCGCCGCCAAGCGCGAAGCCGAAGAAGCCGAAGAGGCCGCGCCCGCTATTGAGCCCGAGGACGCGTTTGCCGCTCCAGCCCCGGCTCCCGAAACGGAGGCGGAGGAGCCCGCCAGCGAATAGGGCGCGGACGATCCGACACATCGAAGGGCGGCCTTTGCGCCGCCCTTTTTTGTGCGCGTTATCAATTCTTCATCTCAAAGTTGGCAAAAGCCATGTAATCCGGTTCGGTCCACCGACTTTTGCTTGTGCCGGGAAGAGGGATCATCCATGGCTACTGACATGAATGTAAATAACGCCTCACTGCTTCCGCCGTATCACCATCCGACCCCGTGGACGGCCGAATTTGAGCCCATGGCTCTGCCCGATATGCTCGCGCGCACCGTCGCGCACGACCCGCAAGCGCCTTTCTTGCACTTTCTTGGCCGCACCTATTCCTATGGCGAAATCCAGCGCGACGCGGAGCGTTTCGCCAAGGCCTTGATCGCGATGGGCGTTGAGAAGGGCGACCGCATGGGCCTTTTCCTGCCCAACGTGCCGATCTACGCCTCAGCCTATTACGGGGCGATGATGGCGGGCGCGGTGGTGGTCAATTTCTCGCCGCTCTATTCGGTTGAAGAGCTCGCCTGGCAAGTGGCTGACAGCGGCACGCGCATGCTTGTCACGCTCGACGTGCCGGAATTGTACGGCACCGCCGCGCAGGTGCTTGAAAGCTCGGATCTTGAAAAGCTGATCGTTGGCCGCCTCTCAGGCATGCTGCCTTGGGTCAAAGGCACCGCGCTCAAGCTTTTTCGCCGCAAGGATATCGCCGATGTGGCTTGGGGCGACACCATTCTCGATTGGAGCCATCTTGCCTCGGACGCGGCGCGTGAGCTGCCGAAGATCACCCATGAAGACCTGGCGCTCCTCCAATACACGGGCGGCACCACCGGTCGGCCCAAAGGCGCGATGCTGGGCCACAGCCAGCTCTCTATGAACGCGCAGCAGACCGCCGCGCTCAACCCGTTCGATAACCCGCGCGAGGAAGTGTTGATGGGGGCGCTTCCCTTCTTTCACGTCTTCGCCAACACGGCGCTGCTCAACCACGCCATGACCGCTGGGGCCTCGATTGCCATGGTCCCGCGCTTTGAGACCAAGCAGGTTTTGCAGACCATCGAGAAATACAAGGCCACCGGTTTCCCCGGGGTGCCGACGATGTTTCAGGCGATGTTGGACCATCCTGATCTGGCCAAGACCGACCTTTCCAGTCTCAAAGTGTGCATATCCGGCGGCGCGCCAATGCCCGCCGCCGTCCACACCAAGTTCGAAGAGGTCACTGGTGTCCGCGTGGTGGAAGGTTATGGACTGACCGAAAGCTCAGGCGTCGTGTCGGCCAACCCGTATGCGGGTGAGCGCAAGAAAGGCACGATCGGCCAACTGGTCGCCGGCACCGAAATCGCGCTGCTCGACAAGGAAGACCCTTCCAAGCTCGCGCCCGAAGGCGAACCGGGCGAGCTTGCCATTCACGGGCCGCAGATTATGCGCGGCTATTGGAACCGCCCCGAAGTCGCCGCTGACGTATTTGTCACGCGCGGCAACAAGGCCTATCTTCGGACCGGCGATGTTGCGGTGATGGACGATGACGGTTTTCTCGCCATTGTAGATCGGATCAAGGACATGATCTCGGTCGGCGGGTTCAAGGTTTTTCCGAGCGTGATCGAAGATGTGATCCTGAAAAGCGAGGCCGTCAAAGAAGCGCTCGTGATCGGCGTGCCCGAGGAATATCGGGGCGAGGTTCCTCGCGCTTATATCACACTCCACGAAGGCGCGCCCGACACCGCTGATGCGCTCAAAGACTGGCTCAACGCTCGGATCGGCAAGCACGAACGGGTGGACGAAGTCGTCATTCGCGACGAACTGCCCAAGACGATGATCGGCAAGCTCGATCGCAAGGCGCTGCGCGCCGAAGTGTTGTAAACGCTCACCCCAAAGGAAAAACGCCGCGCAATCCTGAGGGACAGCGCGGCGCCATTGTTCGAAGATGTGGCGGCTTAGGTCGCCATTTGCAGCTTGCCCTGCTCCGAAGCCGGCTTAGGCGCTTCGGCCGCCGTTGGCTTGGGCGCGGTGCTCGTCGCAGGGGCCGAGCGCTGCGTGTTCGGCGAGAAGCGCCCTTCGACCTGCGCGCCTTGCTCGATGGTCAACGCGTCGTAATGCACGTCGCCGTCGATAATGGCGCTTTTGAGAATGGTCAGCTCCCGCGCGGTGATCGATCCTTCAACCTTGCCGGAAAGACGCGCGGTCTCTGCGACAACCGATCCGCTAATGCGGCTGTCAGTCCCTTGCACGAGGCTCGCGCATTTGATGTCGCCTTCGATTTTGCCATCGACATGAAGATCGACAGAGGCGCTGACATCGCCTTTGATGGAGACATCGGTGCCGATGACGGAAAAGGTGGAATTTGCGTTGCCGGACATCGATTTTCCTTGAGGCTGGGGGTTAGCGGCGGGTCGGGGTGGCTGCGCGGGCTGGTTCGGCTCCACGCGCTTCTTTGAGAACATCGGGGGCGGTCTCCAGGAAGGGGCGCGGATTCACCGCGCGATTGTTGATATGCACTTCAAAGTGCAGGTGCGGACCAGTGGAACGACCCGAGCTGCCAAGTCCAGCGATGGTTTCACCCGCATCGACGAATTGTCCAACTTTTGCGTCGATGCGCGAAAGGTGCGCGTAGCGCGTCTTCATGCCATTGCCATGGCTGACTTCGACGGTGCGACCATAGCCGGATTTCCATCCAGCGAAGGTGACCTTGCCCATAGCCGCGGCGTAGATCGGAGATCCGTAGGGGCCGCGAAAGTCGATCCCTTTGTGCATCGCGGCGCGGCCATTAAAGGGGTCACGGCGATAGCCATAGACTGAAGAAATGCTGCGATTGGCTGCGGGGACGACTTGCGGAATGCCATCAAGCGCGCGTTCCAGTGTCGCCATGCGCGAAAGGCTCAACCCCATGCGCTCAAAACGCGGGTCGAGTTCTTCCGAACCGCTATCGAGGGGGACAAAAGGACCACCCACCGCGCTGCGTTCCAGCTGGCGAGTCATCATTTTGGGATCCAGATTGAGCTTCCGCATCGCGGCTTCGGCGCGCTTCGCCCTCCAGTCGGCGTAACGGGTAACATTTTCGACGAAGGCGATCTGGCGCGCTTCAATCTCGGCCAATCCGCGCGCTTCGGGGAAAAGCTCGCCAATTTTCTCAACCGTCTCGGCTGTCTCTTTGGAGCTGTCGGTCACATTGACGCCAGCTTCGCGGATCTCTTCAGGCAGCGCTTCCTGCATGGCGTCGAGGAAATCCTGACGGGCGCGCAAATCTTCCACGACGCGGTCCATGTCGCTGGCGTAGGCTTCGAGGCGCTCTTCTTTTGTCGCGATCTTCGCCTTTTGATCTTCAAAAGAGGCGACTTTGGCCTCGGCGATATACTGGTTCCACGCCATTACGGCGATTGAGAGCGCCCAGCCTAACGCAACAGCGGCCGCAACTCCGGCGGCCGTCATTTGCAGTCGTGACGAGATTTTGATGAAGCGGACTTGGCCGTCCGAGCGCATAAAAAACTCACGCTCCGGGAACCAGCCACGCACCCTTTCAGACACGTTTGACAGGCTCAAAGAGCGTGATGGCGTATTATTTGACAAAGCGGCCCCGTGCTTTTGTGTCTTTTGTTGCTAACATCGCTATCAAGGCAATGGTTAAGGGTCGATTGACGTGCCCGGGCGAACCGTCGAATCGAACTGAATTCACGATGAACGGTTAAACGCGCTTCAAGAATCCACAAGCCGCGCCATCAAAGTCGCGAAAGAGCCTCGAAAAGGGCCTAAATCTCGGCGACATCGGCTTCCTATTTCCAGAATCGATTCGAGCCGACGGCGCCTCCTGACAGCGCGAAGCGGCGCTGCTATGCCGCCATTGTATGATGCTTGGCCGTTCTCGACAGGGCGCATTGCCCATTCCTTCAAGGGTGAGAGTGCGCTAGGCGCGCCGCTCTTTCTCGCAAACCGCGCTTCATGACTCACATTCCGCGACGCATCGGCCTTCTTGGAGGCAGTTTCAATCCCGCGCATGGCGGGCACCGCCGGATTACCCAGTTTACGATCGACGCGCTTGGGCTGGATGAGGCTTGGTGGTTGGTTTCGCCTGGCAACCCGCTCAAGCCGAGCGACGATATGGCGAGCCTACGCGCGCGGTTGAAATCAGCGCAAGCGCAGGCCCGGCGTGCGCGGATCGTGCCGACTGCCATCGAGTTGGAGCTCGACGCGCGCTACACTGTGGAAACTTTGACCAAGCTCAAGCGTCGCTATCCGACCCGCGAATTCGTGTGGCTTATGGGAGCGGACAACCTCGCGCAATTCCATTTGTGGAAGGGTTGGAGAGCGATTGCGCGCGCTATGCCGATTGCAGTCATCGCGCGTCCGGGTTATAACGCCGATGCCATGACGAGCCCCGCCATGGCCTGGCTCAGGCGCTACTCGGTGTCTGCGGCTGGTTTTCGGAAACGGGGGCAATGGAGCGCACCGGCCCTGGTGTTTTTGCGTTTCGATCCAGATCACCGCTCGGCCACGGCCATTCGCCGTGCCAACGCCGAATGGGCGAAGGATTTGCTTGCACAAACACAGCGGGATGGCCGCGGCGCCGCGCCGAGAGATCGGCTCACTTTTCGCCGCATAGAGGGATGGGAAGACGCATGAGGCCACACGCCTTTGGCTTATCTCTCTTGTCCCAGACCGGACGCTCCCTACCTACTTGCCCCGAAATCTGGAGAAAATGGCTTGTCCCAAACACAAGCAAATTCGGTCACGCCCATGGGCGCGGCCACAACGGTGCCGCCTACGATGCCCGCTGATCTGAGCGATGAACTGCACGATCTCGTGCTGAGCCAGCTTGACGATGATCAGGCGATGGAGGTCGTATCGATCCCTCTCGAAGGGAAAAGCTCGGTCGCGGATTACATGGTCATCGCGAGTGGACGCTCGACGCGTCAGGTCGCGGCGATGGCGCAAAAGCTGGCTGAACGAGTGAAGCAGGCGGGCCATGGACCGGCGCGGGTCGAAGGTCTGCCAGCCGCGGACTGGGTGTTGATCGATGCGGGCGACGTCGTCGTCCACCTGTTCCGCCCCGAAGTGCGCAGCTTCTACAACCTTGAACGCATGTGGTCGTTCGAGGGCGGGGAAGCGCAGGCGTCTTAGGCTTTTCGCTCGCCCATCCGGGCGAGCGTCCTCGCTAGACGTCCTTCGGCCAATCCTGGCCTGCGGACTCGCTGCGGGCGCCCAGTCGGGCTTGCGGTTTGCTGTTGCAAACCGCTGCTCGCGCACCGCAAGGGATTATGCCCGGTTGCGAAAACTACGATTTCGCAAGGACGACCGTCCGCCCACAGGTGCCCCGCAGGGGAAGATTCCCCGGAGGGAATTGCACCGAGGACGCAGCTGCGGATGCGGCTTCGCAAATTTAAGGACCAACTCCCATCCTCCTCCATGTTATCGCTCGCGGAAAGATCGCTCGGTCGCCCGAAGGGGAGCTGGTTGCGCGTTACGAAAAGCGGCTGGCGTGGCCGGTGAAGCTTACCGAATTGCCCGAAACCGGAGGACGGGTTCCCGACCCGCAGACCCCTTGCAAAACCGTGCTGCTGGATGAGCGGGGCAAGACGATGGGATCAGAAGACTTCGCGCATCTGCTTGGCCGGTGGCGTGATGACGGTGTGCGCGAAGCGCGCTTTGCTCTGGGCGCGGCGGATGGGCATCCGCCCGAGGATCGCGCCACCGCTGACCTGCTCCTCGCCTTCGGCCCGGCGACTTGGCCGCATCTGCTCGCGCGCGCGATGTTGATGGAGCAGCTCTACCGCGCCACCAGCATCCTTGCCGGGCATCCCTATCATCGGGCATGAGCGTGTGATGGACCGCCGCGCTCTCGCCTTCCTATCGCTCTTGCCGGTCGCCGTCGCGACCCTGGTTCTTGCGGTCCCTGAAAGTGAGGCGCAGCGATCAGTGCTGATTATGCCGCCGGACGAAGCGCGCCAAGAGCTTGAGAGAGCCACACAGCAAGCGGAAATGGCGGCTGAACGCGCCGAGGGCTTTGCCCGTGAGGCTGAGGAAGCGTCCGCTTCCGCGGACCAGACCGCGCGCGAGGCGGCGGCTTTGGCGGCGCGAATCCAACAGACCGAAGCGCAAATCATTGCGGCTCAGGCGCGCTATTCGATCGCTCAGGGCGAACGCAGCCGCTTGGCGACCCGTCTAGCCAGCCGTCAAAAGCCGCTGGTGCGCCTCACCGCCGCTTTGCAGACGAGCGCGCGCCGGCCCCTTGCGCTTTCGGCGTTTCAGCCCGGATCGCTCAAAGATCTGGTCTATGTGCGCGCGGTTCTGGACAGCGCGGTGCCGCAAATCCGCGCGCGCACCGCGGCTTTGCGTGGCGAGCTGGAAGAGGGGCGCCGTCTCGAGCGGCTGGCGCGCGCCGCCTTGGCGCAGTTGCGGGAAGGGGAGCAAGAGCTCCAGAAGCGGCGCACCGAACTTGCCGCGATCGAGACGCAGCAAAGACTGGCCTCGAGCGCCGCGCGCGGAAACGCAGTGCGCGAGGAAGCCAGAGCCCTGGTTCTGGCCGAAGAGGCGCGCGATCTGGATGGCTTTGTCACGCAGCTGGATCGCAACGCCCAATTGCGCCGCCAACTCGGCGCGTTGCCCGGCCCGGTTTTGCGACCGGGCACCAAAGGCGCTGTTGCCACGTCACCAACGCTGCCCTCACCGCTCCCGCGCGTCGCAAGCGAAGGGGCGTTCGCCTACCAATTACCGGTGCAAGGACGCGCTATAACCGGGTTTGGCGAACAGCGCGCCAGCGGGCTTCGATCCAGAGGCTTGGAATTCGCCCCCGGCCCGCGCGCGCAGATTGTCGCCCCGGCGGCCGGACGGATCGCCTTTTCAGGTCCCTATGAAGGGTTCGGGCGAATCGTCATCATCGAGCATGAAGGCGCCTGGACCAGCCTCGTGACCGGGCTCGCGCGCGCCGATGTGGCGGTGGGTCAGGACGTCATCGGCGGAGCGCCTCTGGGGGTCGCCAACAGCGATGGCGGCGCGGTCGGGATCGAGCTTCGCAAAGACGGTGAACCGGTTAACCCCCTCGATTATCTGTGATTTCCGTTTGAAACAAAACGGCGGTTTCGCGCGTATCGTTATATGAAAGCGCCTGCAGATGTGCCCTGATGTAGGACGTGCGACGCGCCGATACGCGGTATCATCTGGCGTTAAGGCGCGCTTGCCTATACGATTGTGTTCAAAAGGAGCCTCTCAACCTCATGAAAATTCCAGCCCTTGTGCGCAACACAGCGCTCGTCGCCGCCGGTGCCGCTCTCGCCACGACCGGATCGGTGTTTGCTCAATCGGACGCGAAAGCGGGGCCGGAGTTTTCCAAACTGTTCGCCACATATCAGCGGATCAAGGCCAGCTACGTCGAGGATGTGAGCGACGAACAGCTCGTGCGCGGAGCGATTGACGGCATGCTCTCCTCGCTCGATCCGCATTCCGGTTTCCTCGATGGCAGCGACCTTCAGCGCCTCGAAACGATGATCGACGGCAATTATTCCGGCCTCGGCCTTTCGGTGGTTCAAGACGATGGCGCGGTGAAGATTATCGCTCCGTTCCGTGGCTCGCCCGCCGACGAAGCAGGCTTGAAGGCGGGCGATTACATCACTCACCTCGATGGCGATCTGATCTACGGCGGCGACCTCGACGACGCGGTTGCGCGGATGCGCGGCGAGGCCGGCACGTCAATCCAGTTGACGGTGTTCCGCCCGGGGCGTGACGAACCGTTTGATGTGGATGTGACGCGCGGCGTGATCGAGCTGGAGCCGGTTACGCACGAACTTATGCCCGGAAATATCGGGCACATCATGGTCAACGAATTCTCCGCCGATGTGGGCGCGGATGTCTACAACGCGTGGCGCACAATGCAGGAAGAAGCGACCGGCCGCATGAGCGGACTGGTGCTGGATCTGCGCTCCAACCCCGGCGGCAGCTTGGACGAGGCTGTCGCCTTGTCCGATCTGTTCCTGTCGAAGGGACGCATCGTGTCGCAGCGCGGGCGCGCTCGAGGGGAAACGCTGTTGTACGACGCCGAATCGGTTTTCCGCGGCGATATGGCCGAAGGCGTGCCGGTGATTGTGCTGATCGACGCGGGCTCGGCTTCCGCTTCTGAAATCGTCGCCGGCGCGTTGCAGGACCATCGTCGTGCGCTGATCATGGGCGAGCGCAGTTTTGGTAAGGGTTCGGTTCAGTCGCTCTTGCCGCTTGGCCGCGACGCCGCCTTGAAGCTGACGACCGCGCGCTATTACACCCCCTCGGGCCAGTCGGTGCAGGAAGGCGGGATCAATCCCGATATCAACGTGCCGCAGTTGTCCGATCCCGATCTGGCGCTGCGCGCCAAGTATCAGACCCGCGAAAGCGACTTGCGCGGCCATTTGGTCAACGAACTGGGCTTGCAGGATGAAGAGCTCGAAGCGGACAAGATCGACGATCCGCGGTTCCAGCTGACCGCCGAAGAGCTCGAAGAGCAAGGCATCGAGGACTTCCAGCTGCATTACGCGCTCGAAACCTTGCGCCGCACCACCAAGAGTTCGGTGGCGCTGCTCGACTGATCGCTTTAAGTAGGCGCGCATGACGCGGTACGCTTTGGCGCGCCTATTGGCGCTGGCTCTTTCGGGCGGGCTTCTCGTTGGGGCCTATATCTCGCAATATGTCTTTGGCCTGTTTCCGTGCGAAATGTGCTGGTGGCAACGCTGGCCCCATTTCGCGGCTTTGGGCCTTGTCGGCCTGGCTTACGTTGCGCCGCTTCCGCGCGTCTGGACCGCGTTGGCAGCCGTCGCGATCCTCGTTTCCGGGCTGATCGGCGGCTTTCACGCGGGCGTCGAATACGATTGGTGGGAAGGCATCACCGGCTGCGCGGTGGTCGACTACGAAATGGACGTTCTCAACCCAACGCTGGTCCCGCTCGTGCGCTGCGACGAAGCGCCCTGGAGCCTGTTTGGAATCTCGCTGGCGGGCTTCAATTTCCTCTTTTCAGGGCTGGGCGCAATCGCCATCTTGGTTTTGACAGTGGGACGACAAAAGCAGGCAGCGATATGAAACGCGAAGACATCCACCGCATGATCCGGGTCGACCAAGCCGGCGAGTTCGGCGCGACGCGCATTTACGAAGGTCAATTGGCTGTGATGGGCGATCGCGGCCCGCATTCGGCCGAAATCCGGCACATGGCCGAGGATGAAAAGGTCCACCGCGAGGAATTTGACGCGCTGATGGCGCGGCGCGGTGTGCGCCCCACGGCGCTGCATCCGTTTTGGTCCGCGGCGGGGTACGCTTTGGGCGCGGGCACGGCTTTGCTAGGTCCCGAGGCGGCGATGGCCTGCACCGCGGCGATCGAGGAAGAGATCGACCGGCACTACACTGATCAACTCGACAAGCTGCAAGAAAGCGGCGCGGACCCGGAATTGGCCGACATGATCGAGCGATTCCGTGACGAAGAGCGCGAACATCGCGACGCAGCGCTGGCGAACGACGCGGAAAAGGCGCCAGGTTATCCTCTGCTGGCCGGGGCTATTCGGTTGGGCTGCAAAGTCGCCATCAAAGTAAGCGAGCGCATCTGATCACCGTCACTTCTGGCCCGACTTTGCGTCAAACGGGCTTCACAGGCGGTTCAGCGAAGTCCATGTACGGGGCAACCTAGTAATGTGCGCGCTCTCGCCTTTTTTGGATGCGCGCCGAGAGGATCGGACGGACCCATGATCGCACCCAAAACCGCCTTCGCTTTTGCAGGGACTCTGTTTGGCACCGCTCTTTTGGCCAACTCGCCGGCGGCGGCGCAGGACGAGGGGCAGGACGGGGTCGGCGAACGCATCAACATGGTGATCGCCTACAGTGAAGATGAATGCCCCGAGGCGCAGCCCAACGAAATCGTCGTGTGCGAGATTCTGGTCGAGGCCGAGCGGTATCGCATTCCGAGCAATCTGCGCACCAGCGACAATCCCGCCAACGTCTCGCGATCGCGGCAAGTGGACAAATTCCGCTACGCGGGCGCGTTCGGCATCATGTCCTGCGATCCGGCGGGCGCAGGCGGGTCGGTCGGCTGCACACAGAAAATGATCGACGCCGCCTATCAGGATAAGAAGGAAAGCTCACGCGTGCGCTTTGCCCAGCTGATCGAGGAGGCCCGCCAGGAACGCCTTTCGACCATCGATATGGAAGCCGCGGAAGAGCAGGAGCGCGTCGAGCAGATCGAGCGCGAATACCTCGATCGTCTCGAAAAAGAGCGCGATGCCCCGTTGCCTGGTGAAAGCCCGCAAAGTCCGGTGGTGGTCGCGTCCGATGCCCCGCCTGCAGCGGAAAGCCTTGTCGAAAGAGCGCCTCCGCCTCCGAGTGAAGCGCCCGCGCAAGCCTACGATGAAACGACTGTGGGGCCGACTTTGGAGCCGGTCGAGGAGGACGGCTCGGGCTCCTAATTCCGGCGACGCTAGACCCCGTAATACTCCCGGTACCACGCCACGAAATGGCGAATGCCTTCGCGCACGCCGGTTTGCGGCGCGTAACCCGTCAGGTCTTTCAGTAGAGTCGCGTCGGCCCAGGTCGCGGGCACATCGCCTTTTTGCATGGACATGAAGTTCTTGATGGCTTCGCGCCCGCATTCCTCTTCAATCGCAGTCACGAAATCCATCAGCCGCACCTTGTCCGAATTCCCGATATTGACGACACGCCACGGGGCGACCGGCGATAGACTGTCGTTCGGCGCGATATCCTCGGCGCGATCGGGTCGGACTGGGGGCGTGTCAATCAGGAGGGCAAGGCCGCGCACAAGATCGCTCACATAGGTGAAATCGCGATACATCTCGCCCCGATTGTAGATGTCGATGGGCGTGCCTTCGAGAATGCCGCGCGTGAATTTGAACAGCGCCATATCGGGTCGACCCCATGGGCCATAGACCGTGAAGAAGCGAAACATCGTGGTCGGCAGGTTCCACAAATGCGCATAGGAATGCGCCATCGCCTCGTTGGCCTTCTTCGTCGCGGCGTAGAAGGTGAGCGGCGCATCTACCTTTTGACGCTCATGGAATGGCATATCCTCGCTCGCGCCGTAGACCGAGCTGGTGGACGCCATCAGCAAGTGATCAACACCTAGTTCGCGCGCGCATTCCAGCACGTTGAACGATCCGATAAGGTTCGCATCAAGATAGGCGCGCGGGTTTTCCAGACTGTATCGCACCCCCGCTTGCGCGGCCAAATGCACGATCACATCGGGTTTCCCCCCGTTGGCAAAGCCGCTCAGCGCCTCCATGTCTTCGAGCATCGCCTCGCAGGCGTGGAAGTTCTCGTGCGCCTTGAGCAATTCATGCCGCCGCCGTTTCAGGCCGACATCGTAATAGTCGGTCATCCCATCGTAGCCGAGCACACGGAAGCCTTGAGCAAGCAACGCTTGAGACAAGTGGTAGCCGATAAAGCCGGCGCTTCCGGTGACGAGTATGGTGCGCATCGAAGGTCTGGCGCGCCGCCTATTTCTCGAGCGCGATATCCGGCGCGTCGACCTGTTTCATGCCAACCGTGTGATAGCCCGCATCGACATGGTGCACTTCGCCGGTCACGCCGGCCGACAGGTCCGACAGCAGATAGAGGCCTGACCCGCCGACATCGTCGATGGTGATCGTGCGGCGTAGAGGCGCGTTTAGTTCATTCCACTTTAGGATGTAGCGGAAATCGCCAATCCCGCTGGCGGCGAGCGTTTTGACCGGCCCCGCACTGATCGCGTTTACGCGAATGTTCTGTGGGCCCAGATCGTTGGCCAGATAACGCACGCTCGTTTCGAGCGCGGCCTTGGCCACTCCCATCACATTATAATGCGGCATGACTTTTTCCGCCCCGTAATAGGTCAGCGTCAGGATCGACCCACCGCTTTCGGGCATCATCGCCGCCGCGCGTTGCGAGACCGCGACCAGCGAATAGGCCGAAATGTTCATCGTCATGAGGAAGTTTTCGAGGCTGGTGTCGACATACTTGCCGCGCAGCTCATTCTTGTCGGAAAAACCGATCGCGTGGACCACGAAATCGAGCGTATCCCAACGCTCTTTCAAGGTCGCAAACGCCGCGTCGAGCGACGCCATATCCGAAACGTCGCATTCAAACGTTAAGTCGCTGCCGAGCTGCTCCGCCAGAGGCTTCACCCGCTTGGCCAGCGCGTCTCCCTGATAGGAAAAGGCGAGCTCCGCGCCCTGCGCTGCGAGCTGCTTCGCAATGCCCCAGGCCAGCGACTTGTCGTTCGCCAAACCCATAATCAGCCCGCGTTTGCCTTCCATCAAACCGCTCATGCGGCGTCCTCCTTCTTATGTTCTTGCGCGTCGGCTGTTTCGCCCTCGGACCCAGACCCGGGTCCACGTTCGGGCTCCGCGAGCGCCGAGTTCAATTCGGCTCCGATAACGAGACCAAGCCCGACGAGCCAGAAAAAGAACAGCGCGATCATGATCCCTGCCAGACTGCCATAGACCAGATCGTAGCTGAAAAAGGAACGGAGCACAGGCGGCATCGCGGTGGTCACGGCCAGCCACCATAAGGCGGTGACCAAGGCGCCGGGCCATTTGGGGTATCTCCGCGCGCTGTATTCCTTGGGCGTGAGCGACCAAAACAAGAGATAGAGCGAGGCGTAAAGTCCAAAGGCAGGAACGACGCGCGAGACGCCCATCGTGCCCACGACTTCGCCCAGTTGCGGCAGGCGCGCGAGTATGAACTGCTGCGCCGTTCCGATCGCGACCTGCGCAAACAGCGAAAACAACAGCAGCACCACCGCGCCAATGATCAGCCCCGCCGACGCCAGCCGATACCGCCAGAAAGGCAGCGCGGCGGTCGTCCCATAGGCGCGCCGCAGCACATCGCGGATAGTTTCGATCAGGCTGGAAACCGACCATAAACCCACGGCGGCGCCGACCCACAAAAGCCAGCCGCTCCGCGCCTCGACCACGTTTTCGGCGGTGGGCGCGATAACGCTTTGCACCGTGGGCGGCATGGCCTGAACCACGGTTTCGATAATCATGCGGCGTTCTTCCAATTCCCCGATCAGTTGGAACAGCGCGTCGGCGAGAATGAAGAATGGGAAGATCGAAAGCATCGACAGATAGGCGAGATTGCCCGCGTGAATGAAGCCGTCGTTATAGGTGCCGGTGAGTGTGCGACGGATCACCTCAAAAGCGCGTGAGCCTGGCTGAATGGCTCGAGCGCAGCGTTCGCGCCAGCTTGCCTCGGCCGACGAGTTTGTTTCACCGGTTGAGGCCGGAGACGCGTCGTGCGCGCGCCGCCGCGCCTCGGGAGAAAGGGAGGGGATTTCTGTATCTGGTCCGGGCGCGTGGGCCGTCTCGGCGCGATGCGCCGTGGTCCGGATGTCGGCCCTGGTGTCGATCTGGCCGGGCTTGCCCATGGGCGGTGCTTACACCCGCCCGCTGCGTGGGCCAAGCGGAGCAAGGCTGTGTTTCACAGCCCCATTTTCTCGCGCGGACTCCCCGGATCGCTCCAACCCTCTAGCCGCTTGTCAAGGTCTTCGAGGTCTTCGGGCAGTTGGATTTCCAGCGTCACAAGTTGATCCCCGCGCGCGGGCTTTTCGCCCGACGAACCCGCTTTGGTCCAGCCCTTGCCAGCCAGGCGCATCACCGTGCCGCCATGCGTACCGGGCTTGATGGTGAGCATAACCGGACCATCGACCGTGGGGCACTTCACTTGGCCTCCACGCAGCGCTTCGTCGAGGGTGATGGGTAGGTCCATGCGGACCTGATCGACTTCGCGCCGGAAGAACGGATGCGGGCCAATCTCTACAAGGACAATGCCGTCGCCATCGCCGCCGGGGCCGGGGTGACCTTTGCCCTTCAGCCGCATCTGCGTGCCATCATCCACACCACCTGGAAGCTTAAGGTTGATGGTCTTGCCATCGGACAAGGTGATGCGCTGGCTTTGCCCCACCGCGGCTTCGACAAAGGGAACGGCCAGCCGGTATTGAATGTCAGCGCCGCGCTTTTTGGGAGGGGGAGGGGATCCGCGTGAGCCAAAGCCCCGGCGTCCGGCGGTTTGCGCGCCCCCGCGTGGCTTTCCTCCGCCAAACAGACCTTCGAAGAGGTCGCCCAAATCCATGTCGTCAGCGCCAAAGCCGCCAAACTCAGGGTCGCGGAAACCGCCGCTCGATCGACCTCCGCCAAAGCCCCCGGCGCCCCCGCCGCGTCCAAAACCGCCCGCGCCTCCCATCCCGGCAAAGGGATTGAGCGGATTGCCTTCGTGGTCGATTTCGCCGCGATCGAATTGCGCCCGCGTGTCCTTATCGGACAACAAATCGTAGGCTTTGGTCACATCCGAAAAACGCTCGGCGGCCTTGGGATTGTCTTTGTTGCGATCGGGATGCAGCTCTTTGGCGAGCTTGCGATAGGCGCTCTTGATGTCTTTTTCTGACGCGGTGCGCGCAACGCCAAGAGTGCGGTAAGGATCAGCCATAGCGTGTTAGCTAGGTGAGACAGCGTGGGCGCGCAAGCGTAGGGTGCGCTCGACGCAAGGATTGAGACAACTTGCGACCAGTGCACTGGTATCGCCGCGCGCCTTGGCCCATATGCGCCGCGACGAAAGCAATGAGGCGAATTGCGATGACCAAACCCGAAAGCCTAAGCGCGACTCAATTGGCGGACAGTCAGATTCCTTCGGGAGCGGAACCCTTCGCGCTGTTCGATACGTGGTTCGCTGAAGCGCAGGCAAGCGAGATCAACGATCCAAACGCCATGGCGCTTGCGACCGCGACCGCAAACGCCGCCCCGTCGGTGCGTATGGTTCTGCTCAAAGGGCACGGCATCGCGGAAGGCGCGGAGTATGGAGTGGTCGGCGGCGGCTTCACCTTCTTCACCAATATGAGCAGCCGCAAAGGGACCGATCTGGCGGAGAACCAGCAGGCCTCAATCCTGTTTCACTGGAAGAGCCTGCGTCGTCAGATCCGTGTGGAAGGCGCACTGACCGAGGTCTCGCCGCAGCGCGCTGACGCTTATTTCCACTCGCGCCCCTACAAGAGCCAGGTCGGCTCGGCGGCAAGCGACCAGTCGCGGCCACTTCCTGTGCGCCAGACCTATCTCGACCGCGTCGAAGCCTTGTGGGCGGAGCACGAGGCGGCGGGCGAAGTGCCACGCCCGGACCATTGGACCGGGTTCACGCTTTCGCCGCGCCGGATCGAATTCTGGATGGATCGCGACAACCGCTTGCATGATCGGCGCGTGTTCACCCGCGAAAGCGGCGACGCGCCATGGTCCGACACGCTGCTTTATCCGTGATGCGTATACCCTATTGGCATGTCGACGCTTTCAGCGCGGCGCCGTTCGGTGGCAACCAAGCGGCGGTGATGATTCTGGACGAATGGCTGCCTGACGAAACTCTGGTGCGGATCGGCGCTGAGAACAATTTCGCCGAAACCGCTTTTCTGGTGCGCGACGAGACGGGCGAGGCGGATTGGGAGCTGCGCTGGTTCACTCCGACCAATGAAATCCGGCTGTGTGGGCACGCCACTCTCGCAAGCGGGCACGCTTTGCTGACGCACAGCCCCGAATTTGCCGACGCCTCGCGCGTCACCTTTCGCACGCGCCAATCGGGCGTGCTCGAAGTGCGCCGAATGGACGCAGGGTATGAAGTCGGCCTGCCCGCAATCGCGA
Organism: Pseudomonadota bacterium; assembly: GCA_039186235.1. Classification (GTDB taxonomy): domain Bacteria; phylum Pseudomonadota; class Alphaproteobacteria; order Sphingomonadales; family Sphingomonadaceae; genus Erythrobacter. Next base: position 85,946 of record JBCDAE010000004.1, on the reverse strand, counting down.
CCAATAAGTCCGAATTTGAAGAGGCCGTAGCGTGTATCGGCGCGACGCCTCGCGAGGTTTGGCGCAGCCCGCTGGGCTACAACCTGTTTCTCTATGACGATGAAGCGGCGATCCGCGCGCTGGATCCGGACTTCAAAGCCTTGGTGGCGCTGGGCGACCACCTGTTTGTGTGCACCGCACCGGGGAGCGAGACCGACGTGGTCAGCCGCGTCTTTGTGCCCGCTCACGGGATTGACGAAGATCCCGTCACGGGAGGAGCGCACGCCGTGCTTACTCCGTTCTGGACGGAGCGGCTGGGTCGCGAGAACTTCTCGGCCTATCAAGCAAGCGCGCGCGGCGGCTATCTGACCTGCCGGCTCGAAGGCGACAGGGTGTGGCTGGGCGGGCCGTGCGTAACCGTCGTCGAAGGGACGTTTTCGCTCTAGCTGTCGCTTTTGCTCGGATAGAGCGCGACGACATCGGCCGCCTCTTCGAGCATGCGCACGCGCTCTTCGCTGTCCGAATGGCCGAGGCGTACCATGGTCAGATCCTGATCTTCGGAAACGAAGACATATTGGCCCATATGGCCGATCAGCATGAACAGGCTGTCGGGCGCGCGGTCCGAGAAATAGCGGGGACCGGGTCCATCGCTGGCCGGGCCGCGCGGGCGGTTCATCCAGATCTGGAAGCCGTATTGCCGCGCGGTCGGGCTGGATGTGACCATCGCCTCCACCCACCGGCTGGGCACCAATTGCTCGCCATCGGGCGCGAGGCCCCCAGCGCGCAGGAACTCGCCAAATTTGCCCCAGTCGCGCGCGGTCGCGTGCATCAGGCTGCCGCCGATCAGCGTGCCCGAAGCGTCAAATTCCGGCACCATCGAATCCATGCCGAGCGGGCCAAACAGGCGTTGTTGCATAAACCCGGCGACCGCGGCGCGGCGCGCTTCGGGGTCTTCGCTGTCGGTCAAAGCGCGCGCCACGATATCGGCGAGGATCACCGTGGTGTTCGACGAATACTCAAACCTCTCGCCCGGTTCGGCCTCGAGCGGCTGCTCCTTGGCAAAGGCGGCCATATCGTCGCGCCCGTCCAGAAACAGCATGCGCACTTCGGAGCTTTCGTAAGGCGGATCGCCCGCTTCGGTGTGATCCAGCCCAGCGCGCATCTGCAGCAAATGGCGCAGCGTAATCTCGGCGCGCGGATCGCCCGGCCGTTGCCATTCCTTGACGGGCGCGGGCTCATCAAGGCTGAGGCGGCCGTCCGCGATAAGCATGCCGACCAGAACTGAGGTGATCGTCTTCGCCATCGACCAGCTGATAAAGCGCGTGTCGGCATCGTACCCTTCGCCATAGCGTTCGGCAGCGATTTTCCCGTCCTTCAGAACCAGCACCGCGCGCGTCTCACCGATATTTGCCTTGGAGAACAGATCGTCGACCTCGCGCGCCAATTCTTCGCGCGGCGCGCCAGCTTCCTCGGTGACGGCGGCCAAAGCGGTGTCGGTCAGCGGCGCGGGCGGTTGAGCGCTGGGCGCTCCGCACGCGGAAAGCGCGGCGAGGGCTGGCACCAAAGCAAATGCGGCGATAGGGGGGTGCAGGCGTGTGTTCATCGCGCCGTCCATTCCTCAAGTGTTCACAGGTTGCAATGTCTAAAGCCAAGACTTCCGGTTTCGCGCGTCTCTTTGTCTGGATCGTCGTAGCGATTGTCGCGGCGCTGGCGATTGGCGCGTATGTCTATCGCGCGCCGATCAACGGCTACGCGCAAGTGGGCACCGCCTACGCCGCGCGCGTGGCGTGTTCGTGCCGCTTTGTCGCCGGACGCAGCCTTGAAGACTGCGAGAAAGACAAGCTGGCCGGGATGGAATTGGTCACGCTGGTAGATGATGTGGATGCGAAAAGCGTGACCGCGCGCTTTCCGCTCGTTACCTCCAACACAGCAACCTTGCGCGAAGGCTATGGCTGCGTGATGGAAACCTGGGAAGAATAGGGCTTTGCGGGGCGCTTACGAGGCGACTGAAGTGGTCGCGTCGATCCAGCCGCCGCCCACCACGCGTTCGCCCGCGTAGATCACCGCGGCTTGACCGGGTGCGACACCAAACTCAGGCGTTTCAAAGCGGATGCGGGTGGAGGCGCCATCGCCCAGTGGCCCTTCGATTGTGATCGGCACCGGCTTGGCCAGACTGCGGACTTTGGCCGTTAGCGGCGCATCGGGGATCGGCCCGATGCAATTGGTCTCAATCACCTCAGCGCTTTCAACCGCGAGCATACGCTTAGGCCCGACGCGCACCGCGCGCTCAGCCGCGTCCAAGCTGATCACGTAGAGCGGTTCGGGCTGGCCACCGATCTCCAGGCCTTTGCGCTGTCCGACGGTGAAGTGAATGATGCCTTTGTGCTCGCCCAGCGTCTCCCCCGTGGCGGCGTGGACGATAGGCCCTGGCACCGCGCCTTCGGGGCGTATCTTGGTGACGATCTTGGCGTAATTCCCATCGGGCACGAAGCAGATGTCCTGGCTGTCGGGCTTGGCCGCGTTGCGCAGGCCCGCCGCTTCGGCGAGTTCACGCACCTGCGTTTTGGGCAGCCCGCCCAGGGGGAAGCGAATGTAGTCGAGCTGGTCCTGCGTCGTGGCGTAGAGAAAGTACGACTGATCGCGCGCCGGATCGTTGGCGCGGTAGAGGTGCGGGCCGCCCTCGGCTGCGACGCGTTGAACGTAGTGGCCGGTTGCGAGGCAATCGGCGCCGAGTTCGCGGGCCATGCGGAACAGATCGGTGAACTTGGGCCCCATATTGCAGCGGATGCAGGGCACCGGTGTGCGGCCCGCCAAATATTCGTCAGCGAACTGATCGACGACCTCTTCGCGAAACGCGCTTTCATGGTCGAACACGTAGTGCGCAATCCCCAGCCGATCGCACACGGCGCGCGCATCGGCGATATCGTCGCCCGCGCAGCACGCGCCCTTGCGACCGGTGGCGGCGCCGTAATCGTAAAGCTGCAGGGTGATGCCGATCACTTCCGCGCCGGTGTCGGCAGCGAGCGCGGCCACCACGGACGAATCAACACCGCCGCTCATCGCCACAACAATCCGGCATTCGGGCGCCGGGCGCGGCAGATCGAACAGGCCCGCTGTATCAAGCCCAAAGGCTGAGCCGGGCTTTGAGCCCGCTTCCAGAGAGGTCGAAATGTCCATGATTGGGCGGCCATATAGGAGGAAAACCCCTCTTCCGCTACCCTTGCCGTGCCCGCGTTTCGCGGCGTCTTTGGAACCGGCCGTAATCCTAAGGGCTGGTAAATTTGAGTTTTACCTCATCTTGACGACCTCGCGTTAGAGCGAGGGCATGTTCGAAAACGGCAAACCCGTTCCCCATGCGCCTTTTGATGAAAAGGCCGACCTCGCCACGCTGCTGAAAGTGGTGCGCGAAACCGATTCGCGCGACCGCGATATACGCGTTGCCACTGGCGGCGGAGCGCTTCGTGCAATTGAATGGAGCGAGTTGACCGCAAGGCTGAATGCGGCGCGCGAACTGCGCCGCGAGCTTCGACGCGAAGCGGTGCAATGCGCGGGACCCTCAAGCGAGAGTTTCGGGGACGCCGCGGCGAGCTACTTCAAGGCGCTGGGACATGGCGAACGCGATGTTAACCTTGAAGGTTTAGGAGGATGCAAAGCCTCTTGTGGTACGACCTCCCAAGGCTCGGGGGCTGCTGCAAAAGGTGACGCGAGAGACGATATATGATTGAGAACCAAGACATCCGCCCCGCGCAAGTGATCGGCCCGCTTGGCGAGCCTTTGACGCTGGATGATCTCCCTTCGCCGAGCACGAAACGGTGGGTCATGCGCCGCAAGGCCGAAGTGGTCGCGGCCGTGAATGGCGGTCTGCTGACGATCGACGAAGTGCTTGAGCGCTACGGGCTTACCCTCGAAGAGTTTGCGTCGTGGCAGCGCGCTATGGATCGTTCAGGCATGAAAGGCCTGCGGGTAACGCGCATCCAGAAGTATCGCGAAGAGTACGAGCGCAAACTGCGCTACTGAACAGCCCGCGGCGCCTAACCCTCTGCGCGCGGGTCACGCCTTAAAACACTGTTTCCGACGTTGGCGGTTTTCCGCTAGACGGCTTCTATGCTTGCGATCGCGTTTGCGCGATGGGATGCGCCGATCCGCGGGCCTTGGGAGAAGGGTTTTATGGGATTCATCGTGTTTCTAATCATGGGCGGCGTGATCGGATGGCTGGCCAGTATCGTCATGAAGCGCGACGCGCAGATGGGCATATTCTGGAACATTGTAGTCGGTGTGCTCGGCTCCTTCATCGGAAACGGAGTGTTTTCGTTTTTCGGAGGCGGCTCCATCGGGAACATCACCGACTGGCGCGCGCTTGTGTCTGCGTTTATCGGCGCGGTCATCCTGCTCGGTGTGTTAAATCTCTTCCAGCGCGGAAAGATAACCGGCTGACTGCGTAGCGTTTCACTGGCTACCATAAGAGGACGCCGTCTCTGGCGGCTCCTTTTTTGCGCTCGCGGCGCGGAACTTTACGTGAAGTCCGTGGGTTGGGACCAGACACCGACGCATTTCGTCTATGGCAGGATGACGTCAGTCGAACGGCGCATTGTGTAAAGCCACCCGGTGGTCCTAGGGGCTTGCTCTTGGTGAGTTATGAGAATAATACACTTGCCACGCCGAAGGGTGTTCATCTGTTGGGCTGTCGCGCTTACTTCTTGAGCCGCGCGATGGGTTGAACGGGGGCTCCCGGACAGGGAAAGCGCAATGAATTACGAAACGACCATCACCGCTGACGCCGCCGAACCCCTCGGGACTGAGGTGGATGGCGCGACCCTTCAGCCCACCCGTTCAGGCCTGAACCTGAAGCCGTTTCTGATTGGCGGAGGTATTCTCTTTGCGGTGCTACTCGCGCTGGCGGCTTACTTTGCGTTTGCGGGCGCGGACCCGGCTTCCTCGGCCGATGATGAATCGCAAGCCCCTGTGGTGACTGTTGTGGCGCCCGGCCGCACCACCGTGTCCGGCACCATCGAAGCGCCGGGTCAGATCGCCGCGCGCCGCGCGATGCCGGTTGGTGTCGAAGGCGAGGGTGGTCGGGTGGTCTCGGTTCCAGTCGACGCCGGGCAATGGGTCCGCCAAGGCCAGATTCTCGCAGTGATCGATCGGTCGGTTCAAGTTCAGCAGGCCGCCGCGCAAGCCGCGCAGGTGCAAGTGGCCAAAGCCGACGCCGCTCTGGCGCAGGCCAATCTCGATCGCGCCTTGCAACTGGTTGACAGGGGGTTTGTGTCGACGGCTGACGTTGATCGGCTAACCGCCGAACGCGATTCCGCCACGGCGCGCGTGAGCGTCGCGGAAGCGCAACTGGCCGAACTCAACGCTCGAAACGCGCGTCTCAACGTGGTCGCTCCGGCGGCGGGCTATGTGCTGACGCGCAACGTTGAGCCCGGCCAAAGCGTCAGCGCGGGAACGCCCGCTCTGTTTACGATTGCGCGCGGCGGCGAGATGGAAATGCTGGCGCAAGTCAGCGAAACGCAGATGGTGCAGCTGGCGAACGGCGTGGCCGCTGATGTGCAGCTGGCCGGTTCGGACAAGACATTCTCCGGTCAGGTTTGGCAGCTTTCACCCACGGTCGATCAAAGCACGCGTCAGGGTACGGCGCGCGTTGCGCTTCCCTTCTCACCTGAACTGCGCCCTGGTGGGTTCGCCACCGCGCGCATTGAAGGCGGCTCTATGACGGCGACGGTTCTTCCCGAGAGCGCGGTTCTCGCCGATGACGAAGGCCCCTTCGTTTACGTGATCGACGAAGAAAACAAGGCCACTCGGCGCGCCATCACAATCGGCCGCGCGACCGAAAAGGGTATCGCTATCACCGATGGTCTTTCGGGCGATGAGCTGGTCGTGCAGAGTGCGGGCGGCTTCCTCAATCCGGGCGAGACCGTCAATCCGCGGCGCGCCGAAACCTAAGTCTCGCGGCCAAAGTTCATCTGGAGCTTAGGCCGTAACGTAGTTTGATTTAAGCGCTTCGGCGCAAGCATGACGAACACATTGGTACAAGCTCAGGGCAAACAACGGATATGAACCTTCAAGACATCTCCGCATGGTCGATCCGCAATCCAGTGATTCCACTGGTATTGTTTGCTGCGCTTTTGATCGCCGGTTTCGTCAGCTTTTCGCGCATGGATGTAACGAACAACCCGGACGTTGAGTTTCCGGGTGTCCAGGTCACCATTTCGCAGCCCGGCGCGGCGCCATCGGAAATCGAAAACCAGATCACCCAGCGTGTCGAAAGCGCGCTGCGTTCGATCAACGGGGTGAACTCCCTTCAGTCATCGGCGAGCGAGGGCTCCTCCAGCACCTTCGTCGAATTCCAGATCGGGACGGACATCACGTTGGCGCTCAGTGAGGTGCAAACAGCGATTGACGGTGTGCGCCCGACTTTGCCTGACGGTATTCTTGAGCCGCAGGTTCAGAAGGTCAACGTGGCCGGCAGCTCGATTGGGTATATCGCGGTGGAAGCCGACGACATGACCATCGAAGAGCTGAGCTGGTTTATAGATGACACGGTGTCCAAACGCCTTCTCAAAATCGAAGGCATGGCCGAGGTTGGCCGCTTTGGCGGGGTGGACCGCGAAATCGAAGTGATCCTTGATCCGGCCAAAATGCAGGCTTTGCGCGTCACCGCGACGCAGATCAACAACGTACTGCGCCAGGAAAACATCAACGCCTCAGGCGGATTGGCGGAGGTCGGCGGAACGCGCCAATCGCTGCGCGTGCTTGGCAACAGTTCCAGCGCGTACGAATTGTCCCAGCGTCAGATCCAGCTCGGTGGAGGGCGCACCGTTCGCTTGGCCGACGTAGCGGTTGTGCGCGATGGCTTTGCGGAACGCACGTCGATCAGCGAAGTCGGCGATAAGGAAGTCGTCAATTTCTACATGAACCGAGCGCGGGGTGCGTCGGACCTCGCGGTCTACGAAGAAGCCCTCGAAGAACTCGACATGATTGAAGAGGAAACCGACGGTATCCGGTTCATCCGGATGGGCACCAGCACCGATTACACGCGCATGCAGTACACCAGCTCTATGTCGGCTCTGATCGAAGGCGCGGTTCTGGCGATTGTCGTCGTGTTCCTGTTCCTGCGCGATTGGCGGGCGACCGCGATCAGCGCGGTGGCGATACCGCTTTCGGCCATCCCGACGTTCTTCTTCATGGAGCTGATGGGCTTCAACCTGAACTTCCTCTCGCTCTTGGCGCTTGGCCTTGTGGCGGGTGTCCTCGTCGATGACGCCATCGTGGAGATCGAGAATATCGTGCGCCACATGCGCATGGGCAAAACCGCGTATCAGGCCAGTATCGACGCCGCGGATGAAATCGGCTTGCCGGTTGTGGCGACCAGCTTCTGCATCGTCGCGGTCTTCCTGCCAGTCGGTCTGATGCCCGGCATTTCGGGCGAGTTCTTCAAAAACTTTGGGCTCACAGTCGTTGTCGCGGTGCTGATGTCGCTGGCGGTGGCGCGCATGGTGACCCCGCTAATGGCCGCCTATTTCCTCGATTCCAAAGGCCACGCTTCGCACGGTGAAGGCCCGATGATGGACCTCTATATGCGCGTCCTGGCCTGGACCCTCGACACCAGCAAGATGCGCGAACGCCGCGCCGCAGTGAACCCACCGAAGTGGCGCTGGCTCTACGTACCAAGCTTGCTGGCGGTCGTGCTGCTATTGCTCGGGGTCTCTGCGGCGGCGATGTTTGGATCGTCCAGCTTCCTTGGCGAATTCAACATTCCTGAAAACGCGGCGAACGCGTTCTCAAGCAATTCGAACAGCTTTGGATACTACCTCGTTTCCAAGACGTTCGAGATCGTCATTCTGCTTCTCGTCTCGATCATCTCCTTCGTCGCCGGATGGGGAGTGCTCAGGATTATCGAGGTCATTGGAACCGGCAGCCGCACTGACGCTGTCGGCTATCTGGTGGCCCGATTTTACGATCACCGCGTCTGGATGCTGGCGATCGGCTGGTTCTCTTTGCTGGTGACGGTCCTGCTGTTCACGCAGATTCCCGGCCAATTCCAGCCCGAGACCGACGACAATCGCAGCACGGTCGATATCGAATTGGTGCCCGGCTCCACTCTCGCCACCACCAAGAAAGTGGTCGATCAGGTCACCGATATCCTCGAGCAACAGCAGGAATTTGATTACGCGCTCGAACGTATTCGGATCGGCAACGGCAGCATTTTCATCAACCTGCGCGATGACCGCGAGCGCACGTCAATTGAATTCGAACGCCAGCTGGCTCCCGAGCTCGCCAAGATTCCCGATGCGCGCGTGCGGTTTGAATCCGATGGCGGCGGGTTTGGTTCGGGTCGCGATATGTCGCTCATGCTGGCGGGATCGGACCCAGATCTTCTGGACCAGACGGCGACGCAGCTGATCGAAGAGATGAAGGGGCTCGATTCCCTCATCGCGCCCCGCGTCAGCGGCGATGTGAACCGCCCTGAGCTTATCATCACCCCTCGCCGTGAGATTGCCGCGGAACTCGGCGTGAGCACCATCGCGCTTAGCCAGACGATCCGCATCGCCACGCTGGGCGAAATTGAGCAGAACGCGGCGCGCTTCTCCCTCTCCGACCGGCAAATCCCGATAAAGGTCAAACTGAGCGAGGACGACCTCACAGATCTCACGACGATTGAAAACCTGCCCGTTCCGACCATCACCGGCGGAACCGTGCCGCTGTCGCGCGTGGCCGATATCGAGTTCGGCGCCGGCCCCACGGTCATCCAGCGTTACAACCAGAACCGCCGCGTGATCATTGGCGCGGACTTGGCCGACGGCGTGCTGAAGGGGACTGCCCAGGAACAGATCGATGCTTTGCCGACACTCCAAAACCTGCCCACCGGCGTGATCCGCGACGTTGTTGGCGAAGACCAATGGCAGCAGGAGCTGGTAGAAAGCCTCAAAATTGCGATTATCGCGGGCTTCCTTCTGGTCTTTGCCTGCCTTGTTCTGCTCTACAAGCGGGTGGTCAGCCCGCTGGTCAACATGACCTCGCTGTTGCTCGCGCCGCTCGGTGGCATTCTGCTGGTGTGGCTGTTGGGTCAGCCGCAATCCATGCCCGTATACATCGGCATCCTGCTGCTTCTGGGCATCGTTTCAAAGAACTCGATCCTCCTCATAGACTTTGCGATTGAGGAAATGGCGACCGGGACAGAAAAGCTCGAAGCCTTGCTCGAAGCGGGTCACAAACGCGCGCAGCCGATCGTGATGACCACGGTTGCGATGACGGCGGGTATGGTGCCCACGGCGCTTTCACTCACCGGTGACGAAGCCTGGCGCAAGCCGATGGGGATTGTCGTGATTGGCGGCCTGATTATGTCGACCTTGTTGACGCTGCTGATCGTCCCGGCGGGTTTCAGCCTGGCCGATGGGTTTGAGAAGCGTGTTGGTCCTTGGATCCGTAAGCGGATGCTGACCTACAAGCCCGGAGACGCGACGGATCACGGCGACGCCGCGCCGACAAGCCCGGTGCCACCACGCCCCGCCCGTCCAGCGCAACCACTCCCGCCCGGAGCGGAGCCCGCCGAATAAGCGGGTTCCTGCCTGGCCGTGAGTGACGCCGTGGATGACGCGGGCGCACTTTTCCGGCAGAGGGTAAGCGTTATGCACGCTCCGCAGCCCCTATCCACCTCTTCGCGTTCGCCCTTTGGCGGCGAGCCCTTGAGCGAGGATCGGGCGCGGCGCATGCGTTGGTCTGCGACCGGCTTGCTGGCAGCCATGGCAGTCGTTTTCTTCACGACACATGGACCCGCAGTAGCTCCCGGCGCGCACCCCGTCTGGGGCTATGTCAACGCCTTTGCCGAAGCCGCGATGGTGGGCGGCCTCGCGGATTGGTTCGCGGTAACGGCGCTGTTTCGCCACCCGCTTGGCCTGCCAATCCCGCACACCGCGATCATTCCCAAGAACAAAGACCGCATCGCGGACACGATGGCGGACTTTCTTCGGCGCAATTTCCTGACGCCATCGGTCGTCGCGCGGCGCATGTCAGGCATGAACATCGCGCGCGCGATTGGCGATTTCCTTGTCGATACGCCGGATAAGAGCGCAAACGATACTCGCTCTCGCATCACCGCAGGCGCGGCGGAAATGCTCGCAGAAATCCTCGAATCGCTCGATCCTGATCGGCTCGGCAACCAAGTGCGCGCTGGCTTGGCGGGCCAAATCCACAAACTCGAAGTGTCCCCGCTGGCGGGTCGCATGCTCGAAAGCATGATGACCGACAAACAGCATCAGCCCCTCATCAACGGTTTCATCCGGTGGGCGGGCCTGACGCTGGAAGACAACGAAGACACGGTGAAAGACGTCATCCACAAACGCGCCAACGCGGTCATGCGTTGGACGGGCCTCGACGAGCGCATTTCGGCGAATGTTCTTGACGGACTATACAAGCTGCTCGCCGAGGTGCTCGTCGACCCGGACCATCCCATCCGCTTCAAGATCGAAGAAGGCCTGCAAAAGCTCGCCCAGGATTTGCAGCACGATCCCGAGACGCGGGAGAGGGTCGAAGACATGAAGCGCGAGCTGGTCGAAAACCCTGCCGTGGGCGAATGGTGGATGGGGGTATGGGAGCGCCTGCGCCGATCGCTTATTCGCCGCGCACGGTCTGCGGATACGGAATTGGGCAACGACATGCGCATCGCGTTGGTGGATTTGGGCAGGGCTCTTAAGCAGGATCAGCGTTTGCAGGAGCAAATCAATCGCTTCGCCCGGCGCACCGCTGCGGGTGTCGCCACGCGCTACGGCTCAGAGATCGTTACGCTGGTGTCGGAAACGGTCAAACGCTGGGACGCGACCACAATCACAGGCCGGATCGAGAACGCGGTCGGCCGCGATCTTCAGTTCATCCGCATCAACGGAACCCTGGTCGGTGGGCTTGTGGGCACCACGCTCCACTTCATCACAGGCTTTCTGTGATGGTAGACTGCTGAAAGCGGCGCTCGACGCTATGGGATCACGTAGGTAATGGATGTTGCGTAATAGGACGCGAAGGGTTCGCCGTTGGCATCCAGCGCGGGTGTGTATCGCGCTTCCATCAGTGGGCGACACGCAGGCGATTCCAACCTTTTGGTTTGCGTGACCTCGTTGATCACGCAATCGACCGCTGTGCCGTTTGCATCGACCATAACGCGCACTCGCAGGATCGCCTGTTCCCCTCGATTTAGCGCTCCGACGGGATAACGGCGTTGTATCTTTCGCACGACTTTCGGCAGGTCTTCAACGGCGACCATTCGCGTCGCTGACAGATGCTTCTCTGGATCAAGCCCCCAGTCTTTCACGAGATCTTGCGTGCACGTGTTGAGGACCTTGAACGCTTCATCGAGCGGACCGGTTTGGAACACCACCTCACGGCTTCTCTGGCGCAGCGAAATCTGATCCGCGGATTTTGCCGACTCTATATCAAGCTGTGGCAGGCTCTTTTCCAGCGACCCTTCATAGGTCGCGCCCTTAATGTCGGCTTCGGGCGGTTCGTTCACCGACAGCGTGTTGTAGATCACCGCGGTTCCAATTCCCTCGCTTTTTCCAACGAAGGGTGTCGTCTCGCGCGGTTCTGCGCCTTCTTTGAAGCGGACCATCGTTTCGCGCTGGCTAGTAAAACGATCGAAGCTAGGGCCGGCGGCTGTAAAGGCAAAGCCGCGGCTGGGCTGCCATTGCTGGAAAAAGATGGCGTGGCGATCCTCGCCCTCACCATAGACGCGACTAAGGCGGCAGCGTTTCTCTCCAAAATCAACGTACCAGTTCGACGTTGGCTTTAGAACCACCGGTTCGCGCGCCGCGCTGGCGGGCTGCGCAACGGCGAAGCACAGGGCAAAAAAGGGCAGGGTGAGGGAGTACAGGGATCGCATAAAAAACCTCCGCTGCGCATGATAGCGCAGCGGAGGCTCTTGAAAATAGGACGAAATCGTCCGCAGTGCGCAGGGCCCTAGTCCAACGCGCCCGTCAGCTCAGGCACTGCGGCGTAGAGATCCGCGACAAGGCCGATATCCGCGACTTGGAAAATCGGGGCGTCTTCGTCCTTGTTGATGGCGATGATGACCTTGGAGTCCTTCATGCCCGCTAAGTGCTGGATCGCGCCGGAAATGCCGATGGCGATGTAGACTTCGGGGGCGACGATCTTGCCGGTCTGACCGACCTGATAATCGTTGGGCACGTAGCCCGCGTCGACCGCGGCGCGGCTGGCGCCGATAGCCGCACCGAGCTTGTCGGCGAGCGGGTTGATGATGCTGTCGAAGGTTTCGCTGTCTTTCAGTGCGCGACCACCCGAAACGATGATTTTGGCGCTGGCGAGTTCCGGACGGTCGCCGCCATCGGCGATCTCGCTGCTGACGAAGCTGGAGATACCCGCGTCGCCCGTCCCGCTCGCGTCTTCAATCGACGCTGAGCCGCCTTCCGGGGCCGCTTTGTCAAACGAGGTGCCGCGAACAGTGATGACGAGCTTGGCGTCCGAGCTCTCAACCGTCGCAATGGCGTTGCCCGCGTAGATCGGACGGGTGAAGGTCTTGGGGCCTTCGACCGAGAGAATGTCCGAGATCTGCATCACATCAAGGTGTGCGGCGACGCGCGGTGCGATGTTCTTGCCCGAAGTGGTAGCGGGCGCGAGAAACGCGTCGTAGCCTTCCATCAGGCCCGCGATAAGCGGCGCGACGTTTTCGGCGAGGCCGTTGGCGTAAGCGGCGTCGTCCGCTTTCAGCACTTTGGAAACGCCAGCGATCTTGGCGGCGCCTTCGGCGACCGAGCCGCAATCATGACCCGCGACCAGCGCGGTGACATCGCCGAGCTTGGAGGCGGCGGTGACGACAGCGAGCGTGGCGTCGTTGACCGAAGAATTGTCGTGTTCGACCAGAATGAGAGTGTTCATCTGTTGTGTGTCCTTTCCCAAACGGGCCGCTTACGCGATCCCCATTTCCTTGATCTTGGCGACGAGCGCAGGGACGTCTTCGACCTTCACACCGGCCTGACGCACCGGCGGTTCGGCGACGTTGGTGGTGGTGAGACGCGGCGCGATGTCGACACCGAAATCGGCTGGAGCCTTGGTGTCGAGCGGCTTCTTCTTCGCTTTCATGATATTGGGCAGCGAAGCGTAACGCGGTTCGTTCAAACGAAGGTCGGTGGTGACGATGGCCGGCAAGCTGAGCTTGACCGTTTCGAGGCCCCCGTCGACTTCGCGTTTCACTTCGACGCTGTCGCCGTCAACCGCCACCGTGTTGGCAAAGGTGCCCTGCGGACGGCCCATCAGCGCCGCGAGCATTTGGCCGGTTTGGTTCGAATCGTCGCTTATCGATTGCTTGCCGAGGATCACGAGACCGGGCTGCTCTTCGTCGGCGATGGCTTTGAGGATCTTGGCGACGGCGAGCGGTTCCACCTCTTCGTCGGTTTCAACCAGAATCGCGCGGTCCGCACCCATGGCGAGCGCGGTGCGCAGCGTTTCCTGCGCCTTGGCCGGGCCGATGGAGACAGCGATGATCTCTTCGGCCTTGCCCGCTTCCTTGATGCGGATGGCCTCTTCGACGGCGATTTCGTCGAACGGGTTCATGCTCATCTTGACGTTGGCGAGATCCACGCCGGTGCCGTCGGCTTTGACGCGCGGCTTCACGTTGTAATCGATCACCCGTTTGACGGGCACGAGGATTTTCATCGGATTGTCCTTCCCTTACCTACCCAGAATCATCAGTGCGACTGGGCATTTTAAGCTCTCGTTCGCGCGCCTAGCTCGCGTTTACGTAAACGTCAAGTTGAGCCGAACGCGAAATTTTTTTGGATCGCGTGTCGAATCGCAGCTTCGCGCTTCGTCTTTCTTACATCAACCCCCGGCTCAGATGCACTATCTTGGTGTAAGGCCTTGTGAGGGGAAGTCATGGACGGAGGAAGTGCAATGTTTGCAATCGGACGAGTAATTGGATCAGCCTTGGCGGCGATTGCGCTTTCGGGGACCGCGCTGGCGCAAGACGCCGAGCCCGAGACCCGGATCGGCGAAACGGACTTTGTTTCGCCACCAGCATCCCTGGATCAGATGGGTTGGCTGGTCGGGCAGTGGAAGGGCGAAGGTATCCGCGGTGCGCCTGCGATGGAGAGTTGGTTGCCCCCCATGGGAGGAACCATGGTCGGAACCTTTGTGCAGCAAGAGGCGGACGGAGCTATTATGTTCACTGAGCATCTCTACATGATGCAAGAGAACGGTTCTCTGGCGCTCAAGCTTAAGCATTTCAACGCCGATCTTACCGGTTGGGAAGAGAAGGACGATTTTCTGACGTTCCGCCTCGTCGCGATCGAGGATTGCGCGGCGTACTTCAACGCGTTGACCTTGCGCTGCGCGGATAGGGAGAAGCCGGGCGAGGGGTTGGTCGCAGCGGTGCGTATGCAATCGGGCGGGGAGCTTGTGTTCCGCTTTGAAGCGGCTGACTAAACCAAGCTTCGCACCAGTAGAAAAGGCGGGGCCAAGACCCCGCCTTTTTTCGGTTGTTACTGTAACGAAGTTTAGGCCGCCTTCTTGACCTCGGCGACGATCTTCTTCGCCGCGTCGCCCAGATCGTCCGCAGGGACGATGGCGAGGCCGGAACTGGACAGGATTTCTTTGCCCGCTTCGACGTTGGTGCCTTCCAGGCGGACCACCAGCGGCACCTGAAGATCAAGATCCTTGGCCGCTTGCACCACGCCGTTGGCGATGATGTCGCACTTCATGATGCCGCCGAAGATGTTGACGAGGATGCCCTCGACCGCGGGATCCTTCAGGATGATCTTGAACGCTGCGGTGACTTTTTCGGTCGTCGCGCCGCCGCCCACGTCAAGAAAGTTGGCCGGGAACGCGCCGTTCAGCTTGATGATGTCCATCGTTGCCATGGCAAGGCCGGCGCCGTTGACCATGCAGCCGATGTTTCCATCGAGTTTGATGTAAGCGAGATCGTATTCGCTCGCTTCGACTTCCGCCGGATCTTCTTCGGTCTCGTCGCGCATCGCTTCGATCGCCGGGTGGCGATAGAGCGCGTTGCCATCAAAGCTCATCTTGGTGTCGAGCACCAACAGTGAGGCTTTGCCGTCCGCATCGGGCTTGGTTTCAACAAGCGGGTTAATCTCCAGCATGTCGCAGTCGCTCGCCATAAAGGCGGTGTAGAGTTGCTTGGCCAGTTTCTGGCACTGTTTGTTGAGATCTCCTTCAAGCTTGAGCGCGAAAGCCACCGCGCGGCCGTGGTGCGGCATAAAGCCTTGCGCAGGGTTGATCGTGATCGTGGTGATCTTCTCCGGCGTTTCGTGCGCGACATCTTCGATATCCATGCCGCCTTCGGTCGAGGCGACCATGGCGACGCGGCCTGTGGCGCGGTCAACCAGCATGGCAAGGTAGTATTCGCTCTCAATGTCGACCCCGTCGGTCACATAAAGACGGTTGACCTGCTTGCCCGCTTCACCGGTCTGGATGGTCACCAGCGTGTTGCCGAGCATTTCCTTCGCGTGGCTTTCCACCTCATCGAGAGAAAAGGCCAGGCGCACACCGCCCTTGGCGTCTTCCGGCAGTTCCTTGAACTTGCCCTTGCCACGGCCACCGGCGTGGATTTGCGCTTTCACCACATAGAGCGGCCCTGGCAGCTGTTTGGCCCCGGCAACGGCCTCTTCCACCGTCAGCGCAGCGTGGCCATCGGGCACGGCAATACCGTGTTCCTTGAGCAATTCCTTAGCCTGGTATTCGTGGACGTTCATGAGCAGTGATCCCTTTGCATTTTGTCCCGGAGCCCCCGCGCGGATAGGGTAGGCGAAAAGCAATCCGGGGAGAGGTTCCGTCGAGAGCGCCTAAGCATGTCTCTCGCCCCTTGAAAAGCACTTCTCGCAAGGTCACGACTATTGGCGAATATGATAGACCGAAATCGCCTTCTTGAGATTGTCCGCGAAGCGGGCCGCATGGCGCACGCGCGCTGGCCGGGCGATGGGCATGCGCTCAAAACGTGGGACAAAACACCGGGCGACCCCGTGAGCGAGGCGGACTTGGAAGTGGATCGATTCTTGAGACGCGAGCTGACGGCGCTTTTGCCATCGGCGGCGTGGCTTTCCGAAGAAAGCGCTGACGATAAAGCGCGCACGGACTGCGGCCTCATCTGGCTGGTCGACCCCATCGACGGCACCCGCGATTATGTGCGCGGGCGCACCGGTTGGGCGATATCGGTCGCTTTGGTGAGCGCGGGTAAGCCGTTGATTGGCGTGTTGCTGGCCCCGGCCCGCGAAGAGGAGTGGGTGGCCGAAGCGGGCAAGGGGGCGACCTTGAACGAGCGGCCCTTGATCGCGAGTTCGCGCAGCGAGTTTTCGGGATCAAGGGTACCCATCGACCAACTGCCCAGCGTCGATTCGGATCTCGTTATTGTCGAAAAGCCCAATTCGATCGCTCTGCGCATCGCGATGGTGGCCGATGATCGCGCCGATCTGGTCGCGACGCTCCGATGGGGCTTTGAATGGGACATTGCCGCGGCTTCTTTGATCGCGCGCGAAGCGGGCGCGCGGATCAGCGATGCTTTTGGCCAGCCGCTGGCCTATAACAAGCACGACCCGCGCGATTTCGGTGTGCTGGTGTGCTCGCCGGGGATTCACGCCGAAGCGGTCGAACGGCTGGCGGAGCGCGCTAAGATGCTGAAGTGAGCCCTCGATACGAGGAAAGAGGGCTCACCGGTTTGATCACTGCCCGCGGGCCGAGTTCACATCATCCTGGCTGATCGGAATGATCTTGATTTCCACGCGTCGGTTGAGCGGCTCGTTCACGCCATCGGCGGTTTTAACCCGCAATTGGTCGTAGCTCTCGCCAAAGCCCCGTGTCGCAAAGCGGCTGCGCGCCACGCCGCGCGCGGCGAGATAATCGGCGACGGCCTGAGCGCGCTGTTCGGAAAGGCGCTGGTTCAACGCGTCGCTACCGGTCGTGTCGGTGAAGCCGTACACATCGACGAGGCTGTTCGGGTATTTGATCAAGCTGTCGGCCACGACGTTGAGCGTGTCGTAAAAGCCGGGATTGATTTCCGCTGATCCGCTGGCGAAGGTGACGCCATCGGGCAAGCGGACAAGGATCGCGTCCTGATCGCCGACTTCTTCGACTTCAACACCAGTGCCTTCGGTTTGCTCGTCGAGTTCGCGGATCTGATCGTCGTAGCGTTTGCCAAGCAACGCCCCGGCCGAACCGCCGATGCCAGCACCGATAATCCGCGCCGCGTCGCCTCCGATAGCACCGCCAAGCAGGTACCCAAGCGTGACGCCCACGCCCGCGCCAATGGCGGTGCGCGAAGCCTTCCGATCGCCCGTGTTCGGGTCGGTGACGCAAGCGCTGGTGCCCAGTAAAGCGACAGCGGCGGTGCTGGAAAGTAGAATACGAGACATTTTCATGATGATCCCTCCCTTATTGCGCGTCTCTATTATCACAACGCGCGCCAATTGATGCATAAAACTGTGTCTTGGGTCGCTGAAGACTTTCGCTTTGACGCAAGCTGAACGAATGCGATGGGGCACCAAAGTGCGTGCGTTGTCCACTGGCATAGGACGCGATTTATGGTAGCGATGCGCGGGTGACACCGTTTCCCTGGTCCTACCTCTTCGTCATCCTCGGATTGATCGTGCTCAACGGCGTGTTTGCCATGTCGGAGTTGGCAATCGTTTCGGCCAAGACCTCGCGTTTGAAAGCGCGCGCGGAAGAAGGTTCCGCTTCGGCCCGCATCGCGCTGCGCCTGGCGGCGGAGCCCGGGAAATTTCTTTCAACCGTTCAGATTGGTATAACGCTCATCGGCATTGTCGCGGGCGCGTTTTCCGGCGCCAGCCTGGGCGGCCCCGTAGGCGAACGCCTGGTGGCGCTGGGCCTGCCACAAGATGTGGGCGAGCAGGCCGGCTTTTTCGTGGTGATCGCAATCACGACCTATTTCAGTCTGGTCATTGGCGAATTGGTGCCAAAGCAGCTCGCCTTGCGCGCCGCGGTGCCGATCAGCCTCGTGATGGCGCGCCCGATGGCTACGCTCGCGACGATTGCGGCTCCGCTTGTCTGGGTGCTCGATTCCAGCTCAGCTTTGATCATCCGCCTATTCGGCATTCGATCCAAGGGCCAAAGCTCGGTTACGGCTGAAGAACTCCAGATGATTTTCGCCGAGGCGACGCGATCCGGCGTGATCGAAGCGGAACAGCATCAAATTCTGACCGGCGTCGTGCGCTTGGCCGAACGCCCTGTGCGCGAGATGATGACTCCGCGCACCGAGATAGACTGGATCGAGGCCGACGCGGACCCGGCGCTGGTGCGCAAAACGATCGAAAACACGCCGCATTCGCTGTTGCCGGTGGCCGATGGGTCTCCCGATGTGATCTTGGGTGTCGTGAAAGTGCGCGACGTTCTGGCCGCGCTGGTTTCAGGTCAGACGGTCTCTATGCGCAACATGGCGGTGAAGGCCGAGATCGTTCCCGATCAACTCGACGCGATGGACGCGCTCAGGACCTTGCAATCGGCGGATATCGCCATGGCGCTGGTCCATGACGAATATGGCCACTTTGAAGGGATCGTCACACCCGTCGACCTCCTCACCGCCTTGGTCGGCAATTTCGCCAGCGATCAGGATCAGGGCGATTCGCCGCTGATGGAGGAACGCCCAGACGGAACGCTTTTGGTGTCCGGCGCGCTTTCCGCCGACGCGCTAGCGGATCGGCTTGGCCTCGAATACGACGAGAGCCGCGAATTCGGGACGGCCGCGGGATACGCTTTATCGGTGCTCAAGCGATTGCCGATCGCTGGCGAAAGCTTTGAGGATCAGGGCTGGCGGTTTGAAATCGTCTCGATGGACCGCCGCCGCATCGACAAAATTCTGGCGCGACAAACGCAGCCGGAATCAACCGCTTAGCCTCTACTAGTCTTTAGCCGGGAATGACCGTCGAGGCTGTCGCGCCATCGCCTTGCGGCGCGGCGATAATATCGCGTGTGGTGCGGCCTTTGGCGACCGTGCTGGTTGCGGGATCGCCCACAACGCTGCGAATACCCGGCGCAGCGCTGCCCGCGCGGTCCAGCGTGATCTTTTCGATGTCGCTGCGTTCTTGCGGGCCGCCAAACAGCGCCTCAAGCGCTTGCTCGGACGCCGTGCCTTGCGTCGGGCGCGGCGCGCCGGGCGCGGGCGGGGTCAACGAAAAGTCGGGCGGCACGACAAGCGGCGCTTGGCGCTGAACGGCGAATTCATCCGGGCGATCGCGATTGAAGACTCCGCCACCACCGCACGCGGCGAGAGACGCGGCTGTGCCGGCGAGCAAAAGAGCGGTTTTTAGATTTCGCATGGTCAATTCTCCAGGGCGGCGTTGGTCTCGCCGCTCGTTTCGCTGCCGTTACCCTCGTCCTTTTCGCCGAAGAACAGCGCGCGGGCAAGGATGACGACAACGCCAATGGTGATAGCCGCGTCGGCGACGTTGAAAATAAGAAAGGGGCGGCAAAGGCCGTCATTGTAGCTCGGGCAGAGCTGTGGTGGGATCCAGCTTACATAAAAATCGGCGAAGTCGATGACGTATCCATACCACACGCGATCGTAAATATTGCCGAGTGCCCCGCCTAGGATCAGCGCCAAGCCCAGAATGTCCGGAAGTACTTTTTCGCGCATCATCCAGACCAGGACCGCCAAAGCGATCCCGGCTGTGAGCAACACCAATATCCAGCGCATTTCCATGCTTGTCGCCTCGAACATGCCGAGCGAAATGCCGTAATTGCGCGTGAACGTCAGATCGAAGAACGGCAGCAAGGGCATATTGTCGCCGATATTGTCGATCAGCAGTCCGCGCGTGACGTACCACTTGGACCATTGGTCGAGCGCCGCCACCAGCGCAGCGAGAGCCAAGCCGATCAGCCGCGCCTTGGAGAACAGCGCGCTCACAGCGCGAGCGCTTTCGCGTCCCATTCGCGCACGACCGAGGTGCAGCGTCCACACAGCGCGCCGTCTTCGAACACGTCGGGCAGCAAGCGCCAGCAGCGCCCGCATTTATGGTCGGTGGATTTCGTGACGATCACGTCGTCCCCATCGCCGCGAGTGACTGTCCCGGTGATGAACAATTCGGCGAGCTGTTCGTCGCTCACGCCCTCCGGAACGGCGCTGGCGGGCACGGTGACGAAGGCTTCGTTGCTGGAGCGGATTTCCTTCTCGCGGCGCAGCGGCTCAATCGCCTCGGTCACGCGTTCGCGAAGGGCGCGCAGCTGCTCCCACTTGGTGCGATTGGCGGGCACTTGCGGCACGCTGGGCCATTCGAGCAAGTGGACGCTGCCGCCCTGTTCGCCATCTTCCGGATAGCGCGTCTGCCACACTTCCTCGGCGGTGAAGACGAGGACGGGCGCGGCGTATCGCACCAGCGAGTGGAACAGCAGGTCGAGCACCGTGCGATAGGCGTTGCGGCGATCGCTGTCCTCGCCATCGCAATAGAGCGTGTCCTTGCGGATATCGAAGAAGAACGCGGACAAGTCTTCGTTGCAGAAATCCACCAGCAGGCGAGTGTAGGTGTTGAAGTCGTACTCTTCGGCGGCCTTGCGCAGCTTGCCATCAAGCTCGCTCAGCAGCGAGAGGATGTAGAGCTCCAGTTCGGGCATTGCGCCCGCGTCGCTCATATCGCCGACATATCCATCGAGCGCGCCGAGCAGATAGCGGAACGTGTTGCGCAGCCGCCGATATTGATCGCCCACGCCCTTCAGGATTTCATCGCCGATACGGTGGTCTTCGGTGAAATCGACGCTCAGCGCCCACAGGCGGATGATATCCGCGCCGGTCTGTTACATCACCTTGAGCGGGTCGATCGTGTTGCCGAGCGATTTCGACATCTTCTTGCCCGCCTTGTCCATGGTGAAACCATGGGTGAGCACTTGATCGTAAGGCGCGCGCGCGCGCGTGGCGCAGGATTGCAGCAGCGAGGATTGGAACCAGCCGCGGTGTTGGTCGGACCCTTCGAGATAGATGTCGGCGGGCCATTGCAGATCGGGCCAGCGCCCGCTTTCGAGCACGAAGGCGTGGGTGCAGCCCGAATCAAACCAGACGTCGAGAATGTCGGTGACCATCTCGTAATCGCCGGGATTGTGGTCTGGTCCCAGGAATTCGGCTTTGCGTGCCTCTTCCCACGCGTCGACGCCTTCTTGCTGAACCGCCGCGACGACGCGGGCGTTCACCGCCTTGTCTTGCAGGTACGATCCGTCAGGGCGGACAAAAAGCGTGATCGGCACGCCCCAGGCGCGCTGGCGCGAGAGCACCCAATCGGGCCGCCCTTCGACCATGGAACCAATACGGTTCTGGCCCTTTTCGGGGATGAACTGCACGCGCTCAATCTCGGACATCGCGCGGGCGCGCAAGGTGTCACCCTCTTCCTTGGGAAGTTCGGTGTCGAGCGCAGCGTTCAGATCTTCGAGCGAGGCGGAATGGAGCGAGGAGACGCCCGCGAGCGGCTTGTCCATCGGCACAAACCATTGCGGCGTGCAGCGGTAGATGACCTTGGCCTTCGAGCGCCAGGAATGCGGGTAGGAGTGCGCGTAATCGGCGGAGGCGCTGAGCAGCGCGCCCGCTTCGCGCAGGTCCGAGCAAATCGGGCCTTCGGGCGAATTGAACGGCTTGTTGATGACTGACCGGCGGCGTTCCTTGCCGTCTTCGTCTGTGTCACCTGCGCCCAGCCACAGCCAGTCATCGCGATAGCGACCATCGTCCATGACCGCGAAGACCGGATTGATGCCGTGCGTCTTGCACAGCGCAAAGTCATCCTCGCCGTGATCGGGCGACATATGGACAAGCCCGGTGCCGCTGTCGGTCGTGACAAAGTCGCCTTCGAGGAAGGGGCGCGGCGTTCCGAAGAAGCCGCCCCGATGATGCATTGGGTGGCGGGCTTTGGCTCCGCCTAGGTCGGAGCCTTTGCCTGACCATTTCTCTCGCAGTACCAATCCGACGCCATCTGTTCCCTGACGCGCCAATTCGGCTTCAAAGCGCTGCTTGAATGCTTCGATCAGTTCAGTGGCTACCACAAAACGCCTTCCTGCGAGTGCAGAGCGCAGGTCGTTCGGATATGGAGGATAAGGCTCCCCGACTTTCGTCATTGTGGTGCGCACGAGAGACTCAATCTCAACGAGCACGTAATCAACCTCAGCTCCATAGGCCAAAGCCTGATTCACCGGGATCGTCCACGGCGTTGTCGTCCAGATCACCGCGTGCGCGCCGACCAGTTCGGGGGCGTTCGGCGCTTCGGTGATCTCGAACGCCACGTCGATCTGTGGGCTGTCGGTCAGGTCCTCGTATTCAACCTCCGCCTCGGCCAGCGCGGTTTTCTCCACCGGCGACCACATCACCGGTTTGGAGCCGCGGTATAGATTGCCGGCTTCGGCGAATTTCATCAGCTCGGCGACAATCGTCGCCTCGGCTTGGAAGTCCATGGTGAGATAGGGATTGTCCCAGTCCCCCAGAATGCCGAGCCGCTTGAGCTGTTCGCGCTGGGTGTCGACCCATTTCTGCGCGTAGGCGCGGCACTCGGCGCGAAATTCCTTCGCGGGAACCTCGTCCTTGTTCTTCTTTTTCTTGCGGTACTGCTCTTCGACCTTCCACTCGATCGGGAGACCATGGCAGTCCCAGCCCGGCACATAGGGCGCGTCCTTGCCCATCAGGTTCTGCGTGCGGCAGACCGTGTCCTTGAGGATGTGGTTGAGCGCGTGGCCGATATGCATGTCGCCATTGGCGTAAGGCGGGCCATCGTGGAGGATGAACTTCTCGCGCCCGGCGCGCGTGTCGCGCATGGTGCGGTAAAGGTTCTGGTCCTGCCAGCGCGCGGCAATGCCCGGTTCCTTCTGCGGAAGGCCGGCTTTCATCGGAAAACTCGTCTTGGGCAGGAAGACGGTGTCTCGGTAGTCGCGCTGTTGTGTCTCGTCAGTCATCGGGAAGGGCGCTTAGTAGCTCGCGCGCGCGGTCGCAATCCTTCTCCATCTGCGCCGTCAGCGCCTCGATCCCGTCAAACTTCGCTTCGCCGCGCAGGAAGTGGTGGAAGGCCACCTCGATTTCCTGCCCGTACAGGTCTCCGGCGAAGTCGAAAAAGTGCGGCTCCAGCAGTTCCTTGGGCGGATCAAAGTGCGGGCGCACGCCGATATTAGCCGCGCCTTTGAGCGTCTCGCCCGTCGACAGCACGGTGCCCGTCACCGCGTAGACGCCGTATTTGGGGCGAAGGTAGTTCTCGATGGAGAGATTGGCGGTGGGGTAGCCAAGCTTGCGCCCGTTCTTGTCGCCGTGTTCGACAATCCCGCGGATCGCAAAGGGCCGCGTGAGCAGTGTGGCGGCCAGCTGCGGATCGCCCGCGCGTAGCGCTTCGCGGATGCGGCTGGAGGAGACTATGTCGCCCGAGCCTTCGACGGCTTCGACCACGCGCGAGTGCAGGCCATGCTGCGCGCCGAAGCCTTTGAGCAGATCGACATTGCCCTTCGCCCCTTGGCCAAAGGTGAAATCGCCGCCCGTCACCACGCCGTGCGCGCCGAACCGCTCAATCAGGATCTGCGTAATGAAGTCTTGCGCGCTGGTGCTCGAAAGCTCGCGATCAAAGTGGAACACCAACATCGCGGTCGCACCCGCGGCGAGATAGAGCTCGTGCCGCTGTTCCAGAGTGGTCAGCCGGAAGGGCGGCACGTCGGGTTTGAAAAACCGGACCGGATGCGGATCGAACGTGGCGATGATCGAAGGGCGACCTTCGGCGTGGGCCCATTTGATCGCTTCGCCCGCGACCGCTTGGTGCCCCTGATGGAAACCATCAAAATTGCCCAGCGCGATGATCGCGCCGCGCAAGGAATCTTGGATCGGTTCACGGTGATCGAGCCAGCGCATGGGAGCGTGCTTTAATCAGCGCGGGTGTACGTGACAAAGGAAAAGGCGGGCTTTTCGCCTTCGGCTTCGTGATCCTCGCGGTTCACGGCGACCCATTCGGGCCCAAGCGGCTTCATGAAGGTGTCGCCCGGATAGTCGCGATGGATTTCGGTCACTTCGACCCTGTCGGCCAATGGGCGAAACACGTCGTAAATCGCCGCACCGCCCACGATAGCGATTTCATCGGTTCCGCTGGTTTTTGCCGACGCGAGCGCGTCTTCGACCGAACCAACAATTTCCGCGCCTTCGCTCTCCCAGCGTTCGCGCCGGGTGAGGACGATGTGGCGACGCCCCGGCAAGAGGCCCGGCAGGCTTTCGAACGTCTTGCGGCCCATAATCATCGGCTTGCCCATGGTGAGCGCTTTGAACCGCCTGAGATCGGCTGGAAGCCGCCACGGCAGATCGCCTTCGTGGCCGATCACGCCGTTTGACGCGACGGCGTAGATCAGCACGATTTCGGGTTCGATCAGGTCTGGCACGGACGCTTAGTGGCTCACGCGGGTGACGTGGCCCATCTTGCGGCCTTCGCGCGCTTCGCGTTTGCCATAGAGGTGCAGATGCGGCTCTCCGGGCTCGCCAAGCATGTCGTGCGCGGTGAGCGCCGCCTCGCCTACAATGTTGCGCATCTCGATCTGGGCAAAGCGGGTCCCCGTTTCGCCCAGCGGCAAGCCGCAAATGGCGCGCACGTGGTTTTCAAACTGGCTGGTGGCCGCCCCTTCGATGGTCCAGTGCCCTGAATTGTGCACCCGCGGAGCCATTTCGTTGAAGATGGGACCTTGCTTGGTGGCAAAGAATTCGAGTGTCAGCACACCGACATAGCCGAGCGCTTCGGCCACCTTGGCGGAGATCGCGCGTGCGGCTTCGACCTGACCTTCGACCAGATCGCCCGCTGGGAGGTTGGAGGTAACGAGCATCCCGCCTTCGTGCCGGTTCGCGGTCGAGTCCCAGAAACGCACTTCGCCCTCGCGCGAGCGGACAAGGATCACCGAGAACTCGGTTTCGAAATCGACCATGCCTTCGTAGATGCACGGGCGGCCTGGGAAGCGCACGCCGGTGGCTTCATGCGCGCTGGCGATGCGCCATTGACCTTTGCCGTCGTATCCATCGCGCGCCGTCTTCAAAATGCCGGGTGTGCCAACACGGTCCAGCGCTCGCGCGAGCTCTTCGTCGCTGTCCACGCGGACATAGGGCGCGCAGGTCGCGCCGAGCTCTTCCACAAAGCGCTTTTCGTTCAGGCGGTCCTGCGCAACCTCAAGCGCGCGGGGCTGGGGCGCCAACAAAGCCTGAGGGATGGCCGAGACCGCGCTAAGCGGAACGTTCTCAAACTCCCAGGTCACGATGTCGCAGCGTTGCGCGAAATCGGCGAGCGCGGACGTGTCCGTCCAGTTGCGCTCGAACAGTTCGGCGCAGGTGTCCGCCGCGACGTTGTCCCCGGGGGGCGCAAAGGAAATCGAGTGGTAGCCCAACTGGCCTGCAGCGGTGGCCATCATCCGCCCGAGTTGTCCCGCGCCGAGAATACCGATCGTCGAACCGGGGGGCAGAGGAAGCGCGGCGCTCATTGGTCGACGGGCGCTTCGGCCACGGCGGCGGAGCGCGCTGCCCGCCAATCCTGCAATCGGTCGGAAAGGCCGTCGTCCTGCAAAGCGAGAATGGCGGCTGCCATAAGCCCCGCGTTGGTCGCGCCCGCTTCGCCAATGGCCAGGGTGCCTACGGGGACGCCGGCGGGCATCTGCACGATGGAGAGCAGGCTGTCCTGGCCCGACAGCGCTTTGGATAGCACCGGCACGCCAAGCACCGGCAAATGCGTCATCGCCGCGATCATACCGGGGAGGTGCGCCGCGCCGCCGGCGCCCGCAATAATAACGTCAAAGCCTTCGCCCTCGGCCCCCTTGGCAAACGCGCTCATTCGGTCGGGTGTGCGGTGGGCCGAAACGATGCGCTCTTCGTGAGCGACTTCGAGTTCTTCGAGAACCTCGCAGGCGCGCTTCATGGTGGGCCAGTCCGACTGGCTTCCCATCACGACCGCAACCTTACCCCCTGCACCTGACATTAGGAGTCCTTCAGATAATAGCGCTCACCCGGCACCATGCTATCATCGAAGTCGTAAACGATTGGCTGGCCGGTGGGAATCTCCAGGCCGGTGATGTCCTCATCTGAAATCTGGCTCAGATGCTTGACCAGAGCGCGCAGCGAATTGCCGTGGGCCGAGATTATGACCGTTTCGCCGCTTGTGAGCACCGGAAGAATGTCGCTTTCCCAATAAGGCAGCACCCGCTCAATCGTGAGCTTCAGGCTCTCAGTGTAGGGCACGTCAATGCCGGCGTAGCGCGGATCGGCTCCGGGGTCGTATTCGCTGCCCGGCTCCATCGCCGGGGGCGGGGTGTCAAAGCTGCGGCGCCAGATATGCACCTGTTCATCGCCGTGCTTGTCGCGCGTTTCTTGCTTGTTGAGGCCGGTCAGTCCGCCATAATGCCGCTCGTTCAAGCGCCAGTCCTTGGTCACGGGCAACCACAGGCGGCCCATTTCTTCCAGCGCCAGATTGAGCGTCTTGATCGCGCGGGTTTGAAACGAGGTGAAGGCGACGGTGGGCAAAACGCCCTTTTCCTTCATCAGCGCGCCCGCCGCCTTGGCTTCGGCGACGCCTTTTTCGGTGAGGTCGACGTCCCACCACCCGGTGAAGCGGTTTTCAAGGTTCCACTGGCTCTGGCCGTGACGGACAAGAATGAGTTTGGGCATCGTCTTCCTAGATGAACGGGGGCGGGGCGATGAGAGACGCTCCGTTAGCTTTCAGCGTCGCCCTTGGGAAGGTCTTCGCCGCCTGATTCGCGCATTTCGCGGCTTTGGGCTTTGCGACGGCGAAGGTTCTCGCGTAGCTTCGCCGCCAAACGCTCCTCTTTGGTCGCGGGCCTTGGAGCATTCTTGTCCGGCTCTTCATTCATGTGCAACGCCTTGCCGTCATTCGCCGCCGTCCTCAAGTAGCGAAGCGGTCGGACGCCAAGAAACGCCCGCTTGACATTCGCCGTCCTGCCATCAATAGGGCGCGCCTCGGTTGGCTGCTGTAGCTCAGTGGTAGAGCGCACCCTTGGTAAGGGTGAGGCCGAGAGTTCAATTCTCTCCAGCAGCACCATTCCACACAAGTCGATCGGAATTCGTTGAGGCAGGGCGACCTTCGAACAGAGGTGGGCATGCCATTTCGAGTTTGGACATGCGTTCTAGAATAATATGCCTGCCCACAAGTGGCATTGGCAGTCTTAAAACCACGCAAAAAGTTCCAGAGAGGAACATGCGGGATAAGGCATTATCCGACCCTTAACTTGATTGCGCCTAAGCCTTCAGTCGAAGCCACAGAGGACAATAGGAAAGGTGGTCGGGTCGAAGCTTAGCCGTGAGCCGATGACGCCATTTCCCCGAGACACGATGAGCACTGAAGACTCAGCCCTTTCCGAGCCCCATCCCGAGCCTGGGGATAGCGATCGTGCGCCGGGCGGCTCAGAGCAACGCGCCGCGCCGCGTTTTACGTTGCTGATCCGCGCGGCGAAGCTCGTGTCACCCAATGGCGAATTCGTTTGCGTCATCCGCGACGTGTCCGAAACCGGGGTCAGTGTGCGCCTGTTCCACGCGCTGCCGACCGGTGACAGGCTGGAGTTGCAGATGCCAGGCGGCGGTTCCTATGAAGTGGAGCCGGCGCGGCAAGATGGAAACGAGGTGGGCTTCCGCTTTGCCTGCCATGTGGAAGTTGGGCGCTTGATCAACGAGGCCAGTGCCTATCCCAAGCGCGGACTTCGTCTTGGTGTTCGCTTTCCGATTCATGTCTCAACCTTAACGCAGAAAAGCAACGCGACGATCGTCAACCTTTCGCAACAGGGCGCGCGCTTCGAATGCGACGAGCTTTTCGCGATCGAGCAGAACCTTCGTATTGAGGCGGCGGAGCCGGTGCCCGAGTTTTCCGAAGTGCGCGCCAAGGTGCGCTGGAGGCGAGAGCGCGAGTTTGGTGTGGTGTTTGACGACACGTTCACACTGGGCGACTTTGCCCGGCTTGGTGCGCGACTTCAGGCTCCCGCGCTTCTTTCGGATTGATCCGGACCCGAAAACACGGGGTCAATAGCTAGAAAATCGCCGATTATTGCCGGTTTGAGCGCGATTAAGCGCCGCCGTTTACGGCTCGCTAACCAATTTCCTTCACTTCCCTCAAGGACACAGCTGCGCGCGCGTCGCGGCTGGCTATTCAATTGGGGGTCTTGATGACTGAGCCGACGCCGCAGGCAGGGATACTTAACGTAGATGTGGCCATTATTGGCGCGGGGCCGGCTGGCCTGACCGCCGGATACCTGTTGACAAAACAAGGCAAGTCCGTCGCGATCATCGAGAAGGATGAGACCTATGTGGGCGGCATTAGCCGCACCGTGGAGCACGAAGGCTATCGCTTCGACATTGGCGGGCACCGCTTCTTCTCAAAGTCGCAGCAGGTGGTGGACCTGTGGAACGAGATCCTGCCGGATGATTTCATCCAGCGCCCACGCATGAGCCGCATCTATTACGAAGGCAAATTCTACAGCTACCCACTGCGCGCCTTTGAAGCCTTGTGGAACCTGGGCATCCTGCGATCCACGGTCTGCATGGCGAGCTATCTTCGTTACAAGCTGTTCCCGATCAAGGATGTCAAAAGCTTTGAGGACTGGACCACCAACCAGTTCGGCAAAAAGCTCTATTCGATCTTCTTCAAGACCTACACTGAGAAGGTGTGGGGCATGCCCTGCGACGAAATGAGCGCAGATTGGGCGGCGCAGCGCATCAAGGGGCTTTCGCTCTGGAACGCGGTGACCGACGGGCTCAAGCGCAGCCTTGGCCTCAATAAGAAACCGAACGACGGGCAGGAAGTGAAGACCTTGCTCGAAACCTTCCGCTATCCGCGCCTTGGGCCTGGCATGATGTGGGACGCAGCCCGCGACAAGATTGTCGCCACCGGCAAAGGTCAGGTGCTGATGGGCCACGCGCTCGATCAATTGGCCTCGGATGGTCAGGGTGGATGGTCAATGACCGCCAAGGGCGAGGGCGGCGCGGTGCAAGTCCGCGCAAAGCACGCCATTAGCTCGGCACCCATGCGCGAGCTTGCCAAGCGTATGTATCCGCTGCCGCAGAGTTCGATCGACGCGAGCAAGCTGCGCTATCGCGACTTCTTGACGGTCGCGTTGATGGTCAAATCCGAAGACCTGTTCCCGGACAACTGGATCTACATCCACGATGATCGCGTGCAGGTGGGCCGTGTGCAGAACTTCCGCAGCTGGTCACCTGAAATGGTGCCAGACGAAGACATGGCCTGCGTGGGCCTTGAGTATTTCTGCTTCGAAGGCGACGGCTTGTGGTCATCGTCAGACGAAGGCTTGGTCGAGCAAGCTACGAGAGAAATGGAAATCCTCGGCCTGTGCGATCCCGAAATGGTCGTGAGCGGCGCCGTGGTCCGTCAAGAAAAGGCCTATCCGGTCTACGATGACGATTACGAAGCCAACGTACAGGCGATGCGCGTAGAGCTCGAAGACAAGTACCCAAGCCTGCATCTTGTGGGCCGCAACGGTATGCACCGGTACAACAACCAGGACCACGCGATGATGACCGCGATGCTCACGGTTGAGAACATTCTGGCCGGTGAGCGCGTATACGACACTTGGTGCGTGAACGAAGACGCCGAATATCACGAAGCGGGCGACGAAGGTGATGAGGCCAAGATTGCCGCGCGTGAAGTGACGCCCGGAACCAAGCCTTTGAACGAAGATCAGGTGGCCGCTTTGACCTCGCTGCGCGGGGTCCCGGAACGGATCCAGCCCAGCGATCCGCAGGCTGACACAGAAGTCCGCAAGCGGGCCTGAAGGTGATCGCGCCGCAGCGTTTGAAGGCCGCGGTTGGGCCACAGGATAAGGGGGGGATGCGATGACGCCCGCCCTATCCGCGCTTGTCTCGCGTCTGCGTGACGCGCGCCTCGTGCGATACATCCTGGCCAGCGTGGGCGCGCTTGCCGTGGATGTTGGCGTCTTCCTCGCCCTGCTAACCGCGGGGCTGGCGGCGGCGCCCGCTTCCGCCGCCGGATACTCTCTTGGAATTTTGGCGCATTGGCTGATGTCGAGCCGGGCTGTGTTCCAGGACAGCGTGGCTCGCCGGGGCCGTGCGCGCACGCGCCAGAAGGCGCTGTTTGTGATCTCGGCTTTGATCGGCTTGGCTATCACCACCTTGATCGTCGGGTTTGGAGACTGGCTCGGCGGCGATCCGCGCTTGGCCAAAGGCTTGGCGATCTTGGTGTCTTTCACGGCCACGTGGTTGCTGCGCAGCCATGTCGTGTTCCGGGCGGAGACCTGAGCTATGTTGGTGGAACGTCGACAGGGCGCCTTTCCTTCGGATTTTCTGCTGCGGGTCGGCATCGCGTGGGGCCTTATTGGTGCCATGTTGGTCGCGGTCAACTGGAGCGCGATCAGCGCGATGCGCTTCCCTGATCCCGACGACACGATGCGCCTCATTCAGGTGCGCGATCTGCTCAATGGTCAGAGCTGGTTTGATGTCACCCAGTATCGCGTCAACGCGCCGGAAGGCGGCGTTGCGATGCATTGGTCGCGTCTGGTCGATATCCCGCTGGTTTTGATAGTTTTTGTGCTCACGCCGATCTTCGGGAGCGCTGGAGCGGAGATGGCCGCGTTGATCCTCGTGCCGCTTATCACGCTGGGGATTGCCATGCTGCTGGCCGCGCGGATTGCCTGGCGGCTTTTAGGGGAAGAAGAAACGACGCTGACCGCGCTGATCCTCGCGGTGTGCGTGCCGGTGGTGTTTCAACTGGGGCCGATGCGGATTGATCACCATGGCTGGCAATTGGTGTGCGCGCTTGTCGCTATGAACGGTTTAATGGCCCGCAATCCGGCGGTTGGCGGGCGCGTGATTGGCGCGAGTTTCGGCGTGTGGCTGACGATTTCGGTAGAGGGTTTGCCGCTCGCCGCCGCGACCTTTGCCGTGCTGGCGCTGCGTTGGCTGCGCGATCGGCAGGACAGGGCTATTTTGCTAAGCGCGATTGGCTCTCTGGTGTTGACCACCGCCGCCCTGTTTGCCCTCACGCGTGGCTTTGGCGATCTGGCGACATACTGCGACGCGCTTAGCCCACTGCATATCGCCATATTCGGCTGGGGCGCGGCGGTGCTGACCGCACTCGGACGGCTTGAGCCGCTGCCGCCGGCCGCGCGGATCGGCGGGTTTGCGTTGGCCGCTGGAGGCGCGTTGGGCGCGATGCTCTACGTCGCGCCGCAATGCGCGAGCGGCGGCGGATTTGATGCGCTGGACCCCCTTGTCCGCGATCACTGGTACCTCAATGTGAGCGAAGGCATGCCGGTGTGGCAGCAAACGCTCAGCGTCGCGCTGCAATATGTCGTGACCCCACTGATTGGGCTGTTCGCTGCGATCAACCTGGCTTCCCATTCGCGCGAATGGCTGCGTCGTTTCTGGGGGGACTACGCGATGATCCTCGCGGCAAGCCTTGTCATTTCGCTTCTGGTTGCGCGCGCAGGGGCGGTCGCGTGCTTGATAGCCGCGCCTCCGCTCGCCTGGCAGCTCAATCGGTGGCTGCGCGCGATCCGGGTAATGAACCGTCCGTTGCCGCGCATCGGCGCGATGGCCCTTGTCGCGTGCGCGCTCTTGCCCACGCTTCCGATCTCTGTGTCTCAGCTGGTCATGCCCGCGCGCGCCGAGATCGCGAGTGTGCAGCCCGCTCAGAGCACGCTGAAAAGCTCGCAGTGTGAGATTGAAAGCTCGGTGACCGCACTCAACGCGCTGGAGACGGCCGAGATTTTCGCTCCCCTAGATATCGCGCCCACCCTGCTGCTCGTGAGCGCGCATTCCGTGCCGGCGACTTCGCATCATCGGGGCAATGACGGTATGCAGGACGTTATCTCGACGGCTCTGGGGTCGAGCGAAGAGGCCAGACGGGCGCTGGCATCACGAGGCAGCCGCTATGTGGCCGCCTGTATCGGGTTGGCCGAGTTGAACAACTACGCCTACGCTGCTCCGGATAGTTTCGCTGCCGATTTGACGCAGGGACGTGTCCCGGAATGGCTGGAGCCGATCGAGACGGCGCAAGGAACCTCGTTCCGCCTTTGGCGCATCACGCAGGTCGAAAGTTCATCGCCAGCCCGTTGATGCAGTGCCGTTTGCCCGTGGGGGCAGGCCCATCGCCGAAAATATGCCCCAGATGCCCGCCGCAATCGGCGCAGTGCACTTCAGTACGCGGGTAGCCGATTTTGTAGTCGGTGCTGGTGCCCACAGCGCCATCGTCAATCGCTTGCCAGAAGCTGGGCCAGCCGGTGCCGCTGTCGTATTTGTGTGCCGAGGAATACAGCTTGTTGCCGCAGCCCGCGCACACAAAGGTGCCTTTGCGCTTTTCCTTGTTGAGCGGCGAGGTGAAGGCGCGTTCGGTGCCGGCTTCGCGAAGGATGTAGAACTCGCCCTTGGTCAGCTTGGCGCGCCATTCGGCTTCGGTTTTGCTGATGCGATAGCTCTTGGCTTGCGCGGGCGCCGCGCCGCAGCCTCCAAGCAGCGGAAGGGAGAGGCCGGCGATGGCGCCGCCAAGAAAGCGGCGGCGTGAGCCAGATGTGTGCGTCATATCGAAGCGATCCGTTTGGTGTGTTTCCGCTTGGTTATACGTCGCAAAACACCAAAATGTTTCATCTGGCCCGCGCCATCAACTCTAGATCAAAACTCCGTGATCTCGACTTCCAGTTTGCGGAAGCCGTGTACGAAGTTCGCGCGCACCCGCTCCACGTCGCCGGCGACGTGCACGCGCATGCGACGTTTGTGCATCTCTTCCAGAAGCACGCGAAGTTGAAGCTCGGCCAGACGCGCGCCGAC
The DNA here is from genome assembly GCA_039186235.1 of Pseudomonadota bacterium. Taxonomy (GTDB): domain Bacteria; phylum Pseudomonadota; class Alphaproteobacteria; order Sphingomonadales; family Sphingomonadaceae; genus Erythrobacter. Next base: position 53,233 of record JBCDAE010000004.1, on the reverse strand, counting down.
GCAGCGGTGAATGCCGTAGCCAAACGCGATGTGGCGCTTGGCGTTTTCGCGCTCAAGGTCGAGCTTGTGCGGATCTTCGAAGACGCTCTCTTCGTGGTTGGCGGCCAGGTACCACAGCACAACCTTGTCGCCTTTTTTGATTGTTTCGCCGAAGACTTCGGTGTCTTCGGTGCAGGTGCGGCGCATATGCGCGAGCGGGGTCTGCATGCGAAGCATTTCCTGGACCGCGTTCGGGATAAGGTCCGGGTTCTCTTCGAACTTTTTGCGCTGATCAGGGAACTTGTCGAGCGCATGGACGAACCCGCTCATGGAATTGCGCGTCGTGTCGTTGCCGCCGACGATCAGCAGGATCAGGTTGCCCATGAATTCCTGGGGTTCCATCTGGTTCATCGCGTCCGAATGGATCATCATGCTGATGAGATCGTCGCCCGGCTCTTCCTGCGTCTTGCGCATCCAGAGCTGCTGGAAATAGGCCGCCATTTCATGCAGCAAGCCGCGGCGCACCGGATCGAGATCACGCACGGTCACCAGTTCAGTGTCGCCCGACCAGTCAGACCAGAAAGTCAGCAGGCGGCGATCTTCCCACGGAAAATCGAACAACAGCGCCAGCATACCGGTGGTGAGCTCAATCGAGACCTTGTCGACCCAATCGAACACTTCCCCGCGCGGCAGGGAATCGAGCAATTCGCCGGTGCGTTGGCGGATTTCCGGCTCCATCGCGGTCATGCCCGAAGGCGTAAACTTGGGAGCGACGGTGCGGCGTTGGCCAGTGTGCTTGGGCCGATCCATGGCGATGAACATGGGCAGTTGCATCCGCTCTTCGCCGTCGGGGATGATTTCATCCTCTGGCGGATCGAGGATCGTGATGCCGCCATATTCCCAGCTTGAGGAGAAAGCCTCAGGCAGAGCTTCGATATGTTGGATCGCCTTATGGCCGACCACCGCCCAATAGGGACCGAACGGGCTTTCATCGATATAGTGGAGCGGCCCGGCCTTCTGCATTTCGGCGACGATGGGCTGCCACGTGTCTTCGTAAAAAATGTCGGAGCGGCTGAGATCCCATTTGTGCGGGTGGACCGGACGCTGCTCGGGATGCTGAGTGAAGTACTCTTTTAGCGCTTCATGCGCCGTCGGGGACCGCGACCAGTCTTTGGGTGCGTCGGGGTTGGATGGGTCTGGAAACGGCTTGATCGGCGGCTTTTTGTCGGGGGCAATAGTGGCCATGGCTGCTCTCTCTCCTTTTCAGGAGCGAATCGCTGGCCGGTTTTTTCCGACCCAATGGCCGATCCCGCTCCCACGGCGCATCCTGCCCTAACTGACACTCATGTCAATAGTCAGTTGCGTTTGGCTACCTATTCTGCGGGCTCGGCGAGAGGAGCGCCGGCCAACTCCTGCGAGCCTCGGCGGGGGCGGCCAAAGAAAGATGTCTTGGCTTTCCCAGCGCCACCCGATTTCATCACTTTCTTGCGGAACAGCAGCGATCCGCCTTTGACCAGCGCGATGACGGCGATCGCCTGCCATACGATTGCGACCCCGTGGACCCACAACACATCTTCGATCGCGGCGCGCGCGAGCATGGCGAATGGCGAGGAGAGCGGGAACGAGATCGCGAAGAGCTCCATGGTTGATCCGGTGTCGGCCACCGTCGCCATGGCAATAAAGAACACCATAAGCTGCATCATCGTAACCGGCATCGACATGGTCTGCACTTCGCGCACGCTCGAAGCCATGCCGCCAATGGTCAGGAACAGCGATCCCAACAGCAGATACGCCATGGAAAAATAGACGATGCCCAGCGCGACGAAGGCGGGCCAGCCCACGGCCGGGCCGGGCAGTTCGCGGTAATTGGTTTGCGTCACGGTGACGATCGCGTCTTCGGCGATCGCCCAGAACCCCCAGCCAAGTGAGCCCCACACGGCGATTCCGACAAAGCTCACGCCTAACATCGCGAAGAGCTTGCCCATAAACACCGCGTCCATCGGCAGGGCTGCGGCGAGGATTTCGATAATCTTGTTGCCCTTTTCCTCCGCTAGGTTCGAGAGAACCATACCGCCCAACATGATGGTCAAAAGAAACAGCACCATCTGCGCCGCTTGCGCGGTTTGAATACGTGTCTTGCGCTCGGAAGACGCGCTCGAAGCCACGATGTCGCTGCCGGCATTCGGGAAAGTGGAGGGTGAGGCGCGCATGGCGGTGGCGGCTGTGAGCTCAATCGGGCCGCGCCAACGGTTAACTTGTCCTTGCGTACCCACGACCTGTGGCTGAGCCAGCGTGCCGGTCACGATGGCAGCGTAGTTTCCACGCCGCGCAGACAGAAAGTCACGCGCGTTGAAACTCGGTTCGCTTTGCGCTTCGGGAACCGGTGTAAGCGCCGGGAGCGCGCGACCGAGCTGAGGGCGCAGAGTCTCGGCGGCTTCAAGCATGGAGGCGTTGTCTTCCACGCTCATCGCCAAGCCCACCTCAACGCTAACCGCCTGCTGCGAGGTCGATTTGCCGATGCTGCCCGCAAGTCCGCCCACGAGAACGGGGAAGAGCGGCCCAATGAGGAAGAACAGAAAGGCGCGGCTGAACAGCACCGCGCCAAAATCGCGCCGGGCGATGACCCAAGCGGCCTGAAAAAAGGAAAGGCGTGGGCTGGTTGTGGGGCTGTTGGCGGAGGTGGCGTCCATTGTATCGTGTCCGTTCATTTTCATTCTGTTTCCGCGGTTCAGCTTTGCGCGTCGGCTTCGAGCTGCCGCGCGGCGGCCTCGCCGGCGATGGCCACAAACGCGTCGTGAAGGCCCGCGCGTTCGATCGAAAGCGACAGAATGCCCGCGTTCCCATCGATCAGGCTTTTGAGCAGTGGCTCAACGCCCGATTCGGGCAGAGGAAAGTAGAAGAAGTCGCCTTCGCGGCGGGTGTCTTTGGGAAGCGCCGCGGTCCACGCGCCTTCGCGCGCGCGGGTTTCCAGACGCACCTGGGCCGGGATACGGTCGCGCGCGGTTTCGACACTGCCCGCGTAGGGCACCTTGCCGCCCGCGATGATCGCGACCCCTTCGCATAGCCGCTCGGCGTGGTGGATCACGTGCGTGGAGAAGATCACCGTCACGCCTTCTTCGGCGAGGCTGCGGATCATGCGTTCCAGCTTGCCCTGATTGATCGCATCAAGGCCTGAGAACGGTTCATCCAGAACCACAAGGCGCGGGCGGTGCACTAAGGTGCCGAGCAACTGAACCGTTTGCGCCATGCCCTTGGACAGTTGGCGGATCGTGCGGTCTTTCGCGTGGCCGAGATCATGGCGTTCGAGCAGTTCGAGGCCGCGCTTGCGCCCTTCGTCGAGCGACAGGCCGCGCAGAGCGCCCATAAAGGCAATCGCCTCGATCGCTCTCATCGCCGGATATAGGCCGCGCTCCTCGGGCAGATAGCCAATCAAGCGGCCGATATCGTGCGGGCGATCATGCCCGAACACGCGGCGCACCCCTTCGTCAGGATCAATGATCCCCAGCAACATCCGCAAGGTCGTGGTCTTGCCCGCGCCATTTGGGCCGAGCACGCCGTAGATCGCGCCTTCGGGCACGCTCAGGTCGACGCCGTCGACTGCGCGTGTGCCGTCGAAACTTTTGACCAACCCGCGCGCTTCGATTGCGAGGGGGCGAGGGCCGGCCTGCGTCATCGCGCTGGCCAATTTGCTCGCTTGGGTGAGATCGCCTACTGCCATATCCATATGTCCGCTGGTTAAGGTGCGTAGCTAAACGGGAGTAACCCTAAATATGGTTAACCCAGCGCTTACCAATTTGGTCAGCGAAGACCTGACACAGGCCATAACGCAAAAAGCGCGCGAACTGGGTTTTGCGGCTTGTGGATTTGCAAGCGCGACCGAAGATCCCGTCCGCGCCGAGCGGCTTGAAGAATGGCTGGGCGAAGGCCATCACGGTTCCATGGAATGGATGGAGGCGCGCGCGCACCACCGTCGTTCGCCGCAAGGGCTATGGCCCGAAGCGCGTTCCGTGATTGCTTTAGGGATGAGCTACGCGCCCGGTCGCGATCCGATGGCGCTGGAAGACGCGGCAAGTCATGCGCGTATTTCGGTCTATGCTCAGGGCAAGGATTATCACGATGTCGTTAAAAGGCGGCTGAAAGCGCTTGCGCGATGGCTCGTCGATTTGCAGCCGGGCAGCGCGGTGAAAGTTTTTGTCGACACCGCGCCGGTGATGGAAAAGCCTTTGAGCGAAGCCGCGGGTTTGGGCTGGCAGGGCAAGCACACCAACCTGGTCAGTCCGGAGCACGGGAGCTGGCTGTTTCTCGGTGCAATTTACACCACGCTGGACCTGCCAAGCAGTGACGCGCAGGGCGATCAGTGCGGATCGTGCCGCGCGTGCCTCGACGCGTGCCCGACCGACGCGTTCCCGATCCCCTATGTCATCGATGCGCGGCGCTGCATTTCCTACCTGACGATTGAGCACAAGGGCCCCGTCGCCGAAGAGTTTCGCGCGGCCTTGGGCAATCGCATCTATGGCTGTGACGATTGCCTCGCCGTGTGTCCGTGGAACAAATTTGCGCAAGCCGCGCAAGCCGCGCGCGAATTCCTCCCCCGCGCCGAGTTGGTCGCGCCGCGTATTTCGGAACTGCTGAGGCTCGATGACGCCGGCTTTCGCGCGCTTTTCTCTGGCTCCCCGATCAAACGGATTGGTCGCGATCGTTTCGTGCGCAATTGCCTCTACGCTGCGGGCAACAGCGGGGACGCCGCGCTGAAAGAGCCGGTCGAGGCGTTGCTAGACGATCCCGATCCGGTGGTGGCCGAGGCGGCGCAATGGGCTTTCAGTCGCCTTTAAACTCCGGATCGTGCTCGCCCAGTAGCGGCGCGCTTTTGACAGGCCCTTGGCTCCAATCGCTGAAGCGACTGGGTTCGCGCATCTGGAACAGCGGGCCTTCGCTTCCGTGGTTGCTGCGCTCGAAAAAGCCTGTTTGCCGCAGATGTGGATCGTCGATCACATCGTTGAGATCGGTCACCGGCATTGCGGGAATGTTGGCTGCGCGTAGTATGGCGAGGCATTCTTCGGTGCTCTTCGTCTTCGCCAGCTCAGCGGTTTTCGCATAGAGTTCCGCGTTGGATGTGAGGATGGCTCGTATATCTTGCCAGCGCTCCTGGGCGGCGAAATCGGGATCGCCCAACAGCCCGACCACTAGGGGGAAGTGCTGTGGGACATAGGGCACGATGCTGATCCACCCATCGTTTGTTTGGAAGGGCTGGCGGTTGGGATCGACCTGTCGCCCGTAGCCTGCCTCGCCATTGGGCGGATCGAAGGTTTTCGCGTCCAGATGCTCTTTCATCATGAAGCTGGTGAAGCTTTCAAACATGGGCACTTCGACGAATTGCCCGCGTCCCGTTCGCAGGCGATGGATGATGGCGGCAAGGGTCGCGTAGGCGGCGTGCAATCCCGCCACCTTGTCGGCGATGAGGGAAGGTAGGTAGCGCGGGCGCTCATCCCCATCGACACGCGGCAAAAGCGTGGTCGCGCCGCTCGCGGCCTGGATCACATCATCATAGGCTTGCAAACCAGCGTAGGGGCCATCGGAGCCAAACCCGACGCAGTGCACATAGACAATCTCGGGCGCGAGCTCCTTGACCGCATCGTAGCCAAAGCCTAGTTTTTCGATCGCGGCTTCGCGCACATTGTGAATGAAGACGTCCGCCTCGCTGAGCAGGTCACGCAAGGCTTGTGCGTCATCCGGATCCTTCAGATTCAGCCCCAATGACTTCTTGCCACGGTTGAGCGCGTGAAAGCCGGGGGCCATTCCCTTTGTCTTCGCAGGCGGCGCGCTGTAGCGGTAGACATCGCCCCGGGGCGCTTCGATCTTGATCACTTCCGCGCCGAAATCGGCAAGAATTTGGGTCGCGTATGGGCCGAAGACCACGCTGGTCATGTCGACGACGCGCACCCCTTTTAGCATCGGTTGGCCATCGCCTGCGAGCATCGTCCGGCTGGCTTCCTAGACTAACTCTTTGAGCGGCACATCGGGATCGGCCAGAAGAGCCGGATCAATCTTGTCAGGCCGACTCTCGAGCAGTTTGCGCCCCTGCACATAGTCCTTCATCGTGCCGACGCAGTCGAAGGCGATGGGGCGTCCTTCTCTCATATATACGACGGTGAATTTGCGGCTGTCCGGATCGCCGCGCGTGATCGTCTGGTCGTATCCCAGATTGAGCCCGGCGGTTTGCAGTTTGAGATCGTATTGGTTGGACCAGAACCAGGGAAGGGCCTCGTAGGGCTCTTTTTCGCCCATGATCGCTTTGGCCACGGTGTTGGCCATATCGTTGGCGTTTTGCACCGATTCCAAGCGGATCACTGCGCTTTGCGCGTAAGGGTTACAGTGCGCCGCGCAATCGCCGATGGCGTAAATGTCGTCCAAGGTCGTGCGGCAGATAAAGTCGACATCAACGCCGTTTGATCCCGCCGCGCCCGCTGCGATCAGCGGCGCAATGGCTGGAACAATACCGATGCCCACCACCACCATATCGCACGCGATTTCTTCGCCCGTTTCGATCTTGACGCCGGTCACCTGGCCATCTTCGCCAAGGATCTCACTCGCTCTGGTCGAAAGACGCAGATCGACACCGTGATCGCGATGCTCTTTCTCGTAAAAGCGCGACAAGGTTTCCCCGGCGACGCGTTCCAACACGCGGTCTTGCGTTTCTAGCACGGTCACCTCGCAATCCAGCTTGCGTAAGACCGCTGCGGCTTCGAGGCCAATATAGCCGCCGCCAATGACCACCGCCCTTTTGGCCCCCGCTTCGAGCGCGGCCATCATCGCGTCAGCATCGGCCTTGTCGCGAACATAGAAAACGCCTTTCAGGTTGGCTCCAGGGCTGGAGAGACGTCGCGGATCGCCTCCAGCGGACCAGATCAGCTTGCGATACCCGATCGTCGATCCGTCGCTTAGCGTAACCGTGTGGCCAAGCGGGTCGATTGTGGTCACCGCGGCTCCTAGCCTCAGCTCGATGCCCTTGTCGGCCCAGAACTTTTCCGGCCGGATCATGATGCGTTCAAACGGTTTGTCGCCAGCCAGATATTCCTTGGAAAGCGGAGGGCGTTCGTAAGGCGGAGCGCTGTCGCGTCCAACCATCAGGATCCGCCCTTCGTGACCCTTCTGGCGCAGGGCGATGCCGGCCTGAGCCGCGCCGTGGCCGGTGCCAACAATCACCACATCCGCGCTCTCGTGGGGTGCGCTCATTTCCGTAACTCTCCCAAAGGCCGTGCGGTCTCAGGTCGCCATTATTGCTGTGCGCGTCAAGAAAAAGGCTTTCAGCGCTCCAGAAGGTTGCGCGCTTGACTGGCGATTTGCGCGAGGACCGCCGGCGCAATCGCCTGATGCTCTTTCGCACGCGCGACCAGCGAACGGAACTGCGCAACACCGGCTTCGTTTCGCGCAGCCCATTCGGCCACCGCGTCGAGTGGACGCTCGAGACTTACGTCATCCACCATCAAACGGCGCAGGAAGTCGAGCCGCATTTGTTGGAAATCGCGCGCGAGGCCGCTGACCAGCAATCGCTCCCAGATATCGGAGGGTGACATGTAAGCAGCGGTCCCTTGCGCCCAATCGAGCCCAAGACGCGCGCCGATATCGGTGAAAGCCGTCGTAACACGAGTGGGCTCGACACCGGCAGAAAGCGCAAGGCTCGCCAGTCCCACAGCTCCATCCAGATCGAAGAGGTTCACGACCTTGGCGGCCATATCTTCAGGAGCCCCCAGCTCAATCAGGTCGCGATGAAGGTCGATGGCACGGTCGCGCGTTTCCTGCGTGATGAGCTCAGCACGCGCGCGGGTCAGCTCTTCGATTCCGGGACGCAGATCATCGATAAGGTTGGAGGCATTCACTTGCCCAGACGAGCTGCGCAGAGCGTCGGACATAAGGTTGCCGACCGCGGCGGCGAGGCGATCAAACAGAGCCAACCGCGCGGCCTCAGGCATGGGCTCCATATCCAGCGCCTGCCACAAGGCCTTGAGATCAAACAAGCGCTCGACCACGACAAAGGCAGCCGCAACCTGCGCGGGCGGGACGCCTTCCTCTTCGGCTAGCTCAACCGCGTGGACCAGGCCGAGCCGGTTGATGATCCGGTTCGAAAGATCAGTGGCGATCATCTCGCGGCGCAATTGGTGCGATTGGATCTGCGGCAGGAAGCGCTCCTGCATGGGGCGTGGGAACATCGCAACCAGGTTGCTTTCAAGTTGCGGATCATCCGGCAACCCGCTCGCTTCGATCGCGTCCTGCAGCGCCAGCTTGGCTGACGACAAAAGCACGGCGAGTTCGGGGCGGGTCAGGCCGTGGCCTTCAGCCGCGCGGCGTGTGAAGGTTTCAGAGTCCGCCAATCCTTCGGTCTCTCGGTCGAGATCGCCGCTCTCTTCAAGCCGCTCGATCAGTCGCAATTGGCTGGACACCGCGTCCGAGCCGCCCGCCTGCGCGATCGACAGCGCCAGCGCTTGCAAGCGGTTGTCTTCGAGAACAATGTCGGCGACCTCGTCGGTCATCTCTTCAAGCAAAGCGTTGCGCGCGCGCTCGTCCAGCGCGCCTTCTCGACGCGCCGCGGCGAGCGCGATCTTGATGTTCACTTCGTTGTCCGAACAATCGACCCCGGCGGAGTTGTCGATGAAGTCCGTGTTGATACGCCCGCCCTTGAGAGCAAAAGCGATGCGCCCGGCCTGCGTGGTGCCGAGGTTCGCGCCTTCGCCCACCACCTTCGCGCCGACTTCGGCGGCGTTGACGCGAAGCGCGTCGTTCGCCGGATCGCCGACTTCGGAGTGCGCTTCGTGCGCGGCCTTGATGTAGGTGCCGATGCCACCGAACCATAGCAGGTCAAGCTCAGCTTTTAGGATGGCAGTGATCAGCGCGTCGGGCTCAATCTCGGAGCTTTCGAGCCCCAGCATTTCCTGCGCTTCGGGCGAGAGGTCAATTCGCTTGGCGCTGCGCGGATAGACGCCGCCGCCTTTGGATATGAGCGAAGAATCGTAGTCGTCCCAGCTGGAGCGAGGCAGGTCGAACATGCGCTTGCGCTCAGCCCAGCTTTTCGCCGGATCGGGGTCTGGATCGAGAAAGATATGCCGGTGATCGAACGCCGCCACGAGCTTGATCGCCTTAGACAGCAGCATGCCATTGCCGAACACATCCCCGGACATATCGCCGCAGCCAGCCACCCGGACGCTTTCGGTTTGCACGTCGATCCCCATTTCTAGGAAGTGGCGCTGCACGCTGACCCACGCGCCCTTGGCGGTGATGCCCATCGCCTTGTGGTCGTAGCCGTTGGACCCACCGCTCGCGAAGGCGTCGTCGAGCCAGAAATCTCGCGATTGCGCGATACCGTTTGCGATGTCGGAAAAACGCGCGGTGCCCTTGTCCGCCGCGACGACGAAATAGGGATCCTCGCCGTCGAGTATGCGCACTCCATCGGGGTGGACAACCTTGCCCTCAACGATGTTGTCCGTGATCGAAAGCAAGGTGCGGATGAACACTTCGTAGCTCGCCTGGCCTTCGGCGGCCCAGCCATCGCGATCCAGCGCCGGATTGGGAAGCTGTTTGGGATAGAAGCCGCCTTTTGCGCCCGAGGGCACAATCACCGCGTTTTTGACCTTTTGCGCCTTCATCAGGCCGAGGATCTCGGTGCGGAAATCGTCGCGCCGATCAGACCAGCGCAAGCCTCCGCGCGCCACAGGGCCCGAGCGAAGGTGAATGCCTTCAACTCGGCGCGAATACACGAAGATTTCGCGCCACGGCACCGGTTTGGGTAAGCTAGGCATCAGGCTGGAATCGATCTTGAAAGCCAGCGCCTCCGCCGAAGCTGGTGCAAACGCGTTGGTGCGCAGCGTCGCGTCGATGACCGCGCGGTAGAGCCGCAGCAGCCGATCATCGTTGATCGCGGAAACCTGCGCTAGCCCCGCGTTGAACGACGCGGTTGCCATGCGGATCGACGTGTCGCGGTCACCCTCATAGTCCGGCGTGTGCCGTGCGGTGAACAGATCGATCATCGCGCGGGTCACTTGCGGCGCGCCCGCCAGCGCGTCGACGACGGTGTAGATCGTGAATCCCATGCCGGTTTGGCGCAGATAGCGATAAATCGCGCGGAGCCATTCCGCCTCGCGCGCGCTCAACCCTGTGTCGATGACTAGCCGGTTGAACGGATCGTCTTCCGCGCCGCCATTCAGCACCTCGGCTATCGCCGCCTCGATAACGTCGGCGCGGCCGAGAATCTTGTCGATATCGGCGGTTGGCGGTGCGTTGAGGACAAAATCGTGGATCGTGCCCAAAGCGCCATCGGCGAGGTGATTGGTCATCTGCGTCATCACGCGGAAGCCGAAGTTTTCAAGCGCGGGCACCGCGTCCGAGAGCGCAAATTCGCCGCCCGAGTGGTAGATTTTAAGCCGGAGCGCATCTTCGTTGTCGCTATCCAGACGATACAGTCGCGCAGCGCGCGTGTCTGATGTGCGCCCGGCGTGCGCCGCCAAAGCGCGCAGGCGTGTGATGTCCTTGGCCGCTTCGTCCGCGCCAAAATGGTTGCGGTAGTTGGCGGGGAAAGCGTCGGCGTAGCGCATCGCGATGGTGACCGCGCGGCCATCGTCTTCGCCTTCGCTTAAAGCGTCTTCAATCGCTTCGCCCCATCCGCGCAGCAGCGTTTCAAGCTGGCGTTCAATCGGGGCAGCCTCGGGCATCTCTTCGGTTTGGCGCGCGTCGATTAAGAACTGGAGCATGGCCAGCGCGCCGCCTTCCACTTCCAGGCTCCAATCCAGCACGCTTGTGCCTGGGATTTGCAAAAGGAGCGCCTGGATTTGCAGGCGAACTCCGGTCGACATTTGATCGCGAGGCAACCAGACGAAGGCGAAGATATGCCGTTCAAGCGGCGAGTTGACGAGGATCAGGCGCGGGCGCGGGCGATCCACCAAGCTCATCATCGCGGTGGAGAGCAGCTTTGTGTCGCCCACGCTGAAGCCGACGAGAAGGTCGTGCGGCAGTGTCGTAAAGGCGTGGATCAAGGCTTTGCCTGTGTGGCTCGCAGGCGCGAAACCGAAATCCTCGCTTATCTGGGTGAGCCGGGTGCGTAAGACTGGCACTTGATCTGGCGCGGTGGCCAAGGCTGCGCTGGTCCACATACCCGCGTGCACCGAGAGCTCTTCAACCCGACCGTTCTCTCGGCGCGGGACAATGAAAAGATCGAGCGCGGTTCTTCGGTGCACGGTCGAAAGGCGATTGGCCTTGAGAACCAAAAGCGTGCGTTGAGCGCCCTGCGCGTCAGGCGCATCGAACCACTGAAAGGCGCGGTCGTAGGAGCTGGGGGCGAGCAGTTCGAGCGCGCTTTCGCGGCAAATGCCAAGGACGTCACTGTGCTCACCATTGCGATTGCGCGTGACGTGGCCAAGCTGGGTTAGCATCCCACCGTTGAGCCATCGCAGCAGCGCAGCTTCCTCATCGGCGTGCGGGCCTTGGGCGAGATCAAGCGCGCTCGCGTCGGCTTCCATCAAAGCCTGCGCCTCACCCCAGTCGCTGACGGCGGCGCGCACGTCGGACAGCGTTTCGCGCAAGTGATCGGCCAGCTCGCGGCGTTGGCGTGCGTCGAGGCGTGGAGTTTCGATATAGACCATCGATTCGCGCTTGGCGCTCTCATCCCCAACGCTCTCAAGGCGGCCATGCGAGCTGCGCTCGACGCAAACAAGCGGGTGGACAAGCGCGTCAATCGAAAGCCCAAACGAAGTGATGGCCGCGGCGATGGAGTCGACCAGGAACGGCATGTCGTCGTTGATCACGCCGATCCTCAGACGCCGCTGACCCTGCGTGGTTGATTCGATCAGCAGCGCGGCTTCACCCGCTTTGCGGTCACGGCATGCCCTGATCAGAAAGTCCGCCACTTCGATGACCGCGTCATCCGCGAGAGGTGTATCGCCCGGAAGGATCGATTCACCGATTATCGCAGCGAGCGTGTCACGGATGGCGGGTTCTATCGTTTCGCCCGCTATGGAATTGAGGGTGGGGGCGTTCGACACGGCGTCTCTCCCGCTTGTGCTGGCCGCAAGTCTGATCCGGCTTGTAAAATTTAATTATGCCGACGTGTTCTTATGCGTCGCGAATACAGCGAGACACCCCGCGCGTGCAAGCGGTAACAACAGCGATATTGGGGGTGTTACGCCGCAACCGCTGCGCGCATGGCCTCAAGCGTCATTTCAAGCGACCGAACGCGCGCATCGGGCTCATAGGTCGATCCGCACAACAGGATTTCATCCGCTCCGGTGCGCGCAATGAAAGCCTCTATCGTGCCGCGCACTTCGGCGGGCGTTCCGACCGCACCGGCTTGGCCGACATGGGCCAACATGGCGCGCGCGGGCGCGGGTAGCGTTTCGGCGTAGTTGGCCACCGGCGGGGGCAAGCGTCCGGGACTGCCCGTACGCAGCGCGACAAAGGCTTGCTGCTGGCTGGAGGCGAGCAATTCGGCCTCTTCGCGTGTGCCGGCCGCGAAGACGTTCATGGCCACCATGACATGCGGCGCTTCGAGCGTTTCGGAGGGCTGGAACTGCCGACGATAAACCTGCAGCGCTTCGTCCAGATGATCGGGCGCGAAATGCGCCGCAAACGCATAGGGTAGGCCAAGCTGGGCGGCGAGCTGCGCGCCGAAGAGGCTCGAGCCGAGCATCCACATCTGCACTTTGGCGCCGAGGCCTGGAGTGGCTTTGAGCGGCAGCTCGACATCGCCCGTCAACAAGGCGCGCAGTTCGACAACATCGTTGGGGAAGTACTCCGAGGCTTGCGCCAAATTCTTGCGCAGCGCGCGCTGAAGTTCCGGTCCAGCCCCCGGCGCGCGGCCCAACCCAAGATCGACCCTTCCCGGAAACAACGCGTCGAGCGTGCCGAACTGCTCGGCGATCTGGAACGGGGTGTGATTGGGCAGCATGATACCGCCGGCCCCGATGCGGATGGTGTCCGTGGCGTTTCCGATATGAGCCAGCACGACCGAGGTCGCGCCGCCCGCAATACCATCCATCGCGTGGTGTTCGGCCACCCAGAACCGTTTGCAGCCACCGCGTTCGGCGCTTTGAGCCAGCGTGGTGCTGGCAGCAAAGGCTTCGGCGACGCTGCCGCCTTCGCGCACCGGAACGAGGTCAAGAACGGAAAACTCGGTCATGATGGCGCGCCTCCCTGCGCGGGCTCACTCTCTGGCACGGATTCGCTCGAAGGAGCCGGTCCGATTTGCTCCAGATAGCCTTTCGCCTTCTGCGCGGCCAGACTGTCGGGTTGGACATCGATCACCGATTGCCAACTTGAGCGCGCGGCCTCAGTCCGGCCGGAAAGGATCGCGATGACACCCGCTTCAAGGCCGATCTCCGCCTCTTGCGGCGCGATCGCGACCGCGGTTTCGATCGCGCTTTGCGCTTCATCCAGGCGATCAAGTCTGCGCAACAACGTCGCTTTCAAAAGCCAGCCTTCGCTTTCCTGCGGAGCCAGAGTGGTCGCGCTTTCGAGCGGCGCGAGGGCCGCTTCGGGGCGATCCAAGGCGACCAGCGCGCGCGCCATATCAAGCGCGGCGATGACCTGCAGCGTGGTTGAAGAGGCGGCCTCGCTATCGACGCGGGCGGTTTCGAGCAAAGACAGGGCGCGCTGAGCGTCGCCGCCGCCCAGCGCGGCGTTTCCAGCCATCGCGCCAAATCGCGCGCGGGCGCGCACCTGGTCCGCCGGTGTTTCGTCGCGCGCGGCGATGAAAGCGGTGGTCGCATCTGACCACAGTTCCAATTCGGTCGCGGCCAGGCCCAGACAATGATTGGCAATCACGCGCTCTTCGCCAAAACTGGCGTTGCGTTTGATTTGCGCCTGCGTGTGCGCGCGAGACGCGTCGGTTTCCATTTGCGTCAGGCATTGCGCCAGCCATCGGGCGTTGGGATCGGAAAGCGGGATCGGATCTTCTGGATCGACCGGGCGCTCTGGCCGGTCCCTGAGACCCGCGTCATTGCCGAGCGTGTCAATCGCGCGTGGATTTGGCCCCACTTGGAGCAGGGCAATCGGCAAAAGAAGGGCCAGCGGGTTCATCAGGATTCGGGAACGCTTTCGTAAAATCCGGCGACGGTCCGGTGCAGCAATGCAATGTCGGACGGTCGCGACAGACGATGATCGCCATCCCATAGCAGGGTCAGCTGTACATCGTCTGTATCAAGCGCTTCGGCCAGCGCCACGCTGATCTCCCAAGGGACATCGGCGTCGTTGCGCCCGTGCAAAAGGCGTATGGGGCAATCGAGCGCAATGGGAGCGGCCAGCATCAGATTGTTTTCGCCGTCGGCAAAAAAGCCGGGATAGGTCGGTGTAGGCTCAGGACCGTAAGGGTTTTCTTCGTAAACGGTTTGTCCGGCGTCCATCACCGCGCGCTGTTCGTCCGAATAGCCCCACGTGGTGAAATCGGGCGCGGGCGCGATGCCGATAATTCCGGCGAGCGGGTTAGCCAGACTGGTGCGCAGTTCTTCGGCCACAAGCAGCATAAGCCAACCGCCCATCGACGATCCGATCAGAAGCACCGAGCCTTCCACATAGGCCGCGATCAACGCCAGCACCTCTTCGCGCCAGCGCGACAAAGTTCCATCGGCGAAATCGCCTGAGCTTTCCCCGCAGCCCGAGTAATCAAGGAGCAAGCAGCCGCGGCCCTCGGCCTTCGCTCGCTCGAACACGGCGGTGGCTTTGCCGCCCGCCATATCAGACATGTAGCCAGGCAGGAAAACGATGGTTGGCCCGGCGCCCGGCGTGAAGCGGAAGGCGATGCGGCGCTGGGTTCCGTCGGCATCGGCGGGCATCTCGTGATAGCGAATGTCGGTCATCAGGATTGCGTCATGCCCTTGGCTGGCAGGAATTGGCAAGATGTGTCACAGCTTCGCAATCAACACATCATAGCAGGCGGCCATGTCTAAGAGCAGAACGACACCACAGCCTTCGAACCCATCCACCAATGTCACCCGCAGAGGCGTCTTCGGCCTCGCTGGCGCGACCGCCGCGTTAGCCGCCGCGCCGTCCGCCGCGCGCGGATTTGGAAGCGGCTTCACGCACAACGTCGCGAGCGGCGAGCCGCAAGCCAACAGCGTTCTGTTGTGGACCCGGTATGTGGGTGAGGCGGAGACCGTGCTGGAGTGGCAGATTTCGGCCAGCGAAGATTTCGCGCGCCCGATTACTGAAGGAAATGTGACCGCCAGCCCCGACCGCGATTGGTGCGCCAAGGCCATTGTTACCGGCCTTGAGCCCGACACATGGTATTTCTACCGCTTCGTCGCGCCCGATGGGTCGATGTCACCCGTTGGCCGCACGCGCACCTTGCCTCAGGGTCCAACAGCCAAGTTCCGCATGGCGGTGTTCTCCTGCGCCAATTACGGATTTGGCTGGTTCAACGCCTACGCGCACGCTGTCGAAGCGAACGATTGCGATCTGGCGCTGCATCTGGGCGATTACATCTACGAATATGGCCAAGGAACCTATCCGTCAGCCGGACAGGCGCACCCCGATCGCGATCTGGAACCCGACAGCGAAATCCTGAAGCTTGCCGATTACCGCCTGCGTTACGCGACCTATCGCGCCGATCCGGACCTGCAGCGCATCCATCAGGTGATGCCCATGATCATGGTTTGGGACGATCACGAAAGCGCGAACGACAGCTGGAAAGACGGCGCGCAGAACCATCAGAGCGACACCGAAGGCGATTGGGCCACCCGCAAGGCTATCGCGAAGCGCGTCTATCGCGAATGGATGCCGATTTCGGATGAACCCTACGCCGCTTACGATGTGGGCGATCTGGCGACCCTGTTCCGCATCGACACTCGACTCGAAGGGCGCGAAGAGCAATTCAGCGTTGAAAAGGTGCTGAAAGGCGAGGCCGATCCCGAGGCGATGGCCGCTTCGCTCAACGCCTTTGCCACCGGTGATTATCTTGACCCCGAGCGCCAGATGCTTGGCGCGGCCCAAGAGGAATGGCTCGGCACGGGCCTCGCCGCTTCGCGCGCGCGCGGAATAACGTGGCAGGTGCTGGTGCAGCAGGTGCTGATCGGAAAACAAAAGGCCCCGGCGGCGCTGTTCGCGGCGATGCCGGACAATCTGCCCGATTATCTCCGTCGCCGTCTTGAGGCGGGCAAAATGGCCCGCGCCGCCGGTTTGCCCTCGAACATGGACGCGTGGGACGGCTACCCCGCTGCGCGCGACCGCCTGTTTGCCGCTTCGCTGGAAGCCGACGCCAACCTCGTCGTGCTGGCGGGCGACACGCACAACGCGTGGAACTTTGATCTGGCGCATGACGGTGAAAAGGTCGGGGTCGAATTTGGCACAAGCTCGGTCAGCTCTCCCGGTCTTGAGAGTTATCTCGGCATGGTCCCGCCGCAGGTTCTCGCCGGCGCGCTGGTCGCGGAAAATGAAGAACTGCTGTGGGCGGACACGTCGCAACGTGGCTATATGGTGCTTGAACTGACGCCGAGCGCGGCGACGAGCGAGTGGCGTTTTCTGGCGGGTATCAAACAGCGCTCAACACAATTGGCCGCGACTCATAGCGCCAGCTTGGAAGCGGGTGCGAAGCGTCAGGCTACCTGATCGCGAGCCATTGTCTCAAGCCACTAGAGCGCTAACGACTCCGATCAGAAGGCCCAGAAGGGCCGAGCCAAGGGCGACCCAGAGGATGTTCCTGCGCGAAATGGAACGTTCCGGCTTGGGCTTGGGTGCGTCTGGCGGCGGCGCTGGCGGCTCAAACACTTGCGTCTCTTCGACCGTCTTCGAGCCGTAGCTCTCCGCACCCAGCACTTTGAACAAACGATCCGCCTTGGTTTGGCCTGTTGGATCACCGACCACCCAGTTTTGCGCGGCCAACCTGGTTTCCGCAGCCTCCAGTTCGACCGGGTCCACTTCCTCGCCGAGGATATCCATGATGATGGCCTTGGGCAGCCGTTCGTCAAAGCAGATGCCGGCAAGTTTCCCATGCGTCCATTGGACGGTGCCGAAGACCTGGAGTTTGCGAAGCCTGAGCCAGACCGTGTCATCCACTTCGAGTGTTTTGTCGCACTCGATCTGAGCGCCTTGGAGCGAGAGATCGAGAACCAGACAGCGCGAGCGACCGTGCGTCGTGTCCAGTTTTGCCTGGAACGACACACCCGCGCGGCCATAGCGGCGCTTGTCAGGTTGGGTGTCAGCAACCTCTGAAGGTTGGACCTGCGTCATTTCCCTAATCTAACCAAGTTTGGTTAACTAAAGGTAAGCGATCGCTAGCGTAGGTATCTGGGGCCGCGCGTCGATCATCCAGAGGCTTGGCCGCGTCAATCGCGAAACTGTTGCTATACTCCCGCGTGGCCTCGTTCCGGCTCGACAAGGCGGGGCTGGGCAAGCAAAGCGGGTTTCATGAAACCCTTGCCCGATGCGCAGCCCCTAACCGAGCATTCGACACAGTCGGCAACATGGCCGATGCTCGCCTGGTTGACGGTGGCTTTGACGGGATTTGTGGCGCCGATAGCGGCTATGTTCCTTCTGGCGGACACGCTCGCTCCGGCACCTTCCCCCTCGGTCGTCGGGTCGATCCTCGCGGTCAGCCTGATGGGGGCTGGGATCATTGCCGCAGCGGCTTCGGCGCGCTTTGGGGTCGGCCTGGCGCTCGCGCTTCTGGCTGGCGCTGCCCTCATCCTTTTGGCCCAGATGCTGGGCATGCCTGCGTTGCCGCACCCTCTTTGGGCTGGTTTGGCTGTGTCGATCGCTAGCCTGAGCTTCGCCGCGCGCGGCGCGCTGTTTGCCCGCAGCGCGGGTGGAAGAGGTTGGTGGATCGCGGTGTTCGTGGTCGCAGGCGAGGCGGCCATTCTTCTGACAGCGGTGGCAAGGCCGGGCGAACTGCCCCAATGGTTGCTGGTGCTGCTGCCCGCGCAATGGACAAGCACCGCGGTTCAGGTGGCGCTGTTCGGCACCGGCTCACGCGTGGCCAGCGCCGCTTTGATCGCGCTGGCTGGCACGGCGGCTGCGACCCTTTTGGTGGCGCGGCTGTGGCCACGTCGCTGGCCCTACCTGATCATGTTCACCACATGGCTGGCGCTATCGGCGCTGGTTTGGCACAGGCCCGCGCCGCCGGTGCCGCACACCGATGTTATCCTATCGGCGGAGTTCTGACGGCTCGGTCGCGTCAATCGCGGCTGAATATCTCCTCAATCGTCAACTCAAACACATCGGCTATGGTGAAGGCCAGCGGGAGAGAGGGATCATAGCGACCCTTTTCAATCGCGTTGACGCTCTGGCGCGAGACGCCGAGGCGATCGGCCAGGTCTTGTTGCGACCAATCGCGCTCTGCCCGCAGGACTTTGAGGCGGTTGTTCACGCCGCCCCCCATGTGCCGTGCTGGACCCGATTAATCACCGCGCCAATGAAGAGCCCGAAGAACCACGCCACCGCGACCCAGTACGCGTCGAGATGAACCACCAGATCGGCCGCTTCCAGAAAGCCCCAGATCGACGCGGCGCTTAGCGCGATGGCGGACGCGATCAGCGTTTGGCGGATGGTCAGCATGCGCAAAAACTCATCGGTCTCTTCCAGAATGAGGCGCGCAATAGCCCAGAACACTCCGGACACGGCGAGCCCGGGGAGCAGTGCCAAGGCAAAGCGCGCGACCGGCGGCACTTGGGTTGTTTTGTCGGCGAAAGTCAGGAGGGCGAAGGTCGCCAGATACAGCGAGGTGAACACGGACACGCGCTTGATGTAACGGCGTTGGGCCAGGCCCTTGGGAACGCAATTGCCCGAGCCGTGCGCATTCATCCGGAGCAAGGATACTGCCATCGCCACCATGGAGAGGAGCGGGATGATCAGCATGATGAAGACCGTGGCTTTGTTATCAATCGCGTCGCTGAGCGCGAGGCCGACGATTGCGGCGGTCGTAGCGAAGGTCATGCCCAGCCAGAAACCAGGACCACGGCCCAGAAACCCATGCGGGGGGGGGCTGGCGGTGGCGGGAAGCGCGCTCACCGTAGGCACCCTAAGCTGCAAGTCGTCTCGGATGACACGGAGCCCCATGCCGCGCCAACCAGACCAAGAACAATCCCGGCGCTCGCGGAAGAGCTAACGCCCTGCGCTTGAAGCGCGAAGGCGACAACCAGGATCAACAAACCCGATATCAGAGCCTTTGAAACATCCGTCATTGGTAAAGTGTCCTTTCAACTATGGAAAGTATACTTGTCATATGATTCGCTGAGTGTCAAGCAGGCTTTCCATATCGAGAACTCCTCATGCGTCATATGCGCAACCTTCGTGAGCTTCGCGAACAAAGGGGTGACTTCGTAACCTCTGCGCCTTATGTAAGCTCGCATGGCACACACGCTGACGACAACAACGACCACTACAACCTCGGGTGTCCGGGGGCGGTTGGTCGCGCGTTAAGCGTTCGGCACCGCCACCCGGTTTCGGGTGGCGCGGTGTCTTCCCGAAATCGTCACGAAACACTCACACCGCCCCTTTCGGTGCGCGTCCGCTTGGCTTAAAGCGCGCGCAAAGAGCAGACGGATTTTTGACGATGACCAAGATGTTCAAGATTAGCCTCCCCGATGGTTCGGTCCGCGAGATGGAAGCGGGCGCAACGCCCGCTGATGTCGCCGCCGCTATCGGCCCGGGTCTTGCGAAAGCGGCGATGGCCGCGCGCGTGGATGGCGAAGTGCGCGATATGGGTCGTCCTTTCGAAGGCGACGCTGAGCTCGCTCTTATCACCTCCAAGGACGAGGAAGAGGCGCTCGAACTGGTGCGCCACGATTACGCGCATGTTCTGGCTGAGGCGGTGCAAGCGCTTTGGCCGGGCACGCAGATCACCTTTGGCCCGGCGACGGAGGATGGCTTCTACTACGACGTAATGGCGCCTTCCTCGCGTGATCCGTTTGGCCTCGAAGACTTGCCCGCGATCGAGGAAAAGATGCGTGAGATCATCAAGGCGGATAAACCTCTCATCCGAGAGGTTTGGTCGCGCGATGATCTGATCGCGAAGTGGGAGGCCGAGGGCGAAAGCTTCAAGGCCGAATGGGCCAAGGAACTGCCGGAAGGCGAAGACCTTAGCGTCTACTGGTCGGGTGAACCGGGCAGCGAAGGCGCGTGGCTCGATATGTGCCGCGGCCCGCACCTCGCCAGCACGGGTAAGCTCGACCCGCAAGCTTTCAAGCTTATGCGCACGGCGGGCGCCTATTGGCGCGGCGACCAGAACAACGCGCAGCTCACGCGTATTTACGGCACGGGCTGGCTCAACAAGAAGCAATTGAACGCGCACCTTCACCGGCTGGAGGAAGCCGCCAAGCGCGATCACCGCAAGCTTGGTCGCGAGCTCGACCTGTTCCACTTCGAGGATTTCGCTCCCGGAGCCGTCTTCTGGCACCCGCATGGCTGGCAGATGTTCCAAGGGTTGCTGACCTATATGCGCCGGCGTCAGGAGAAGGCGGGCTATGTCGAAGTGAACACGCCTGACGTGATGGACCGCAGCCTGTGGGAGACCTCGGGTCACTGGTTCAATTACGGCGAGCATATGTTCACGACGCAGACCGAAGACGAACGCGTCTTTGCGCTGAAGCCGATGAACTGCCCGGGCGGCGTGTCGCTCTTCGCGCATGGTCTGAAGAGCTATCGCGATCTGCCGCTCCGCATGGCCGAATTTGGCAAGGTGCACCGCTACGAGCCCTCGGGCGCGCTTCACGGCTTGATGCGCGTGCGCCACTTCACGCAGGACGACGCACACATCTTCTGCACGCCCGAACAGCTGAATGACGAGAACCGCGACGTGGTGTCGCTGATCCTCGACATCTATAGCCAGTTCGGGTTTGACGATGTGCGCATCAAGCTGTCGACGCGGCCGGAAAATCGGATGGGCTCGGACGAGATTTGGGACGTGCTCGAAGGCTCGCTGACCGACACGCTCGATGGCATGGGTCTCGACTACACGATCAACGAGGGCGAAGGCGCGTTCTACGGGCCCAAGCTCGAGTTTGTCTTGCGCGACGCGATTGGGCGCGACTGGCAGTGCGGGACGCTGCAGGTCGACATGAACCTGCCCGAGGCTTTCGACATCAGCTATGTCGGCGAAGATGGCGAGAAGCACCGTCCGGTTATGCTCCACCGCGCTTTGTTCGGATCGCTGGAGCGGTTCATCGGCATCCTGATTGAACACTACGCAGGCAAACTGCCTTTGTGGCTCGCGCCCAAGCAAGCCGTGGTGGCGACGATTGTGTCTGACGCGGATGACTATGCGTTGGATGTCGAAGCCAAGCTCAAGGCGGCGGGCCTTCGGGTCGACACCGATCTTCGCAACGAGAAGATCAACTACAAAGTGCGCGAACATAGCCTCGCTAAGGTCCCGCATTTGTTGGTGGTCGGTAAGCGCGAAGCGGAAGAGGGCACGGTTGCAATGCGCACGCTGGGCGAGAAGGAGCAGAAGCTCCTTTCGATTGACGACGCGATTTCCGAATTGGTGAAGGCGGCAATGCCGCCGGATCTTTCGGAGTAACGCGCCGTTGGGCTGATGCGTGATGGACGTTTTGGTCCTTTTGTCTTTGCTGCTGAACGTAGTGGTGCTGGTCCCGGTGACTGGCGGCCTAGTTATGGGCGCAAGGTGGGTGGAACTGGCTTACGGTCCACCCACCGCCGCGCGTGGGATACTGTTGGCCGTGTACTTGGCGATTCTGATCACGTCGGTAGCGCTTTTGTTTAGGCCCGAGGCTCCGATGGTGTTTGCGCTGTTGAGCGTCCAGATCATTTACAAGATCATCAGCGCGATGACCGTCGGAACCCTCCGCAACCCGGTGGTGGCGAGCAATCTGGCCATCGCTGCGTTCCACGCGGTCACCTGCATGGCGCTGCTAAGTAATGGGCTCGGCTAGATGGATTTTCTTGCTGCTTTTAGCCCGGTGCAAATAGCTGTCGCCGCGCTGGCGACCTTTGGTGCGGCCTTTATCCGGGGCCTCACGGGGTTCGGATTTGGCATCCTTCTGGTGCCCATCCTCGCGTTGGCGCTGTCCCCGGTCGAAGCGGTCTTGGCGATCAACATCATGGCGGGCCTTTTGGCGTTCACTGAAGTTCGCCTTATCCTTCGTGAAGCGGAGCGCAGCGCGTTTGTGATCGGCGGCCTTGTCGTTTTGGCGACCGCTCCGGGACTTTGGTTCTTGTCGATCACTCCGGTCGATGTGGCGCGATTGCTTATCGCCATGGTCGCGCTGTCGGCCTTTTTTGCGATACTTCTGCCGCAACGTGGGGCGGAGCAGCCTGGGCCGATGACGACGGCCGCGACGGGGCTTTCCGCAGGTGTGCTGACGGGGTTCGCGGCCATGCCCGGACCCCCTGTAGTTCCATACTATGTTGGCCGAGACATACCGCGCGCGACCGCAAAAGCCTCGATGATCGGCATCTTTGGTATTGCCGCTCTCGCCGGAGTCGGATCGGGCGCGGCGATTGGCGTGATGAGCTGGCGCGTGGCGGTGCTTGGCCTTTCGCTGTTTCCGCTTGTCCTGCTGGGCAATTGGGTGGGAAGTCTGGCGTTTGGTAAGGTGAGTGATCGAACGTGGCGCAGCTTTGTCGGTGTGGTGCTAGGCGCAGCTGCCTTGGCCGCGCTGATCAAGCTTTTCTAGCTCCGCCTATCTCAGCCATTGCGCGGCCAACACGCGGCCACCATTCGCTTCGCGCAGAACGACCGCATAGCGATCAGCGCCTTCCATTCTGAGCTGATCCTTGGTCACCGCCACCCCATTCACGCCGCCATTCCACGTCGCGACCCGCCGCTCACCGATCAGCGCGTTGGTGTAGCGCACCCTCCGCCCGCGATTCTCCCCACGCGCGATGGAGATATCCTCCACGCTCGAAACGCCGAGCAGGATCAGTTCTGCGGGTGTGTCAGTCGCGCCGGCCAGACCGATGGCAAAGCCTTGCTCTCCAGCGAATTGAACCCGCAGTCTGGCCCGGCTTGGATCACTCTGCGCTTCACGGATTTGGCGCCGCAAAGAGCGCTCATCC
Source organism: Pseudomonadota bacterium (assembly GCA_039186235.1). Taxonomy (GTDB): domain Bacteria; phylum Pseudomonadota; class Alphaproteobacteria; order Sphingomonadales; family Sphingomonadaceae; genus Erythrobacter. Next base: position 30,268 of record JBCDAE010000004.1, on the reverse strand, counting down.
GAACCCACTTCGCCATACGTTCCGGCCACGACGGTTTGCGGTGTGTAGACCCCGTTATACCCATCTAGGCCTCGGCGCGCGTAGGCGCGTTGCAGCGCGGTGTTTGCAGGCGAGGCGAGTGTGTCCTTCCATCCCAAGCGGTCCCAGTAATCGACGGGACGCGAGATGATGACGACACCCTCTTCTTGCGCCAGTTTTTCCGCCAGCCGATCAGCGGGCGGACAAGATGAACAACCTTGGCTGGTGAAGAGCTCGATATAGATTGGATCCGATGCCGATTGCGCTTTTGGACCAGGGGACGGGGATTGAGCAGATGAAGCGTTGCCGAGAACGATGGCCAGCAGCGCGCAGGTTGCAGCAAACGCGCCAAAAACGAGTGGTTTGACCATGAACGGGCTCCATTTCGATTGGTATCAAAAGGGCGTTCGCGCTCTCTGGCGAGCCGGTTACACTGCTGGAGTTTTCTGTTTGGCCTAAAGTGGAAGAGGTTGGCCAGCGAGTATCAAGGCTGCGCCGCACGCCAGAACCATAACGCTGCTCATAAAGTCCGCGCTTTGGCGCGCCGCGTTGAAGGCGCCAAGTGTTCGTGTTTTGACCTTAGCCATGAGGCGCAGGTTCGGGCAAAAACCCTAACGGCGCGTTAAGACTTGCCCAAGGAGGGCATATGCTGGCTGGCGCAATGGAAGCCGCCTCCCCCGGCCAGCACGGCTTCGGCGCGAAGGCCGACCGTTTGGCGGTCAGGGAACAGCGCTGCGATCCCGGCCACAGCGTCCCTGTCTTGCGGAGAACCAAACGTAGGTACCACAACGAGGTGCGAGGTGATCGCGAAGTTCACATAGCTGGCGGGTTCGACCAAGCCATCTCGTTCGATACGCCCGGGCGATGGGATGCGCACGACGTCAATCCCGGCCCGCTCCGCTCGCTGAACGGTGTCTTCGTAGATCGCGCCGTTGGGATCATCCGTGTCGCTGGCTTGCGGAACGACAATCCGCCCAGGCGCTATAAAGCGCGCCAGATTGTCGACGTGCCCATCGGTGTGATCGTTAAGCAGCCCTTCGCCCAGCCAGATCAACCGGTCAAAGCCCAGGGAACGCGCCAGTTCGGCTTCGATCTCCGCGCGCGACATCGCCGGATTGCGGTTGGAGTTGAGCAGGCACTGCTCGGTCGTAATCGCAAGACCAGTCCCATCGCCATCCACTGCGCCGCCTTCGAGAATCATGGAGCTGGTTTCGATTGGAAGGCCTGCGTCGCGCACGAGCTCTGCACCAATCGTTTTGTCGCCAGGCATGTTGAATTGGCCGCCCCATCCGTTGAAGCCAAAGCGGCGCGCGGCGCGTGCGCCGTCCTGGGCTACGATCAAAGGACCGGTGTCGCGCAGCCAGATATCGCCATAGACACGCCGCTCCAGCTTTACGGCCTCGCTCACGAGCCTGCGCGCGCGCGCTTCGTTGGCTTCGTCACGCACGAGCAAGCGCACCTCCTGCCCGCTCTCAGCAACCGCGTTGGCGAAGGCGGCAATCTGCTCTTGCGCGGCTTCGAGAAAGCCCGGCCATTCCTCAGCCAAGTGCGGAAAGCCAATCCATAGCCAATCCTGTGGGGCCCATTCGGGGGGCATCAGAGGCTTGGCCATCGCGCGCATTCCTTTAAGCAAAAGCTCGTTCGGGGCGCCTTACCCGCTCTCCGCTTCAGGGCAAGCAGACAGAGCTTGCGCCGCCGAACATCGCGCGCCAAACCTCCGTCCGAATGGCTAACCTCGCCGCCTGGACCAACGCTTTGGAGCGCGCCCGTCGCTACGCGCCGTTCCTAAATCGGTCGCTTGATCGATTGCCGGACCTTACCGACATTCTCGCGCAGGGCGAAGGTGAGAAAGCGCTGCAATGGGCGCACAAATATGGATCGCACGAGGATACTGGAGTTGCTCTGCGCCGTGAACGCCTCGCGTTGGCGACCACGTTGGCGGTGGGCGATTTAGCAGGCGCTTTTCCGCTTTCGCGCGTGGTTGGCGAACTCACCGCCTTCGCAGACCGCGCGCTGGATCGCGCCATCCGGACTTCGATATTCGAGCGGATCGGTGAAGACACGGCGCAGGGCTTCATCGCGTTGGCGCTTGGCAAGCAAGGCGCGGGTGAGCTTAACTACTCGTCGGACATCGATCCGATACTGCTCTATGATCCCGCCACGCTTCCTCATCGCGCGAAAGACGACGCCGGTGAGGCCGCGCAGCGATACACGCGGCGCATCGTCAAACTCCTTTCGGAAAACACCGGCGAGGGATATGTCCTAAGGGTTGACCTTAGACTGCGCCCCGCGAGCGAGATCAGCCCGCTGGCCGTGCCACGCGCGCTAGCGCTTGAGCATTATCAGAGCGCCGCCTTGCCATGGGAACGCGCCGCCTTCACCCGCGCTCGGGCGGCGGCCGGCGACATCGAAGCCGGTGAAACGTTTCTTGAATCGATTCGGCCCTTCATTTGGCGGCACAACCTGGATTTTGGCGCGATGGATGAGATCCGGTCGCTCACCGAGCGTATTCGCAGCGCCGATGATGGACCGCTCCATCCTGGACCCGGTTTCAACGTAAAGCGCGGGCGAGGCGGGATCCGTGACATCGAGTTCATCGTTCAGACCTTCCAATTGATTCATGGCGGGCGCGATCCACAATTGCGAGTGCGCGGCACGCGGGCGGCGCTTGACGCCTTGGCTAGGACCGGTCGGCTGAATCCCGAACATGCGCAAACGCTGGGCGATAACTATGATCGACTTCGGACTGTCGAGCATCGTCTTCAAATGGTGAACGACCGCCAGACCCACAGTCTTCCGGAGGGCGATGCGCTGGATGAAGTCGCGTGGCTGGATGGTCTAACTGATGGGGCCGGTCTCGTTGAAGACCTGCAAAAGATCACCGATCAAACGTCTCAGATTTTCGTGGAACTGATCGGTGAACCAGCCGCCAAAGAGGTTACGATCGCGCACGATCCCCTACCTGGGAATGCGCACGCTGACAGTCTTGATACGCTGGGCTTTGACGACGCGGACGAGCTCGCGCGGCGCATCGCCGCGTGGCGCGATGGACGCTACCAAGCGTTGCGGAGCGAGCAGGCTCTGGCCGCGTTTGACCTGCTTACTCCCGCGCTTCTGAAGGCTCTGGCCGGAAGTGATGATCCCGCGCGGGCATTGACGCGTTGGGAAACGCTGCTCGAAAGGGCGCCATCGGCCGTTACGCTCTTTCGACTGCTCAACGCAGAGCCCGATCTGTTGGATCGCTTGGTGGCAGCGCTCACGCTTGCGCCGACCCTTTCGGACGAGTTGGCCCGGCGACCGGAATTGCTCGATATTCTTCTTGATCGCGGGGCGCTTGAACCTCCCGGCTCGGTCGATGAAATCGCTCGGCATATCTTGGCGAGCGCGGAGCGGCAGGACTACGAAGCGTTGCTTGACGCGATCCGTCGGACGACTGGCGAGATGCGATTTGCGCTCGGCATCCAGCTGATCGAAGGCTTGGCTGACCCAATAGATATCGGAGCGGCCTTATCGCGCATAGCTGAGGCCGCGTTGCAGCTGGCCGTGCCGGCAGCGCATGCGGAGTTTGCCCAGAAACACGGGCGCATTGTGAACAGCGAACTGCTTATTTTGGGCCTTGGCCGCTTCGGCGGCGGCGCTTTGACGCACGCCTCTGACTTGGACGTGGTGTACCTCTTTACCGGCGATCACAGCGCTACGTCTGACGGCTCTCGTTCGATTTCGGCAACGAACTATTACAACCGTCTGGCCGGAAGGGTCACGGCGGCGCTCTCGGTGCCGACCGCGCAAGGCGCTCTCTATGAGATTGACACTCGCCTCCGACCCCAAGGCAATCAGGGCCCTCTCGCCGTGAGCTGCGCAGCCTTTGAGAAGTATCAGCGCGAAGCCGCTTGGACCTGGGAGCACATGGCATTGGCCCGCGCGCGGGTGCTGGTGGGTTCGCAAACTGGGCGCGACACGATCAACGCAATCATGCGCTCGGTCCTTCGGCGCGCGCGTGATCCAAAGGGCGTGAAGACCGAGATCAGCGGCATGCGCGACCAAATGGCGCAGCATAAGACGCCCACCGGGCCGCTCGATGTGAAACGCCTGCGTGGAGGGTTAATCGATTGTGAGTTCCTTATCCACTTCCTTCAGCTGCGCGGCGAAGCGGCGGATGGAACCCCACTCGCCGAGGCGTATCAGGACGCGTATTCGCCCGATCTGGGCACGGCCATTCCGGCTATGGTCAAGGCGGGTTTGCTGCCCAAGACTTTCCGCGCGGACTACGACTTGATGACCCGAATGCTCACTTCTTTGCGCCTTTTGGCCCCAGGGGGAGGCGTGCCGCCTGCCTGCGCGGCGCAAGCCCTTGCGAGAGCCTGTCAGAAGAAAAATTTCGACGCGCTTGTCAAAGACTTTGCCGCCGCGCGCGAGCGTGTATGTGATCTTTGGAACCAGACCTTTGGTGCGGACATTTCCGACACATCCCCCCGATAACTCTTCAACGGAGAACACAGCATGAGCGACTTTCCCACAACCGGCGACTCCATTCCCGATATCGAAATGGGCACGCCTGATGGCGGTTCAGTGAAGGCAAGCGATTTTGCGGGCCAAAAGCTGGTCGTGTTCTTTTATCCCAAGGACAACACACCAGGCTGTACGACCGAAGCAAAGGATTTCACCGCGCTTAAAGGGGACTTTGACGCTGCTGGTGTGGCGCTGCTGGGTGTCAGCAAAGACAGCGCGAAAAAGCACCAGAACTTCATTGCGAAGCACGATTTGACCACCCCGCTCGCCACGGACGCGGAAGAGGGCGGATTGTCCGACGCGCTGGGCATCTGGACCGAAAAACAGATGTACGGGAAAACCTATATGGGCATGGTCCGATCGACGTATCTCATCGGCGCCGATGGCAAGATTGCGCAAATTTGGCCCAAGGTGAAAGTGAAAGGCCATGCGGAAGAAGTGCTGGCTGCTGCCAAGGCGCTTTAAGGCCTATGTCGACGACTTCGCCTTCGATTGCTGGAGCGATCCGGGCGGCTTTGTTGACAGCGAAGCCGCGCGCCAAATGCTTCGCCACACGTGAGGTGGCGCGTGGTTGGCGGCAAGGGCTCTATGCCTTCCTTTTTGACGAGGCGATGCCCGATTTCCCGGCGCGTCCCGATCACCCCGAACTCCGGCCGCCCAACAAAATGCCAAAGCGTGGCAAAGGCGGATCGGAGCGTGCGCGGATCGCCTTGTGGCACAGTCTGGCGCATATCGAATTCGTGGCGATCGACTTGGCGCTCGACATGGCGGGTCGTTTTGGCTCGCAGATGGGCGAGGAGTTCGTGAGCGACTTTCTGTCGGTGGCCGCCGACGAAGCGATGCATTTCGCCCTGCTCGCGCGAAAGCTTGAGAAGCTTGGAAGCCACTATGGCGCGCTGCCTGCTCACGGTGGCCTGTGGCAGGCGGCCTACGAGACACGGCACGATGTTGAGGCGCGACTTGCGATTGTGCCGATGGTTCTTGAGGCGCGGGGCCTTGACGTTACGCCTGCCACGCTGGAGCGTGTAAAGTCGGCCGGAGACGAAGGCGGCGCGAAGATTCTATCGCGAATCCTTGACGACGAAATCCGCCATGTCGCTTTTGGCACCAAGCACTTTATCGCTTTGGCGCAGAATGACGGCGAACGGCCCGAATCCCGCTGGAAAGCCTTGGTTCAGGAGTATTTTAGAGGCGCGGTTAAGCCGCCCTTTAACGACTCAGCGCGTCTTGCAGCCGGACTATCGCGGGATTTCTACGCAGAGATTGCGCATTAAGAATTCTACCCGATAACCGACGCTTCAAAATAGGACGCGGTCAAATTCCGCGCGCAAGGGCACATTTCAACCAGCTATGGCGGTGCCCGGGTCCCGTGAGGACCACAAGAAGGAACGGGTCATTATGCGTTTTGCTTTCGGGCAAACTCTTTCAAGTCTGGTCGGATTTGTAGCCGTGGCGTTGGTGCCAGTTGCGCCCGCCGCAGCGAACAGTTCGGCTAACACGTCGGCTGAGGTCGTGGCGCCGATAGAGGAAGCGCAGGAGGAGGCTCTGGCCAAAGGTGATCCCAGTTTCCGCAATTTGTTTGCGCGCTGGACGGCGCTCGACACAGCGGGGCCCGATCCGTTCGCGACCGATGTGTCGACCAAGTTCCCGCAGCCGGTGGCAGTCCCGTCCCGCAGTCCGCTCGACTTCTTCCGGGTCACGAGTAATTACGGCATGCGCGTTCACCCAATCTTGCGTCGGCGCAAGCAGCACAACGGCATTGATCTCGGCGCGCCAACCGGAACGCCCGTTTACGCAACAGCCGACGGCGCAGTGTCTCGTGCGGATCGCTCCAGGACGTATGGCTTGGTGGTTTATCTTGATCACGGCGGCGACTTGGAGACGCGCTACGCGCACCTTTCGAAGCTTCTCGTCGCGGATGGGCAGATTGTGCGCAAAGGGGATCTTATCGGCCATGTAGGTTCCACTGGGCGCTCCAGCGGCCCGCACCTGCATTATGAAGTTCGCGTCGATGGGGTTGCAGTCAATCCAATTCCCTATATGAAAGAGGGTATCGAGAATACGAGGACAGAGACAGATCGTCTCGCTCAGACTTCTGGACGCACCTATTTGAACGCAAAGTAGGGTTTGATCGTCCAGTAACTTGATTCGAGTTTACCCGCCTGGAAGCGGGTCGGACATTGGAGAGGGTGTCCGAGTATGGGCGGCGGGTTTTCCCGCCGCCTTTTTTTGTCCGTTTGCTTCGCGTCGACTCTTCAATTTCACTTGAGTGCGGATCGCGCCGCGCTAGGTTCTTTCGCGAGAGAGATAGATCGCGAGGAGAAGGCGCCGCTTGGGGCCGCTCCTCGCGTCGTTGGAGAGAGACATGAATTTGCACCCCATTTCGCACGCGGCGACGCGCCCTGACCATCCCGCCATCATAATGACTGGGTCGGGAGAGCAAATGACCTATGGGGAGCTGGACGCCGCCGCCAATCGCTTTGCTCACCTTTTGCAGGCTCGGAGTATGGGGCCTACGGCACAAGGCGGAGACGCGTTTGCGGTGCTGCTCGAGAATCGCCCGGAATTCTATGTCTTGAATTGGGGTTCGCAGCGTGTGGGCACGATGCTGGTCCCCGTTTCGACCCGTCTCACCGGTCCGGAGATCGCCTACATTCTGAAAGACTCCGAAGCCAAACTGCTTATCACCTCGACGCGCTTTGCCGAGGTTCTTGACGTTATCCGCGCCGAGTGCCCTGATCTTGAGATCCTCGTATTGGACAGTGGCGGTGATGACGACTTTGCGGCCGAGTTAAACCGTCAGAGTTCCGAGCCACCCGAATACCAGCACGCTGGTTTAGCTATGCTGTATTCGAGTGGCACAACCGGACGCCCGAAAGGCGTAAAGCCCGCGCCGCCCGAAGACCCTGACCCGCAGGCGGTTGTGCCGCTGATGGGTTTGGCCACCATGGCGGTGGGGATGCCCGCGGATGGGTCCATGGTCTACCTTTCGCCCGCGCCGCTCTATCACGCCGCTCCGCTCGGCTGGTCTTCGACGGTCCACCGTCTCGGTGGCACCGTTGTGGTGATGGAGAAGTTCGATCCCGAAGAGGCGCTGAAGGCGATCGAGACCTACAAGGTTACCGACAGCCAATGGGTGCCCACCCATTTCGTGCGTTTCCTGAAGCTCGATCCGGAAGTTCGCGCGCGCTACGATCTCTCCAGTCACAAACGCGCTCTCCACGCCGCCGCGCCGTGTCCTGTCCCTATCAAGCAAGAAATGATCGAGTGGTGGGGCCCGATCGTGAACGAGTACTACGCGGGCTCGGAAAGCATCGGAATGACGTTTGCGAACAGCGAAGGATGGCTGGCCAATCCAGGGACCGTCGGCGTGCCGATCTACGGCAAAGTGCATGTATGTGGGCCGGATGGGCAAGAGCTGCCCGCCGGAGAAGATGGCCTGATCTTCTTCGAGAACGAGAACATGCCGACCTACCACAAGGACGAGTTCAAGACGGCTGAGGCGATGAGCGCGCAAGGCTGGATGACGCTCGGCGATATTGGCCATGTGAACGAAAACGGCTTTCTGTTTCTCACCGACCGCAAGAGCCACATGATCATTTCGGGCGGTGTGAACATCTACCCGCAAGAGATCGAGAACCTTCTGGTCACGCACGACAAGGTGATGGACGCGGCGGTCATCGGCGCGCCCGACCCCGATCTGGGAGAGCAGGTTGTCGCGGTGGTCCAGCCGATGGATATGAGTGTCGCCGGCGACAGCCTCGAAGCCGAACTGCGAGACTTCCTGGCGCCCAACCTCGCGCGCATCAAAATGCCCAAGCTTTTCGACTTCCGTCCCGAATTGCCACGCGAGGCGAATGGCAAACTCTATAAGCGTGAATTGCGAGATGAGTACGCCGCAAAGGCGAAGGAGCAAGCCTGATGGCGACCGCAGTGCACGATGAGCCCGCCGTCCTACCCACACCGCTCGCGAAGGCGGTGATCGATCCGCAGGCTTACGCGCAATGGGACGGGCTCCTCGACACGTTCGATCATATCCGCAACACAATGCCCGTTGCCAAGGTCATCCCCGAAGATCCCGGCCTGTTCGAGCCGTTCTGGTTTATCAGCCGGTATGACGATGTGATGCGGATTTCGAAGGACAACGCCACCTTCCTCAACAATCCCAAGCCGGTGGTCTTCAGTCTGACCGAGGCGATCGAATTCAGCCGCAAGGCGACGGGTTCGAATATGCTGGTGGATTCGCTGGTCGTTTTCGACGCCCCCGTGCACCCAAAATACCGCAAGCTTACGCAAGACTGGTTCATGCCGCGCAATCTCAAGCGGATTGAGGACGAGATCCGCGCGTTGGCCGAGCGCACGGTCGACGCGATGATCGACCAAGGGCCTGAGCTCGATTTTGTTAAGGCCGTCTCGGGCCCGTACCCGCTCCATGTCGTGATGCAGATCCTTGGCGTGCCGCCCGAGGATGAGCCGCGTATGATGATGCTGACCCAGCAGATGTTTGGCGGGCAGGACAAGGACCTCTCAGGCACCGGCATGGATCAGATGACACCGGAGCAGGTCGTTCAACTGGTGGCCGGAGCGGTGAAGAGCTTCGAGGATTACTTCGCAGCGCTTGCTGAAGAGCGCCGAGCCAATCCCACCGATGATGTCGCCAGCGTGATCGCCAACGCTCTGGTTGATGGCGAACCGCTGCCGCCGCGCGACATGGCGGGCTATTACATTATCGTCGCGACCGCCGGGCATGACACCACCAGCGCTTCGACCGCTGGCGCGATGCAGGCGCTGGCTCAAGATCCAGAGCAATGGGCGCGCGTGCGCGAGGATCGCTCGCTCTTGCCCGGCATCGTTGAAGAAGCCATCCGCTGGACCAGCCCTGTGCAACACTTCATGCGAACCGCCGCCGAGGACGTCGAGATGGGCGGGCAGGTCATCAAGAAGGGGGACTGGATGATGATCAATTATGTCAGCGCCAACCACGATCCCGAACAGTTCGAAGACCCGCGGCGCTTTGACGCGGCGCGCTCTCCCAATCGCCATCTCGCCTTTGGCGCGGGCGCGCATCAATGCCTGGGGCTCCACTTGGCGCGGCTGGAAATGCGGATCCTGTTCGAGGCGCTGCTGGACCGTGTGAAGACGGTTGAACTGGCGGGCGAACCGCAGCGGTCCACAAGCACCTTTGTTGGTGGACTAAAGACCCTGCCGATCCGGGTCACTGCGGCTTGAAGGCCGACTTAGTTGATGAAACGCAGTCCGAGCAGGGGAGGGGAACAAGCCCCGTCTCCGTTGGCATGCGCGGGCCGATTTTCAACGCGCGCATGAAATATAATGGCGCGCGCAATTTTTGAACACATCTAAACAATCACGCCCGCCCTCACCGATTTTTCTTCCAAATCGAGGTAACATGTGCTAACAATTTGCCCATGGCAAAAACTGAACGAAAGGATGTTGCGAAAAACGCAGCAGCCCCATCTGTGGGCGAAAGACGATGACTTTACTCGCTGAATATAATCTGCCGTTTTTGATCGCTTTGATTGCGCTTGTACTGATAAGCGTGGCTCAAATAGTTGGTCTTGGCGATATTTTCGATGCGGATGGGGGCGTCGATATCGATGTGGACCCAGACGCCGCGATCAGCTCTGGCTGGCTCGAAGGGGTGTTTAGCCTTCTGGGTCTCGGCAAAGTGCCGTTCCTCATCTGGCTGATGCTGTTGATGTTCGTGTTTGCGGCCATCGGCGTTTCGGGCCAAGCGCTTGCGGTAGCGTTGCTCGGCACGCCGCTTGACGCCGCCGCCGCGGCTCTGCTGGCCGCCGCCGCGGCGCTGCCCATCAATGGCGCGCTCACCCGACCGCTCGCTCGCCTGCTCCCGCAGGATGAGACCAGCGCGGTGTCGCTCGACACCTTGGTGCGGCGTGACGCGGAAATCCAGATTGGCACCGCCAAGCGTGGGTCGCCGGCGCGCAGCAAGGTCATCGATGTCTTCGGTCATCCTCATTTTGTCATGGTTGAGCCCCACGATCCGGACACCGTCATGAGCGAGGGCGACACCGTCCTGCTCGTCCGTCGCGAAGGAGAGACCTTTTACGCCGTTCACTACGAAAGCCCGAAGCTGCAGCTGGACTAACGCCTACCCAGAGCGAGGCCCCGAAACCTCGCCGGTCCGACCGCACCGGGACACAACAGAACCATAGGAGAAATCATGGAAACGCTGATTGAGATTGGAATTTGGATTGGGATCGCCCTGATCGTCATCGTGGGGATCTTCGTCTTCCTCACCACGCTGTACCGCCGAGCCTCGAAGGAAACCGCCTTTGTCCGCACCGGTGTGGGTGGCGAGAAAGTCGTCATGAACGGCGGCGCGCTGGTTTTCCCGGTGTTCCACGAAACCATGCCGGTGAACATGAACACGCTGGTCCTCTCGGTTGTCCGCAAGGACGCCGAAGCGCTCATTACGCTCGACCGTTTGCGAATCGACGTGAAGGCGGAGTTCTACGTCCGCGTTCGCCCGGACGCGGGCGCCATCGCCATGGCCGCGCAAACCCTGGGTATGCGCACGATGCAGCCCAATATGCTCAAAGACCTCGTCGAAGGTAAATTCGTCGACGCGCTGCGCTCGGTTGCGGCGGGCATGAGCATGAACGAACTGCACGAACAGCGCGCCGACTTCGTCCAGAAGGTGCAGCAAGTGTCCTCCAACGATCTGGCGATGAACGGCCTCGAACTCGAATCCGTCTCGCTGACCGGTCTCGACCAGACCAGTATCGAGCACTTCAACGCCAACAACGCGTTCGACGCCGAAGGTCTCACAAAACTGACCGAGCAGATCGAGGCGCGCAAGAAACTGCGCAACGATATCGAGCAAGATACCCGCGTTCAAATGGAGACCAAGAACCTCGAAGCCGACAGCCGCAGCTTTGAGATCGGGCGCGACAAGGAATACGCGCGTCTTGCTCAAGAGCGGGAAGTCGAGATCCGCCGCGCCTCGCAATCCGCCGAGATCGCCAGCGAGCAGGCCATGCGGGAGCGTGAGGCGGAAGCCGCGCGCATTCAGGCCAAGAAGGAAGTCGACAGCCAGCAGATCGAAGCCGATCGCGCGGTCGAAGAGGCCCGGATCGATCAGGTCCGCGCGCTCGAGATCGCTCGTCAGGAACAGCAGATCGCGGTTCAGAACAAGAGCCGCGAAGAAAGCCAGGCGAAAGCCGAAGCCGATGCCGCCCGCGCTCTCGCTGTGGCTGCGGAAGAGCAGGTTGCCACTTCACGTGAAAGCGAAGTGGCTGAGCGTCAGAAGAAGATCGAGCTAATCGAAGCGGCCAAGGTGGCCGAGCGTGACGCGATCAGCATCAAGGTCGAAGCCGAAGCCGAGAAAGACGCGGCCCTCAACCGCGCTGAAGCCGCAAGGCTCGAAGCCAAGGGTGACGCGGACGCCGAAATCCTTCGCGCGGACGCCGATCGGGTGCGCTTCGAAGTCGAAGCTGCGGGTCAACAAGCGGTCAACGAGGCGGCGAACATCCTCTCGATGGATCAGATCAGCCTCCAGACCAAGCTGGCGCTGCTCAAGGTGCTGCCCGAGGTCGTGCGCGAAAGCGCGAAGCCGATGGAAGCGATCGACTCGATCAAGATCGTCCAGGTCGATGGTTTGACCAATGGGGGCGGAGCCACAGGCGGCGCGGCCAACGATGGCGGCGTGGGCGGTGGCTCGGGCAACCTTGCCAACGACGCAGTGTCTGCCGCTCTGGCCTACCGCGCGCAGGCGCCGGTGCTTGATGGCCTGATGAAAGAGCTGGGCCTTGATGGATCGTCGCTAGGCGGCCTGGCCGAAGCCGCCGCCAAGGATCCCAAAGCGGTCGAAGAGGCGGTGTCCAAGCTGACCTTCCTCAACGATGAAGCATCGGGTGACGACCTGGGCGAACTCGGAACCGACGAAGCCGCCGAATGAACCGAGAGCTCTGCCAAGCAAAGACCCCGCCGCGCCCTTTGGTTCGGCGGGGTTTTCTTTTGCATTGACGGCGATCGCTCAAGTGCTTCGGCTGAAATGGGGTGGAGAGCGGTCGTTACTGATTGCGCGTTTCGCCACTACCCGTGGGCTCGTCATCAACGCTCGCTGAAAACACCGCAACCGCAAAACCGTTCCTTTTTACTTCTTCTAGCGCCGCCTTGTCTGACCCTGCTCTGAAGGTCGGACCAGTTGTCAAGACTTCTCGGCGGAAACGCCACGGAGCGTACCGTTCCGGTAGGTTGGCACCTGTCTCATCGAGCGAGTAGGCCATTGCTCCTCCGGTCCCTGCGAACATGTAAAGCGTATCCAAGGTCCGCTCCCGCTCATCAACCTCTATTTACGCTCCTTTGATGGAAAGTTAGCCCAACAACCTCTGCGCCATCGCGCGCACGTCGGCGCCCATATCCTCGCGCTCCAGCGCCAGCGCGAGCGTGGCCTCAACAAAGCCCAGTTTGCTGCCGCAATCGTAGCGATGGCCGTCAAAGGTGACGGCGTGGAACGGCTGGTCGCCGATCATCTTGGCCATCGCGTCGGTCAGCTGAATCTCGCCGCCCGCGCCCTTTTCCTGGTTCTCGAGCGTGCGCATCACTTCGGGTTGCAGGATGTAGCGGCCTGAGACGATTTTGTTGGACGGCGCCTCTTCTAGCGGCGGTTTTTCTACGAGGCCCTTGACTTCAGTAAGCAAGCCCTTGGTTTCGCCCGGATCGATGACCCCGTAGCTCGGCACTTCTTCCATCGGCACTTCAAGCACGCTGATCAGGTTGCCGCCGACCTTCTCATACGCGTCGACCATCTGCTTCATGCAGCCCGTGCCGCCGGGTTTTCCGATCATGAGTTCGTCGGGGAGGAAGATCGCGAAGGGCTCATCGCCCACGATCGCGCGCGCGCACCAGATGGCGTGGCCAAGGCCCATTGGTACCTGCTGGCGCACAGTGATGATATCGCCCGGCGTCGCCCGCGTAGGGTCAAGCACGCTCATATCCTTGCCGCGCTCTTCCATGGTTTTTTCGAGTTCGAACGCCATGTCGAAGTGCTCGACAATCGCGGACTTGCCGCGGCCCGTGACGAAGATCATCTGCTCGATCCCTGCTTCGCGCGCTTCGTCGACCGCGTATTGGATCAGCGGCCGATCCACGACCGGCAAAAGCTCTTTTGGAATCGCCTTGGTGGCTGGGAGAAACCGCGTGCCGAGACCGGCCACCGGAAACACAGCTTTCTTGATTGGTTTGGCTGAAGCGCTCGCCATCACATTTCCTCTCACGCTTGGAAGCGTTGAGCCGTCACCTGCCGATTGGCCTCTCTCAGGTCAATGCTGACTATCGCTTTTCTGCATCGTCGCCGCTTGCGTGTCAGTTGCGCGAAAGGTGCGTTTCGGTATGGGCGTTGGTCATGGACAAACTTCTTATTCGAGGCGGCAATCGCCTTTCAGGTACAATTCCCATTTCCGGCGCCAAGAACGCCGCGCTTACGCTCATCCCCTGCGCGCTGTTGACCGAGGAGCCGGTGACGCTGCGCAATCTGCCGAGGCTGGCGGACATTGACGGCTTCCAGCACCTGATGAACCAGTTCGGAGTCACCACCGCGATCCAGGGCACGCGCCCGGAAGACTTTGGTCGCACAATGCGCTTGGAGGCCACACGGATCACCTCAAGTGTCGCGCCTTATGATCTGGTGCGGAAAATGCGGGCCTCTATCCTTGTGCTCGGCCCGATGCTGGCTCGCGCGGGCGAGGCGACCGTCTCGATGCCGGGCGGCTGCGCAATCGGCAACCGGCCGATTGATCTGCACCTGAAGGCGCTTGAAGCGTTCGGGGCAGTGATTGAACTGGCGCAGGGTTACGTGAAGGCGATGCAGCCCGATGGCGGGTTGCCAGGCGGCGATTTTGACTTCCCGGTCGTGAGCGTCGGCGCGACGGAAAACGCGGTAATGGCCGCTGTCCTTGCCAACGGCACCAGCCGCCTGTTCAACGCCGCGCGCGAGCCGGAGATCGTGGACCTTTGCAACCTGCTTGTGGCGATGGGCGCGGAGATCGAAGGTATCGGAAGTTCAGACCTGACGATCCACGGGGTCAAGCGGTTGAACGGTGCGACCTATAAGGTGATGCCCGACCGTATCGAAGCGGGTTCGTACGCCTGCGCGGCGGCCATTACGGGCGGTGATGTTCGACTGGAAGGGGCCAACGCGCACGACATGGCATCGACTATTCACGCGCTGCAAAAGATCGGTCTGCACGTCGAGGAAGACAAGAACGGCGTCACGATCGCCGCCAATGGCGGGCTTCAACCCACCGATCTGACCACCGCGCCTTTCCCGGGTCTTGCCACCGACATGCAAGCCCAGCTGATGAGCCTTTTGTGCAAGGCACAAGGCACCAGCGTGCTCAAAGAGACGATCTTCGAAAACCGCTTTATGCACGTGCCGGAACTGGCTCGCATGGGCGCGGACATTTCAACCGAAGGGCGCACGGCGATCGTCAAAGGTCCGGTGCAGCTCACCGGAGCCGAAGTGATGGCCACCGACCTTCGCGCCTCGATGAGCCTTATCATAGCGGCCCTGGCGGCTGAGGGCGAGACGCAAGTGCGCCGCATCTATCACTTGGATCGCGGCTACGAGCGGCTGGAGGAGAAGCTCCAACTCGTGGGCGCGGATATCGAACGGGTGGATGATTGAACGACTTAGCCTTGCCCTCGGCTGACGAGCCACACCCGGATGGCGCTGGCAAGGCCGGGCGGGGTATCGGCCTGGATCCGCTCGGCGTCGATCCGCGCGACCAACGCGCTTATTGGTAGGTCTTCGTCGCGCGCCGCTTCGCGCAGCGCGTCCCAAAACACGGGCTCGAGACTGATCGAAGTCTTGTGACCCGCAATTGCGATCGAACGCTTCACCGGCGGGTGGTAGGGCGTTTTCATAGACATGGCCGTGGGTCGCGCCGGTCTAATACATATGCTGGCCGCCGTTGATGCTCATCGTCGAGCCAGTCATGAACGCCCCGTTTTCAGAGGTGAAGAAGGCCACTCCGCGCGCAATTTCTTCGGCTTGACCAAGGCGGCCGACCGGTATCTTAGCGACGATTTTGTCTAGCACGGGTTCTGGCACGGCGGCGACCATATCGGTGTCGATATAGCCCGGCGCGATCGCGTTCACGGTGACGCCGAACTTGGCGCCTTCTTGAGCCAGCGCTTTGGTGAAACCGTGAATGCCCGATTTGGCCGCGGCGTAGTTGACCTGTCCGTACTGGCCGGCCTGTCCGTTGATCGAGCCGATATTGACGATCCGGCCCCATTGGCGCTCGCGCATTCCGGGGAAAGTCGCCTTCGCCATGTTAAAGCAGCCCCCGAGATTGACGCGCATGACGTCGTTCCAATCGTCATAGCTCATCTTGTGGAGCGTGCCATCGCGCGTGATCCCGGCGTTGTTGATGACGATATCGACCTCGCCGTGCTCCTCAGCCACTTTGGCGCAGCCTTCGAGGCAGGCTTCGTGATCGCCGACATCCCATTTGTAAGAGGCAATACCGGTGGCTTGGGTGAACGCCGCGGCCTTCTCTTCATTGCCTCCGTAATTGGCAATGACCGTATGGCCCTGACGTTTCAGCCTCTGGCAAATGGCTTCCCCGATGCCACGGGTTCCCCCGGTTACGATGGCGACTCGGCTCATGATGCTCCCTCCCAAGATTTTGTGAGGCCAAGGGTAGCGCTGCCGTAAGGTCAGGCAATAAAAAACCCGGCTGAAACCGGGTCTTTCCAACTAAAGTTGTAGGGCTCGAACGCGCGATCAGAACTTGATCTGCGTCCCCAGATACACCGCCTGGCTGTCTTGCACCGAGTTTGTGAGCGGGCCAAGCCTCTCGCGCTCTTGGCTGAGGCGAACGCCGGCTGTGACGTCAATTTTGGATGAGAGGCGGAAAGAGCCGCCAACGTCGACGGTTTGAGCGCCCAAATCGTCAAGCGTGTTCACCGAGCGTCCGGCAAGGCGTTCGTCTTCCAATTCGATGCGCGGTTGTAGGCGGCTGGGTTTGTCTTCCCGCGTCGGCTGGATCGGCTCAAATTCGGAAAGATCAGGCATGCTGAGGTCGCGGATGCTATCGGGCAAGGTCACCGTGCGCGCAAAGCTCTGATAGCCGCGCGCTGTTCCAAGGTTGAATCGCGCCGTGTTGAGCGCCGTGAGGCCTTCCCCTGCGCCCGGGACCGCGCGCGCGGAATTGCGGACCGAAATCGCCTGCGCGCTATCATCGTCGATCCGCACGGCAACGGTCACCGTCCGATCGCCCAAGACAGGGTTGGTGCCAGCGGGCGTGAAGCGAAGGCCCTTTTCGCGAGCCTTTTCTGCGATGCGTAACGCCAAATCCGGATCAACAGACGCCGGTGTGAACAGATCAAGCGCGCTGGGCGCACCGTCCTGTTCGCCAAGACCAAGACCGACCAAAGCCAAGCTGGCGGTTGGCAACGCCAACATGACCGCCGCGGACACAGCGAGCAGCGGCAGCTTAAGCTGCTTTGAGGCTCCCATGTTCTTGCGTCGTGTCACCTTGCGTGCGCTCCAATGTCGGCTTGACGAACTCGTACAGCAAAATCGCTGCACGACTCGAGATGAACCTTAGCTGATCCCTAGCGTCAGCGCGACGATAAGGTTGTAATGCGATGTAATGCAACGACTTGGAGGGCATTTGGAGTCGGATGCGCTCTACCTGTGGCCTGCATCCCACAAAAGGTGGGTTAAGGCGCAGCGAGTCGCACTTGCCGCGCGCGGTGCGCAGACTATAGGAAGCCGTATTACACGAAATGAGGAATCCCGTCGAAGTGTTCACATCCGCCAAAGCCATTTCCCGAGTAGCCATTGCCTGTGTCGCCACCGCGGGCCTGGCCGCCTGTGGGGGCTCAGACCGGCCGACCAGTCAGCTGCAGTCGACGCAAATCAACACGATTGGTGTCAACGCCTATCTGTGGCGCGCCGCGCTGGAGACGGTCAGTTTTGCACCGCTTTTACAAGCGGATAGCTCGGGCGGGATCATTATCACGGACTGGTACGCCAATCCAGCGAACCCCGAAGAACGGGTGAAGGTCACGGTCGCGATTCTGGATCAGGATTTGCGCGCCGATGCGCTGCGCGTAGCGGCGGTTCGCCAGGTTGCGCAAGGCAACGCCTGGGTGGACGCGCCGGTTCAGGCGGCCACCGTTCAGAAGCTTGAAGACATCATTTTGACCAAAGCCCGCGATCTGCGGCGTAAGGCTGTCTCGGGCTAGGTCCCTGGCGCAAGAGCGGAACGCATGACTGAGACCCGATTCGATCCGTCTTTAGCCGACGGGCGCTGGCAGCGCGCATGGGACGAGGCGGGCACCTTCACCGCCGATTCGGATAGCGACAAGCCGAAAAGCTTTATTCTTGAGATGTTTCCGTATCCGTCGGGCCGCATCCATATGGGCCACGTGCGCAACTACACGATGGGCGATGTGCTGGCGCGCTATAAGAAGATGCGCGGGTTTGAAGTGCTCCATCCGATGGGCTGGGACGCCTTTGGCATGCCGGCTGAAAACGCGGCCATGGAGAAAAAGGTTCACCCCGGTGAGTGGACCTACGCCAATATCGAGGCGATGAAGAAGCAGTTGCAAGGCATTGGCTTTGCGCTGGATTGGACGCGCGAATTCGCGACCTGCGATCCCGACTATTACGGCCACGAACAGGCGCTGTTTCTCGACATGTACGAGGCGGGGCTGGTCTATCGCCGCTCTTCCGAGGTCAACTGGGACCCCGTCGACATGACCGTGCTCGCTAACGAGCAGGTGATCGATGGGAAGGGATGGCGATCGGGCGCCGAGGTTGAGAAGCGCAAGCTGGACCAGTGGTTCCTTAAGATCACCGATTTTGCTGAAGATCTGCTCGAAGGTTTGGGCGAGCTCAAGGACTGGCCCGACAAGGTCCGCCTGATGCAGGAAAACTGGATCGGGAAGAGCTCCGGCCTCGAGTTTTCCTTCGACCTGTCAAACGGCGAGAAGCTGCCGGTTTACACCACGCGCCCCGACACGATCTTCGGCGCAAGCTTTTGCGCGATTGCGGCCGATCACCCCATCGCTCAGTCTTTGGCGAGCGATACCAAGGTCGCGGCGTTTATCGAGGAATGCAAGAAGGGCGGGACCACGGCGGCGGAGCTTGAAACGGCTGAGAAGCTCGGTTTCAACACCGGCGTCACCGCCAAACACCCGTTCACGGGCGAGGCCATGCCCGTTTTCATCGCCAACTTCGTGCTGATGGATTACGGCACCGGCGCGGTTATGGGCGTGCCCGGCCACGACCAGCGCGACTTTGAGTTCGCGACCAAATACGAGCTGCCGATCGCGCGTGTTGTAGCCAAAGACGTGTCCGAAGCGGATGCGCCCATGGGCGATGAGGCGGAACCCGGCGACGGTGTCATTGTCAATTCCGACTTCCTCGACGGCCTGAGCGTTGAAGACGCCAAGGCCGATGTGATCGCGAAAGCGGAAGAGGGCGGCTGGGGCGAGGGCACCACGGTGTGGCGCCTGCGCGACTGGGGCATTTCGCGCCAGCGTTATTGGGGCACGCCGATCCCGATCATTCACTCACCCGATCACGGCCCGGTGCCGGTCCCGCGTGACCAGTTGCCCGTTAAGCTGCCCGAAGACATCGACTTCGACACGCCCGGCAATCCCCTCGAACGCCACCCGACGTGGAAGCACACGACCTGCCCGATCAGCGGCAAACCGGCGCTGCGAGAGACCGATACGCTCGACACGTTCGTCAATTCCAGCTGGTATTTCCTGCGCTTCGCCTCGCAGCCGGATAATGCGCCGTTTGATCCGCAAGAGATCGCCAAGTGGATGCCGGTGCGGCACTATATCGGCGGTATCGAGCACGCGATCCTCCATTTGCTTTACGCCCGCTTTTGGACTCGCGCGATGGAGCGCATCGGCAAATTCGAGGTGAAAGAGCCGTTCGACGCGCTTTTCACGCAGGGCATGGTCACGCACGAGACTTACGCGCTTGGCGATGGCAGCTGGCTGAGCCCCAACGAAGTGCGTAAAAACGGCGCCGACTGGATTGCGATTGAAGACGGAGCGCCCGTCACCGCTGGACGCGTCGTCAAGATGTCGAAGTCCAAGAAGAACGTGGTCGATCCCGACGCGATCATCGCCGAATACGGCGCGGACGCGGTGCGTTGGTTTATGCTGTCCGACAGCCCGCCCGAACGCGACCTGCCATGGTCGCAAGACGGGATCGAAGGGTGCGGTCGGTTTGTGCAGCGCCTCTGGCGCCTGTTCCAACAGTTTGATCTGTCCGCAATCGGAGAGGACAAGGCGCTCGCCCGCAAGGCGCACCAAGCCATCGTCGCGGTCGCCGAGGATATCGAGGCGCTTGGTTTCAACAAGGCCGTCGCGCGCATTTACGAGCTGACCGGCGCGACCGAGAAAGCTGCACCCAGCGAGAGCCGCAATTTCGCGATAAGCACGCTGATGCAGCTTGCCAGCCCGATGATGCCGCACTTGGCCGAAGAGGCGTGGGCAAAGGCGGGCAACGCAGGCCTCATCGCCGACGCCGCTTGGCCCACCCACGATCCGGCGATGCTCGTCGAGGACGAGGTCACGATCGCCATCCAGCACAAGGGCAAGCTGCGCGACACCATCACCGCGCCAAAGGGGGCGGCCAAAGAAGACCTCGAAGCGCTTGCGCTTGCCAGCGAGAAGGTCCAGCGTTCGCTTGATGGAGCGGAGGTTCGCAAGGTGATCGTGGTGCCTGATCGGCTGGTCAACATAGTTACATGAGGCGCGCGCGCTTCCTGGGCTCGGCACTGATCGCGCTCGCGGTGCCTCTATCGGCTTGCGGGCTGCAGCCGATGTACGCGGGCGGATCGAACGCGGCGGTAGCGGAGGGGCTTTCCGCTGTGGATGTCCCGCCCATTCCGGGTCGCGGGGGTTGGCTCTTGCGAAACGCGCTGCTCGAACGGTTTCAGGCGGGAGGTCAGGCGACACCGGCTTACCGGCTCGACGTCCGCATAGATGACGCGCTGGAGGCCTTGGGCGTCCTGAACGACGACACGATCAGCCGTGAACGTCGCATTCTGCGCACGCGTTACCAGCTTATCGAGCTGGGAAGCGGCGAAATTCTGCTCGACGCAACCGCTGGGTCTGACGCCGGTATCGACGTGGTCTCGAGCGAATACGCCACGATCGCGGCCGAGCAGACCGCGCTTGAAAACCTGTCCAAAGAAGTCGCCGATCGAATGGGCATTCAGGTGGCGCTGACCTTGCGCGAGCGCGCCGAGGCGACGCCTTGATGCCTCTATGAAGGTGGCGAATAAGGACTTCGCCCGCGGGCTTCCTCGTGGAGCTCACAACGCGTCCCTATTCTTCTTTTGCGGCCCTGACGAAGCCGGAGCCAGCGCGGCCGCTGAGAGGGTTATCGCCGCGTTGCCGAGCCCCGGTGACCGCGTTGAGCTGTCCGGGGCGGATCTGCGGCGTGATCCCGCCAGCCTTGGTGATGAAGCCCGCTCAACCTCCTTGTTCGGCGAAACGCGTCACATTTTCGTGCGCGCCAGCGGTGATGAAGCGCATGATGCGCTAAAGACGCTCATCGAAACCGGAGAGGCCGGGGCGGGGGACGCCGCGCCTGTTATTGTGGTTGCAACTTCGGCCACGGATAAGTCGCGCACAGCCAAGCTTCTTGAAAAGCGCGACGACGCTCTGGTGGCTATGTTCCATCCACCCGATCTCTCTTCGGTCGCCGCGTCGGTGCGCGCCATGGCGGATGCAGCGGGTCTGCGGCTCGGAGGGGATTTGGCCGAACGCATCGCCCGATCTGCGGGGCTTGATGTCCGTCTGGCGCAATCCGAAGTCGATAAGCTCGCGCTTTACCTGGGCGCGGAACCGCAAGCGCCGCGTCCGGCGAGTGTCGACGATTACGCGGAAATTGGTGCGCCAACCGAAGAAGATGGCTTTCAGCCCTTGGTTAACGCTGTGCTTGGTGGGGAGACAAACCGCCTTCCCCGTGAATTGCACCGCATGCGCGAGCTGGGCCTAAACCCGGTCGGTCTTCTGCTGGCCATTGAGCGGCGCGCTTCGCAGCTCGCGCGGCTTAGCGCGAAGCTTGGGCCCCGTGGGAGTTTTGACAATCTCAACAGGGGGGAAAAGGCGCAACTGGGCGTCTTCTGGCGTGAGGAGCGCGACATTCGGCAGCAATTTGCGTGCTGGAACCGGCCCATCGCGCGCGGATCGCGCCTTACACGGCTTGATCGACTAATTCCGCGATTGGTCGCCTTGCACCAAAATCTGCTTGCCAATAGTCAAGCCGCGCCGACACTCTTGGCTCAAGAACTCGCGGAAATTGCCCGTTTTGCGGCGCGCCGGTGAATTCTTGGGCTGACAGGCCGCTGGTGTCGGCAAAATGGTAAAAATTCATCGTAAACGAATTCATAAGCAATTCGCCGTAACCCATCGTTTCGTCACGGGGACACGAGCATATGGACAAGCTGCGCGCTCTGCCGCTTGATATAGGTCAGACCGGCATAGTGCAGCGCAAGATCGCAGCGCCGCTGGAAAGGCGTCGCTTACGGGCCTTTGCCTTGCTGATGATCATCGATGCAATCGTGATGCACGGCGCGTTCATGCTGTCCTCACGCGCCTATCACAGCGTGTGGTGGGACGCGGAGACGATGCTGGCAGGACAAGCTCTGCTTCCGCTCTACTTCACCATTGCCCTCTACAATCGCACCTACGGTTTGGAGGCTCTGGCGAACTGGCTTTTCGCGATCCGCCAAGCCTTGACCGCCTTGGTTATCTCTGGCGGCCTGCTCATATTCTTAGCGTTCTACACCAAGTCGAGCGCCGATTTCTCGCGAGTCTCGGTCACATTGGGCTTCATGTTCTTTGCCGCATCTGTCGTCGCGGTTCGTCGTTGTGTCCCGCTTGCAATCGAAGCGTTCTGGGGGGGCAAGGTTCGCAACCAGCTCGTCATTGACGATGGAGGGCCGAGTTTTCATCTGGACGGAGCGGTGGTGGTTTCCGCGGAGCAGCTCGGTCTGGATCCGACCGCGCGCGATCCATTCATGCTCGATCGCCTTGGCAAATTGCTGCAAAATCAGGATCAAGTTGTGATCAGCGCGCCGCGCGAGCGGCGCGATAATTGGGCCTTCCTTCTGAGATCGTCAGGTGTTCACGGTGAAATGGTGAGCGAACCCGCGCAGACATTGGGTGCGGTCGGCGTTCATCGCTACGACGATCAGGCGCGGGCAACGCTTGTCGTGACAACTGGTCCCTTGGGTTTGCGGTCGCGCATTCTGAAACGAGGCTTCGATGTCGCGGTCGCAACAACCGCGTTGATTGCGCTTTCGCCTTTGCTCGCTGTCATAGCCGTGATGATAAAGCTCGAAGATGGCGGGCCAGCCTTCTTTTCTCAACGCCGGTTGGGACGCGGCAACCAATTTTTCGACATGTACAAGTTCCGCTCTATGCGGGTGGACAACCAGGATGAGAACGGCAGCCGATCCACATCGCGCGACGATGATCGCATCACCCGAATTGGCGCCTTTATTCGTTGCACCAGCCTTGATGAACTCCCCCAGCTTGTAAATGTCCTAAGGGGCGACATGTCCATCGTCGGACCGCGGCCTCACGCATTGGGAAGTCAGGCGAACAACAAGTATTTCTGGGAAGTCGATGGAACCTATTGGCAGCGCCATTGCCTCAAGCCCGGATTGACCGGCTTGGCGCAGGTGCGCGGCCACCGCGGCGCGACCGAGATCGAGAAAGACCTGACAGACCGTCTGCAATCCGATCTGGAGTACATCGCCAGTTGGTCGTTAGCGCACGACATCGCGATCGTGTTTCGGACGATTTGGGTGATGCGGCACGACAACGCCTACTAAGCAGTCCAGGCCGCGGCTTTGCGGCCTCTCAGTTTTCGATTGCGTCGTCGCTGCCCTGCGGAACGGTGAAGGTGCCACGCACACGGCCTTGCGAACCGGGGGTGCCTGCCCCAGCGCTCGAGGACGCCTTGCCATCCACGCTGGAAAGGCCTGTGTCGAGATCGATCACCAGCCGCCCGCCAACCAAGGTGTTTTCCCCTTGGCGCAGCCGCACATCGCCCGCCATGGTGATGATGCGCCGATTGAAGTCGTAAACGGCTGTGTTGCCCGTCGCCCGTTCGCGTCCGCGCGAAACCGTGACCCCACCCGTGGCCGTGATGCGTTGAAGTTCGAGTGATTGCGCGTCCACATAGTTGAGCAGCATCCGCTGCGCCCGCACGGTGAGATCGCTCTGAGTCACGACAACATCGCCCGAAAACGCCACGCGGTTTTCGCGCTCCTGCACATCAATGCGGCCCGCGTCCACGCTGACAGGCGCGCGCGTGTTGTGGGAAGAAATCCCCTGCGCGTGCAGCTGCATCGAACCCGCGAGAGCGAGCGTGAGGGCAAAACTCAGCGCCGCCGTGCCAATGGCTGCGGGGCTCAGAGAGACAGTTGACTTAGGCGCGCGCGCATCGGTCATTCGGGCAATCTCACTTTTCCGGGTATCATCGTCATTCGCGCCTCGCCTTCGAGCGTCAGCGTTCGGGCGGAGAGGTCAGCACGCAGGGTGTTGGCGGAAAACGTCCCGGCCGCGATTTCCCCCGCGACGCCTTTGTCGCCGCTCATTTCGCGCCGCTCCAGATCGACCGAAACCCCGTTGGCGGTCATTCGGTAGCCATCGGCGGCGGTCAGTTGAACCGGGCCATCCACCGCCATGATTTCACTGTTGATGTCATAGGTGCCGCCGTTGGCGGAAAGGCGTGCCGGCCCATCGGGAAGCAACAATTGCGCGATCATGTCGTCCATGCGCACCAATCCATCGGCGCTGGAGCGCTGCACCGCCTCGCCCGCGGTTATAGAGAAAGGCCGACCCAGATCGTCGCGCCCGCGATACATCGCGTTGTCGACGCGCAAGCGCTCATCGATCACCGCCACCTTGTTGCGATCAAGCAGAAAGCTGACCTCGCCGCGCGGCGACAAAGGCGTGATGATCATCAACGCGGCGACCACGCCGACCGCGACCGGGAGCCCTCGGGCGAGCGCGCCGACGAGCTTGTCATGGCTACCATTGGGCGCAGCGAACTCCTGCCTGCGGCTGCGCAGGGCCTTGGCTTCGCTGGTTTCGATGCGCCGCTTGATGACCATGGAGACTCTTCGATGCGCTCCTATTCGTGGCTAAAGATATCGCGCTCCGCCCAGCCCGCAATATCGAGCAGCGCGCGCGTGGGCAGAAACTCAAAACAGGCTTCCGCGAGATGCAACCTGTCTTCGCGCTCAAGCCGCCGCGTCAATTCTTCGCGCAGTTGATGGAGATAGCGCACGTCGCTCGCTGCGTATTCGCGTTGGTCATCGCTCAACACCGGGCCGCCCCAATCCGACGACTGCTGCTGTTTCGAAATATCGACGTCGAGCAGCTCTTTCGACAGGTTCTTGAGCCCATGCCGATCGGTGTAGGTGCGCACCAGCTTGCTGGCGATCTTGGTGCAAAACACCGGGGCGGCCATGACGCCCAGATAATACTGGATCGCCGCCAGATCGAAGCGCGCGTAGTGGTACAGCTTCACCCGGCTTTGGTCCGCGAGGATGCGGCACAGATTGGGCGCGTCGTATTCGCTGCCCACGCCAAAGCGGACCAAATGCTCATCGCCTGAGCCATCGCTGATCTGAACCACGCACAGCCGATCGCGATGCGTCACGAGGCCCATGGTTTCGGTGTCGACCGCCAGAGCGCCGGTGCCTTCGAGAACGCCGGCGGGCAGGTCTTCTTCATGAAAATGCACTGTCATCGCAGGTGCCCTTACGCCGATCGGGGATAGAGGGGAAGGGGCGTGTGGCCGCGCGGGCGGCCGGCGAGCTAGCGTGCACGGCGATGGCGCAGGACGACATTCCCGAAAGCTGGCGGCCCGCGCTTGAACCCGCGCTGACCAGCCCTGAAGCGCGCAAGCTCGGCGGCTGGCTGCGCGCGGAAGAGGATGCTGGAAAAACGGTCTACCCGCCGCGGGGCTCGCGCTTGACCGCGTTGGCGCTGACGCCGCTGGAGGCGGTGCGCGTGGTGATCCTGGGGCAGGACCCCTATCACGGGCCGGGCCAGGCGCACGGTCTGGCGTTTTCGGTGCAGGACGGGGTCAAAGTCCCGCCCTCTTTGGTCAACATTTACAAAGAGATGGAAAGCGACCTTGGTCTGGCGCGCCCTTCGCACGGCAATTTGACGCGTTGGGCGGAGCAGGGCGTGCTGCTGCTCAACAACACTCTGACGGTCGAATCCGGCAAAGCGGGGAGCCACGCCGGGCGCGGCTGGGACGCGATCACCGACGCCTGCGTGGCGGCGGTGGCGGAGCGCGGCGAGCCGACCGTCTTCATCCTTTGGGGCAGCCACGCGCGCAAGAAAGCGAGCCGCGTTCCGGCGCTGGGTAAAAGCGCGCAGCACCTGGTGGTCACCAGCCCGCACCCCAGTCCGCTTTCGGCGCATAATGGATTCTTCGGCTCCGCGCCGTTCAGCCAGGCCAACGCGTTTCTGGAAGCGCACGGGCGAGGCACGGTCGATTGGGCGCTGTGAGGAGGGGGTAAAGGTGACAAAAGTGACACCGTGTCGCTTTTCAAACCCCGAAAAAAGCATTTTCAAATCAAACCTTTGCCGCCCAAGCCCAAGCAAAGGTGACACAAGGCGCTGACGCGCAAAAGACCCGCAAAAGCTCAACCAGTCCATCCGCGGCACGCATACCGGCCTGAGGAACAGTAGGAAATGCGCCCTAGCGCGGCAGTTCGCTCACGCCCATCAGAGCTTCGTCCACGCTGCGCGCGCATTGGCGGCCTTCGCGGATCGCCCAGACGACCAGGCTTTGCCCGCGCCGCATGTCGCCGCACGCAAACACGCCGTCTTCGCTGGTGGCGTAGTCCTGCTCGTTGGCTTCGACATTGCCGCGCCCGGTCAGACCGACGCCAGCCTGTTCGAGCAGACCCTTCTTCTTGGGGCCAAGGAAGCCCATCGCGAGCAGGATTAGATCGGCTTTGAGCGTGAATTCGCTGCCCACGATCTCGCGCATTTTTCCATCGACCCATTCGACCTTGGCGCAGACCAGCCCGGTTACCGTCTCGCCATCTCCGATGACGCGCTTGGTGAGCACGGCCCAATCGCGGTCCACCCCCTCTTCGTGGCTTGAGGACGTGCGCAGCTTGAGCGGCCAATTGGGCCACGTCATCGCTTTGTCCTCTTTTTCAGGGGGCTTGGGCATGATCTCCAGCTGCGTGACCGACGCCGCCCCTTGGCGGTTGGAGGTGCCCACGCAATCCGAACCCGTGTCGCCGCCGCCAATCACGACCACATGCTTGCCGGTCGCCTTGAGGCTGCCGCGCGGCGCGGCGCGCTCTTCCTCGTCGCCCGCGTTGC
Organism: Pseudomonadota bacterium; assembly: GCA_039186235.1. Lineage (GTDB taxonomy): Bacteria > Pseudomonadota > Alphaproteobacteria > Sphingomonadales > Sphingomonadaceae > Erythrobacter. The sequence goes on along the minus strand of JBCDAE010000004.1, from coordinate 3,340 downwards.
GCTTGTTTTGCTGGGTCAGGAATTCCATTGCCAGACGCACACCGCTCATTTCCGCGCCGGGGATCGAAAGCGGGCGCGCGTCTTCGGCGCCTCCGGCCAGCACCACCGCGTCAAAATTCTCCTTGAGGCTGGCGAAGGAGATATCGACGCCGACTTCCTTGCTGGTGCGGAATTCGACACCTTCGGCCTCCATCTGCACCGCGCGGCGGTTGATGAGGTGCTTCTCCATTTTGAAGTCGGGGATGCCGTAGCGCAGCAGACCGCCGATCCGGTCCGACTTTTCAAACACGGTGACCGAGTGCCCCGCGCGCGCCAGCTGCTGCGCGCAGGCCATACCCGCGGGGCCAGAGCCCACGACCGCGACCGATTTGCCGGTCTTTTCCGCCGGAATCTGGGGTTCAACCCAGCCTTCGGCAAAGCCGCGATCAATAATCGCGCATTCGATCGATTTGATCGTCACCGGCTGGTCGACAATGTTGAGCGTGCAGCTCGCCTCGCATGGGGCGGGGCAGATGCGGCCGGTGAATTCGGGGAAGTTGTTGGTGGAATGGAGAACGTCGAGCGCGTTCCTCCAGTCGTTTTCGTAAACGAGGTGGTTCCAGTCCGGGATCATGTTGTTCACCGGACAGCCGTTGTGACAATAGGGAATGCCGCAATCCATGCAGCGCGAGGCTTGGTCAGACAACGTCTTGTCCGAAGGCTGCACCACGAATTCGCGGTAATTGTTTAGCCGTTCTTGCGGATCGAGATAATCGCGCTCGCGCCGATCCAGTTCGAGAAATCCGGTGTCTTTACCCATTGTCTTTGCTCTTTATTCCGCCGCCACGCTGGCGGCTTCGAGGCGTTCGGCCTCAAGCGCTTCGAGCGCGCGTTTGTAATCGCGTGGCATGACTTTGACGAAGCGTGTGAGCGCCGCGTCCCAATCGGCCAGCAGCTCACCCGCGCGCGCGCTGCCGGTGTGCAACTGGTGCCGCTCCACCAAGATACGCAAGCGTTCGGCGTCGTGACGCAGCATGTCGCCCATGCCGAAGTCATGGACCGAGCGCGCGCGTTGCTGCGGGCGACCCGTTCCCTCTTCGAGTTCTGCCTCGGCGCTGATCGGCATCAGGTCGACCTGCGCGTGATTGACGAGGCCTGAGAACGCGCCATCGGGATCGTAGACATAGGCGACACCGCCGCTCATGCCCGCGGCGAAGTTGCGGCCTGTCTTGCCCAGCACGACGACCACGCCGCCGGTCATGTATTCGCAGGTGTGATCGCCGGTGCCTTCGACCACGGCGATGGCGCCCGAATTGCGCACAGCAAAACGTTCGCCGCCCACGCCGTTGAAATACGCCTCGCCCGCAATCGCGCCATACAGCACGGTGTTGCCAACGATGATGTTGTCGGTTGCGTCGCGCGCCACGCCGTCCGGCTGGCGCACGATCAGGCGGCCGCCCGAAAGCCCTTTTCCGACATAGTCGTTGGCGTCGCCGACCAGATCCAGCGTCACGCCATGCGCGACCCAAGCGCCAAAGCTCTGCCCGGCCACGCCCGTCAAATTGATGCGGATCGTGTCGGGCGCGAGACCTTCGTGGCCGTGCGCCTTGGCCACCTCACCCGAAAGCATCGTGCCCACGGTGCGGTTGACGTTGCGGACCTCGGTGTCGATCTGCACGGGCGTTTTCGCTTCGATCGCTTCTTGCGCGTCGGCGATGAGTTTCAGATCCATCGCGGCGTCCAGTCCGTGATCCTGCCCTTCGGTCTGGCGCAGCATCGCGCCCTCTTGCAGCTCGGGCTTGTAGAGGATGCGGTCAAGATTGATGCCGCGCGCCTTCCAGTGGCGGTGGACGCGGTTCATGTCCAAGCGGTCGACGCGTCCGATCATTTCTTCCATTGTGCGGAAGCCCATCTCCGCCATGATCGCCCGCAGCTCTTCGGCGACGAAGAAGAAGTAGTTGATCACATGCTCGGGCTGGCCGGTGAAGCGCTTGCGCAGCTCGGGGTCCTGCGTCGCCACGCCGACGGGGCAAGTGTTCAAATGACACTTGCGCATCATGATGCAGCCCGCCGCGATCAGCGGGGCGGTGGAGAAGCCAAACTCGTCCGCGCCCAGCAGCGCGCCGATGGCGACGTCGCGCCCCGTGCGGAGGCCGCCATCGACCTGCACCGCGATGCGCGTGCGCAGATCGTTGAGCAGCAGCGTCTGCTGCGTTTCCGCGAGGCCAATTTCCCAGGGGCTTCCGGCGTGCGTCAGCGAGGTCAGCGGCGACGCGCCGGTGCCGCCGTCATAGCCTGAAATGGTGACGTGATCGGCGCGCGCCTTGGAGACGCCTGCGGCCACAGTGCCCACGCCCACTTCGGACACCAGCTTCACCGAAATGCGCGATTCCGGCTGCACGTTTTTGAGATCGTGGATCAGCTGCGCGAGATCCTCGATCGAATAGATATCGTGGTGCGGCGGGGGTGAGATCAGGCCCACGCCCGGCGTCGAGTGCCGCACCGCGCCGATGCGCTTGTCGACCTTGTGGCCGGGCAGCTGGCCGCCTTCGCCGGGCTTCGCGCCCTGCGCCATCTTGATCTGGATGTCGTCGGAATTGACGAGATATTCGGTCGTCACGCCAAACCGGCCCGAGGCGACCTGCTTGATCCGGCTGCGCATCGAATCGCCGTTGTCCATCGGCTTGAAGCGGAACGGCTCTTCGCCGCCTTCGCCCGTGTTCGAGCGACCGCCAATGCGGTTCATCGCCAGCGCCATGGTGGAGTGCGCTTCGTGGCTGATCGAGCCAAGGCTCATCGCGCCGGTGCTGAAACGTTTGACGATCTCGCTCGCGGGTTCGACCTCGTCGATGTCGATCGGCGTTTCCGCGGTCTTGAATTCCATCAACCCGCGGATCGTTAGCAGCCTTTCGGACTGCTCGTTGATCGAAGCGGCAAACTCTTCGTAGGTCTCAGCCTTGTTGCCGCGCACCGCGTGCTGGAGCTGCGCCACATTGTCTGGCGTCCAGGCGTGCTCTTCGCCGCGCAGGCGGTACTGGTAGATGCCGCCGACATCGAGCATGCCCTTGTAGAGGGGGTTGTCGCCATAGGCCTGTGCGTGGCGGCGCACGGTCTCTTCGCCCACTTCGGCGAGCCCCACGCCTTCGATCGTGGTCGAGGTGCCGGTGAAATAGGTTTCGACGAACGCGCTGGAGAGCCCGACTGCGTCAAAAATCTGCGCCCCGCAATAGGATTGATAGGTCGAGATACCCATCTTCGACATCACCTTGCGGATGCCCTTGCCGATGGCCTTGATATAGTTCTTTTCTGCGTCTTTGGCGTCGACTTCGGGGTGCTTGCGCGCGCGGATTTCCTCGATGGT